>FXLX01000011.1 GCA_900180385.1 uncultured Candidatus Thioglobus sp. | reverse complement strand
AACAAGTAATGTAACCATCACCCTTACCAGTAATGATACGACGGCTGCCACAGTGACCAGCCCACTTACCTTTACTTCAGGTAATTGGTCTACCCCACAAACCGTTACCATTACAGGTGTGAACGATGCAGATGCAGTTAATGAAACCGTAACCATTAGCCATGCATTATCTGGCGGTGGTTACAACGCTGTAACAATGACTAACTTTACCGCAACGATGACGGATGATGAAGTGGTCATCTTAGGTGTGTTCTTTAACGGCAAGACTTACCTCACCGTTACCTCGGCTACAGGAAGAGTTTGGCTAGATAGAAACCTTGGTGCTACCCAAGTAGCTACCTCTTCTACGGATAGTGCTGCTTATGGTCACTTGTACCAATGGGGACGAAATGATGATGGACATGAATCACGCAGCTCAGCTACGACAGCAACCTTGGCAACCGCCATCACTCCGGGAACAAATACTTTTATTACTATTAACTCTTCGCCACATGATTGGACGACTGCAGACAGAACGGGTAGCAGTAGAACCAATGCTTGGAATAGTGGCGGTACAAATGACATTTGTCCAGTAGGATTTAGTGTGCCATTAGAATCTGAGCTTGAAGCTGAAAGAGCATCTTGGGCAACCAATAACGCTTCTGGCGCCTATGGTTCTAATCTCAAAATCCCAGTTGCTGGTTACCGTCATCGTACGGATGGCAGGCTTGGCCGTAGAGGTGAGGAAGTCCACATGTGGAGTCGGTCTGCTGGTGGCACGGGTGGTCGCCATTTGGACGTCTATAGTCACACTGCGTACTTCAACGGCGATAATCGCGCCCACGGCTTTAGTATTCGTTGCATTAAGGATTAAGCGCAGCGTGACACTTTGATTCATTTGTACACTTCTGACCCTTTAGCCTTTCATGGCTTTAGCCTGAAAGGGTTATTTTAAAAAAAAGCAGGATGAGTGATATTGACTGTAAATAGGTAGTTTATTAATTGAATTTTGCTTATTATGATGCACGCAAGCATAAGCGTAATACTCAAAATCACACGAGTTTTGCACCCCAAGGGTATTTCCTCGCTACGCTCAGGGCAGCTTGATTATGACGTTAAATTAATAGAATTAGCTGAGCAAATTTATCACCGAACTTACCAGCCTAAGCCCTCAGTAGTGTTTATGGTTAATAAGCCTGTTAAGCGCGAAATATTTGCTGCTGATTTTTCTGATAGAGTGGTACATCATCTTATCTATTGGGCAATTTATGGCGATATTGAGAAAACATTCATTCATGATAGTTATAGTTGTCGACAAAATAAAGGCAGTTTGTATGGCATTAAACGAGCAACCAAATTTATTCGACAAGCAACGAACAACTACCAAAAACAAGCTTTTATTTTAAAGCTCGATATCCAAAGGGTATTTTATGCATATTAAGCATGAGGTGATTTACCAAAAAGTTTTACAAATTTTAGATAAAAATAAAACTTATAATGGATTGTCTTTTGAGCTGATTGATTATTTACTGCAAAAAACTATTTTTAATGAAGTAACACAAAATTGTAACCTTAAAGGTAGCAAAAAAGATTGACATGGTTTGCCTAAAGATAAGTCGTTATTTGGTAATGCAAAAGGTGTAGAGCTACCTATTGGCAACCTTACTTCACAGATGTTTGGTAATTTGTATCTCAATGATTTAGATCATTTTATTAAACATACTTTAAAGATAAAATATTATGGTCGTTATGTAGATGATATGTTGTTTGTGCGTGAAGATAAACAATATTTAAAAGCTATTATTAGTAAAATCCAGACGCAGATTAAGCCAATAGGGCTAAACTTGCATCCAAAGAAAATTTATTGCCAGCCTTATTATCATGGGGTTTTGTTTCTAGGACAATACATCAAGCCTTATCGAAATTATGTTAGCCATCGAGTCAAGCATAGTTTTTATCAAGTACTTAAGCAAGTTAATTGTTTATTGGTTGAGAATGAAAGAATAGATTGGACGGTGATGGAGCAAATACAATCAAAAATTAATGCATATTTGGGTATTTTAAAACATGCGAATAGCTATAAATTGGTCAAAAAAAGCAACAACTGTTTTAATCAAGCGTTTTTATTGTTTCTTTGCATTTGCAAAAAAATACACCAAAGTGACGATTAATAAAGAATTCTGGCAATGGCATTATTTAGCGAATTAGCTGTTTATAAAACGGGCTATGATTTTTTACTGGAGATTTATAATCGCACAAAAAACTTTCCAAGAGAGTATAAATTTAGCCTAGGTGAAAAAATGAAAGAAGCTAGCTTGGATTTGCTGATTGATGTGTACAAAGCTAACAAAAGTAAAAAATCAGCTAGAATCAATCACATTGAAAGCGCTAGACAAAACGCGGAAGTGTTAAGGCTACTTTTGCGAATTAGTAAAGATCTGCAATTATTAAGCACTAAAGGCTTTTCCTCTTTAAACATAATGATACAAGATTTATCCAAACAACTAACAGCATGGCAAAAGTACATGACCAGAGTTGATAAATAGCGAGAGTTTTTATCGAGCGTGTCTGTCTTTATCCTAACAAACCCCTGTTTTTTTTAAATAACAGGACAAAGATCAATTTTTATGAGAGGAAAAACTTATAAAATTAAAAGTGTTTGTTTTTAAAGTTGCCAGTTACTGGCAACCGCAATCGTACGAATGGCGCGCTTAACAATGTTGGCTCTAACGCCAACTTGTGGAATCGGTCTGCTGATGGCACGAATGGTCGTAATTTGAACGTCAATAGTAGCAATGTGAACTTCAACAGCAATAATCGCGCCAACGGCTTTAGTGTTCGTTGTATTAAGGATGAAAATGTACTTTGTTATACTGTTTTAATTTAAGTAAAGGTCTTCAAATATTTATTAATGCATTCGAGGTCGAACCTCGAATGCATTAATTTAATTTTTCTGAGCTAAAAGTTGCATTAAAATAGCTCAAAACTTAAGGGTTTTTATAGAGATGCCCTTAATAAAAAAAACCGTTATTTCCAGGGGGAAAATGAGCCAAATCGGCCTTGAGCAGCAAAGCGTTGCAGAGTTTTCGCAGCGCGCTTATCTTGATTATTCAATGTATGTCATTCTTGACCGCGCCTTGCCATTTGTAGGTGACGGACTCAAGCCTGTACAACGACGCATTATCTATGCGATGAGTGAGCTCGGCCTTAAATCCACTGCAAAATTTAAAAAATCAGCTCGTACTGTGGGTGATGTTTTGGGTAAGTTCCACCCTCATGGCGATAGTGCTTGTTATGAAGCCATGGTACTGATGGCACAACCATTTTCTTATCGTTATCCGTTTATTGATGGCCAAGGAAACTGGGGTGCGCCAGATGATCCAAAATCTTTTGCTGCTATGCGTTATACCGAGTCTAAATTATCTCGTTATGCAGATTTATTACTCAAAGAGATAAACCAAGGTACGGTTGATTGGGCTGATAATTTTGACGGCTCATTGCAAGAGCCTAAAAACCTACCTGCACAAGTACCTAATTTATTATTAAATGGTACTTCGGGTATTGCCGTGGGTATGGCAACAGATGTGCCACCACACAACTTAATTGAGGTAGTTAGCGCTTGTATTCAGTTACTTGATAAGCCGTCAAGTGATCTGGATGAAATTATGCAAATCATCCCAGCGCCCGATTATCCAACCAGTGCCAACATTGTTTCAAGTAAAAGTGATTTAAGACAAATTTATGAAACTGGTCATGGTTCGGTGAAGATGCGAGCTACCTATCAAAAAGAGAATGGTGATATTGTTATTGAAACGTTGCCATTCCAGACTTCTGGTTCTAAGGTTATCACACAGATTGCTGCGCAAATGCGTGCTAAAAAACTGCCACTGGTTGATGATATTCGTGATGAATCTGATCATGAAAATCCGACTCGTATTGTTATTGTACCGCGTTCAAATAGGGTTGATATCAATGTATTAATGCTGCATTTATTTGCAACCACTGATCTTGAAAAAAGTTATCGCGTTAATATGAACGTAATTGGTCTAAACGGTAAGCCTCAGGTTAAGCCTTTGGTACCGATGTTAAAAGAATGGCTAACTTACAGAACTCAAGTTGTTACTAAGCGCCTTAACTATCGATTAGACAAAATTTTGTCACGTTTGCATATTTTAGAAGGTTTGTTAGTTGCTTTCTTAAATATTGATGAAGTGATTGCTATTATTCGTGAGAATGATAAGCCTAAGCTGGTATTAATGTCCCACTTTAAGCTTAGTGAAATTCAGGCTGAAGCTATTTTAGAACTTAAATTACGCCATCTTGCCAAACTTGAAGAGGTAAAAATTCAAGCTGAACAGGAAGAGTTGGCTGTCGAAAAAGAAAAATTAGAGTTGCTGCTATCGAGTGATAGCCGTTTAAAGACTTATATCAAAAAAGAGTTAAAAGCTATTATTGATCAGTTTGGAGACGAGAGGCGTTCAGCTATTAAATCAGGCGTTAGCGTTGCTCAAGCGTTTAGTGAGGATGATTTGGTGCCTGCTGAAAATATCACCGTTGTGCTGAGTGATAAAGGCTGGGTTCGTAGCGCTAAAGGTCACGACATTGATCCGACCACGCTTAATTATAAATCTGGTGATAATTACCTAACTAGCATTCAAGGTAGAAGTAATAAAAACGCTATTTTCATTGATTCTACTGGACGCTCTTATTCGCTACTAGCTAATTCATTGCCAAGTGCAAGAGGCCAAGGCGAGCCATTAACAGGCAAGCTGTCACCACCAACTGGTGCCGAGTTTGTCGATGTAATTATGGGTGATGATGCTCAGAATATCTTGCTATCCTCAGATGCAGGCTATGGATTTATTGGTACTATTGGCGATTTACTCTCTAAGAAAAAAGCAGGAAAAGCATCTTTGAAACTACCGGGTGAATCCAAGGTAATGAAGATTATTAAGGTGGATGATTTAGATAAACAATTCGTTGCTGTAACTACTAATCGCGGTCGTTTGTTGGTATTCCCAGTATCTGAATTGCCAATTTTATCAAAAGGTAAGGGTAATAAATTAATTCAAATTCCAGTAAAAGATCTCAAGGCTAGAGAAGAATTTGTTGTTGGACTTTGTGTGTTGTTAGAAACACAAAATCTTAAAGTTTATGCAGGTAAGCGCCATCTAACCATTAAGTTCCAAGATTTAACCAACTATATTGGCTCGAGAGCGCGTCGTGGCAACTTGTTACCAAAAGGCTACCAAAGTGTTGACTCGATTGAGGCGGTTTGATGGGATTGTCGAACATTTAAAATACAATTTATGAAGCACGTAAAACAGCACCTTTCTTATCCAAAAAAAACTCGTCAAATAGCTAGCTATTCTCCTCATTTTTGAATAAGAAGCGCACTATTTTCTGCATTCCCTAAATCGTACTCTCAATATTCAACAGCCCCATGATAACAATCCCACTGTTATTCAGGGTGTAATTTTTATGCCATCAAAGGTATAATTAATCTTTTTTCCAATTTTTCCGAAAATGTTCGCCCTAAAAATTGTTACAGATTTCGCAGCAGCGCACTCCTTAAGAGATTATCCGGGGGATTGCTCCCGCTTACATGGTCATAATTGGCAAGTGGAAGTTCTTGTCGCCTCAAAAGTACTCGATGATGTCGGCATGGCAATTGATTTTCGAGACATTAAAAAACAAACCAAAGTTGTTGTTAAAAGACTAGATCATCAATATCTAAACGAAGTGACTCCTTTTGATCAGCTCAACCCTACTGCTGAAAATATTGCTAAATATTTCTTTGAAGAAGTGGGTAAATTAATTAACACTGATGATGTTCGTGTCAAAGAGATAACCATTTGGGAAACTCTTCGAGCATCAGTCACTTATTCGGAGGACTAATTATGAGAGACATTTACATAAATATGAATAATCATCAACCATCCATTTTTAACCAACTTGGTATTTTTTTAAACCCTGCCTTAACCTTGCTAGGGCTGGGTTTAAGAAAATTACCAATTCAACAAAAATTGAATGTTGCTAATCATCCCCACTTAATGCAAAGGTCTCTATGAAATCTTGTGATTTACCTGACACACAAAACAATCTAGATACTCGTCAAATCGTTATTGATAGAGTTGGTATTAAAGATATTTCTCACCCAATTACGTACATTGATCGTGATGGTAACAAATCTCCAACAGTGGGAAATTTCACCATGACAGTGACTTTACCTGAGGATGTTAAGGGAACGCATATGTCACGTTTTATTCAAATTTTGAACGAAGGTCCGTGTGAATTTAACAGTGGTGATTTTGGAAAAATTATTGAAAAAGTGCGTGATCGTCTAGAATCAGAGACTGCGTACATCACGGTAAATTTTCCTTTTTTCAGAAAGAAAAAAGCACCATCATCAGGTGTTGAATCGCTAATGGACTATCAAGTTACTTTGTATGGCTCTTTAGAAAATGGCGTAGTTGAGGTAATGATGAAAGTTGTTGTTCCTGTTACCAGTCTTTGCCCATGCTCAAAAAGTATTTCTAAATATGGCGCCCACAATCAACGTTCTCATATCACTATTAAAGCTAAAGCCAGCACTGGAAAAACACTTTATCTTGAAGACTTGATTGATCTTGCTGAGAAGAAAGCCTCTTGTGAGTTATATGCCATTCTTAAGCGTGAAGATGAAAAAGTGGTTACCGAAAGAGCGTATGATAACCCTGCATTTGTTGAGGATTTAGTACGTGATATCGCCGTGGCTTTAAATGCTAATAAACATATTAGTTATTACCGTCTTGAATCTGAAAATTTTGAATCAATTCATAATCACTCAGCTTACGCCTTAATCGAAAATCAGAAATAAGGAAGCACTAAGCTATGAAGTATAATACTGACAATCTAAGAATTACTTCAAGCGCGCCTATTATGGCGCCTAATGAGTTAATAGATTTATTTCCACTTAGTGAGCAAGGTTCTGCCGGTGTTTTTCAAGCGCGTGAAACCATTGCTAAAATTTTAACGGGCGAAGATAAGCGCTTAATGGTAATTGTTGGCCCGTGCTCAATTCATGATTCTCAAGCTGCACGTGATTATGCTAAGAAATTAGTTGTATTGAGAGACGAGCTTAAAGAAGATTTGTTTGTTGTGATGCGTGTGTATTTTGAAAAGCCGCGCACAACCATTGGTTGGAAGGGTTTGATTAACGATCCTGATTTGGATGAAAGCTTCAATATCGATAAAGGTTTGAAAATCGCCAGACACTTGTTAACAGATATTGCTGATATAGACATACCAGTTGCTGTTGAATATCTTGATGTGATTACGCCGCAATATATTTCTGACCTTATTTCATGGGGTGCGATTGGCGCGCGTACAATAGAAAGCCAATCCCATCGTGAGCTGGCTTCGGCCTTATCTTGCCCAGTTGGCTTTAAAAATGGCACCACAGGCTCACTTAGGGTGGCTATTGATGCTATTAAATCAGCAAGCAGTCCTCATCACTTGCTTTCGGTTAACAAAGAGGGTGGTGTTAGTCATTACACTTCTTCTGGTAATGAAACAACGCACATCATTCTTCGCGGTGGTGCAGATGGTCCAAATTACGATAAAGAATGTATTAACCATACCTACAAACAATTGCAAGACGAGGGGCTAATGCCTAGGGTGATGGTTGATTTCTCCCACGCCAATAGTGAGAAAAAATTCAAAAATCAAATACTGGTTGGTGATGAAATCGCTAGACAGATAGCATCAGGTTCAGACAAGATTTTTGGGGTTATGATTGAGTCAAATATTAATGAAGGTAATCAGTCGGTTGGGCCACTAGAATCGCTTGAGTATGGTGTTAGTATTACCGATAGTTGTATCAATTGGGAAGATACTGAAATCTTGCTTAAAACACTCTCAAAAGCAGTCCAAGAAAAAAACGCTTAACACCTTGATTTAACAAGAATTTTTCTAGTTAAATTATTTCAAAATTATCACTGTTAATTACACATTTTTATTGTGTAAATTCACTCGGTTAGGGTACAATAAAAGCTAATTTAATCAAGCGAATTTTTTGTATGTCAGACGATACAATTAACACTGAAAATCCAGAAGCTTTTGAGCCTAATTTTCCAATAGTTACCATCGAAGATGAGATGCGTGATTCCTACTTGGAATACGCCATGAGTGTCATCGTTGGTCGTGCCTTGCCTGATGTTCGAGATGGCCTTAAGCCAGTTCACCGTCGCGTACTTTATGCGATGAATGTATTGGGCAATGATTACAACAAAGCTTATAAAAAATCTGCGCGTATTGTTGGTGATGTAATTGGTAAGTACCATCCGCATGGTGATACTGCTGTATACGACACCATTGTACGTATGGCGCAGCCATTCTCAATGCGCAACATTCTAATTGATGGTCAAGGTAACTTTGGTTCGGTTGATGGTGATTCAGCAGCAGCAATGCGTTATACAGAAATTCGTATGGCTAAGTTGTCGCATGAATTATTGCGTGATCTT
The DNA here is from genome assembly GCA_900180385.1 of uncultured Candidatus Thioglobus sp. GTDB lineage: Bacteria > Pseudomonadota > Gammaproteobacteria > PS1 > Pseudothioglobaceae > Thioglobus_A. The sequence goes on along the minus strand of FXLX01000011.1, from coordinate 43,982 downwards.
GAAAAAGATACGGTTGATTTTGTTGATAACTATGATGGTTCAGAATCAGAGCCGAGTGTATTACCAACACGTGTACCAAACTTATTGGCAAATGGATCGTCAGGTATTGCAGTTGGTATGGCAACTAATATTCCGCCACATAATCTTGGTGAAGTGATTGAGGCCTGCTTAAGAATTATTGACAATGAAAATATCACGGTTGATGAATTATTAGAAATTATGCCAGGCCCTGATTTTCCAACGGCTGGCATTATTAACGGTGCAAGCGGTATTCGTCAAGCGTACGAAACTGGTAAAGGTAAAATTTATCTTCGCTCTGTTTCGCATGTTGAAGGCGAAGATAAGCAAAGTATCGTAGTTACAGAATTACCATATCAAGTTAATAAGGCTCGTTTAATTGGAAAAATTGCTGATCTAGTTAGAGATAAACGAGTTGACGGTATTACCGGCCTTAGAGATGAGTCTGATAAAGATGGCATGCGTATGGTGATTGAGCTTCGTCGTGGTGAAGTACCTGAAGTTATGCTTAACAATCTTTACAAGCTAACTGAAATGCAAACCGTATTCGGTATCAACATGGTGGCAATTGATAGGGGAATGCCTAAACTCATGACCCTTAAAGGCATATTAGAAGCCTTTATTTCCCATAGAAGAGATGTTGTTACACGCCGCTCTATCTTTGATCTAAATAAAGCTAGAAATCGCGCTCATTTGTTAGAGGGTTTGTCAGTTGCATTACACAATATTGATGAAATTATCGAGCTGGTTAAGTCAGCTAGTAATCCAGCCGAAGCTAAAGAAAACTTAATTGCCAAAACTTGGAATGGCTCGGTAATTAAAGAGCTTATCGGTGATCGTGATATGGCTATGTTTAAGCCAGAAACATTATTACCCGAGCTTGGCTTACAAGAGAGTGGCGATTACCAGCTTTCTACTCAGCAAGCACAGGCAATCTTAGATCTTAAACTTCATCGTTTAACCGGTTTAGAAAAAGACAAAATTTTTGATGAGTTTAATGAACTATTAGAGCGTATTAAATACTTACTAGATATCTTGCAAAATCCAGATCGCTTAATGCAGATTATTCGTGATGAGCTTAATGAAATTCGTGATGAATACGCCAATGAACGCATGACTCAAATTATCGAACACAAAATAGACCTTACTTTGGAAGATCTTATCGTTCAAGAAGAGCGCGTGGTAACGTTATCACATGGTGGTTACGTGAAGGCTCAATCATTGGGTGATTATCAAGCACAGCGTCGTGGTGGCAAGGGTAAAGCAGCCACAAAGATGAAAGATGAAGATTTTGTCGATCAATTATTTGTGGCAAATTCACACGATACCGTGTTGTGTTTCTCGTCAGCAGGTAAGGTTCATTGGCTTAAAGTATACGAATTGCCAGTTGCATCACGTACAGCACGTGGTAAGCCAATTATTAACTTACTGCCATTAGAAAAAGAAGAAGCTATTAATGCAATTTTGCCAGTATCAGAATTCACACAAGATCAATTTGTATTTATGGTGACTAGTTCAGGTACGTGTAAAAAGACCTCGTTAACCAACTTTGCCCGTCCAAGAAAAGGCGGCATCATCGCTATCGAATTACGTGATGGTGATAAGCTAGTTGGGGTTGATATTACTTCAGGTAACAATGATATTATGCTGTTCTCTGCAAATGGTAAATCGATTCGCTTTAAAGAGGCGGATGTTCGTGCAGTAGGGCGTACCGCTATTGGTGTTCGCGGTATGAAGTTGGTTGATGATGAAATTGTGTCAGCAATTGTTGCAGATAGCGATAGTCCAATTCTGACAGCTACTGAAAAAGGCTATGGCAAGCGTACTGAGCTAGAAGAGTATCGCTCTCAAGCACGCGGTGGTTCGGGCGTTATTTCAATTAAAACATCAGATCGTAACGGTAAAGTTGTTGGTGCTATTCAAGTAACAGACGAAGATGAAATGATGCTTATTTCTAATAAGGGTACGCTGGTACGTGCACGAGCAGCCGATGTATCAATTATTGGTCGTAATACACAAGGTGTTACTTTGATCAAAATTGCCAAAGGTGAAAAACTGGTGTCAGTTGCTAAAATTGCTGAAGCAGAAGAGAGTGATAGTGCCTCATCTGAAGAGGGTGTAGTGGAAGAATAGTCACTTACAAATGAAGCTGATTAATATTGCAAAAGACGATGTTAAAATAGCGGTGAATAAATTGAATTCTAGACCAAGAAAATGTTTGGGATTTAAGACACCTTATCAGGTGTTTTTAGAGATGACGGGTGTGGACGCCATTCAATTGGGGGTGGTGTACTTATGAGTCTAATTCACCTTAAAAATTGCTACAATCAATTAATATATTTAACGATAAGTTAGCGAATGAGGTCTAAATTAAAAGTAATAATTAATTCAATGCGATTGCCATTTTTAATACTGACACCAGTGTGTTTATTTTTGGCTTGGAGTCCTATTTTTTTCAAAGTCATTGATATTTAAGTGCATTTATTTGTACTGACATTCGTCGGTGCAGTGATGGCGCATATTAGTGTTAACACTTTGAATGAATATCTAGATTATAAAAGTGGTATAGATCTAAATACCAATAGAACTGCGTTTAGTGGCGGTAGCGGGGCGTTGCCTAATAACCCTGAAATGCTGAAAACTATTTTCACCGTTGGTGTTATATCTTTGTTGATAACACTATTGATCGGTGTCTTTTTTATCTGGATTTATGGCTGGCAATTATTTCCTATCGGTATTGTTGGTTTGATATTGGTTGTTGCTTATACTCGTTGGGTCAATCGTTATCCTTGGTTGTGTTTAATTGCACCAGGTTTTGGATTTGGCGTGTTAATGACTGTGGGCGCGAATTTTGCCGTTACTGGATTTTTTAACGATAAATTATGGTTAATTAGCTTAGTACCTTTTTTCTTGGTAAATAATTTATTGTTGTTAAATCAATATCCAGATATTGATGCAGATAAAGCAGCTGGCAGAAATCACTTTCCAATTGCTTATGGTGTATCAGCAAGTAACACAGTATATTTTGTATTTTTACTACTAACCATGTTGGTTATTATTATTGGTGTTTTGATAGACGACAGCTTGCCAGATTTAAGCTTAATTGCTCTATTGGCAATATTGCCAGGATTTTATGCATTAAGCGGTGCCATTAAATTTAAAGAAGCCATCGGCCAACACTCTCAGTATTTAGTGGCCAATGTATTGGTTTCGCTGTTGGTACCAGTTTTGCTGGGAATTACTATTCTATTTGGATGATCAATGTTCTCTAGTAGCGCTAAAAGTTAGATTAGGATGGCGTTCCATCGTGAGTTGCAAGTTGACTGTTGAGGGTGCTAAGTATGCCAACATACCAGCAGAATCGATTGCAACATTATTACCGGCTTTAATTTTTAGCTGTTCGATGTCTTTGTCCTCTCCAGTTACCCAACGCGCTGTGGCAATAGCAATTGATTCAAACTGACAGTCAACACCGTATTCATACTTTAGGCGATGAGCGACCACGTCAAATTGCAAGATACCAACTGCACCTAATATTTGTGAGGTATTGATGATTGGACGAAATACTTGCGTAGCACCTTCTTCTGAGAGTTGGTTTAGACCTTTTTGCAAAGCTTTAGCTTTCAGTGGATCTTTAAGTTGAGCGCGACGAAACAATTCTGGCGCAAAGTTAGGAATGCCTTGGAAAGTTAGCTTTTCACCTTGAGTGAAAGTGTCGCCAATACTAATACCACCATGGTTGTGAATGCCAATCACATCACCTGCATGGGCAATGTCTGTACTAGAACGTTCACGCGACATAAAAGTAACTGCATTAGCAATTTTAATTTGCTTGCCAGTTGATACTTGCAAAACCTTTATACCTTTTGTGTATTCGCCACTAACGATGCGCATAAAGGCTAATCGGTCATGGTGTTTTGGATCCATGTTGGCTTGAATTTTAAAGATAAATCCAGTGAGTTTGGTTTCATCGGGTTTAACTTCACGTATGTCTGACTCTCTATTTTGAGGGATAGGTGCGTATTCAATAAAACCGTCTAGTAAGTTTTGAATACCGAAGTTAGAGATGGCTGAGCCAAAAAATACTGGTGTTTGTTTTCCCGCTAAAAAATCATCCACGGTGAATGGCGTGGTGGTCTCTCGAATAAGCTCCACCTCTTCACGCATTTCAGCTGCAACATCAGCACCCAGAATTTCATCAAGCTTTGGATTGTCAACACCTTCGATAATGACATTTTCACCAATCTCAGAGTTCTTTCCTGCTTCGTACAAGTAGACTTTGTCTTCAAGTAAATGCACCACACCCTTGAAGCGTTTGCCCATGCCAATCGGCCAAGTAATTGGTGCACATTCAATGTTGAGTACGGTTTCGACTTCATCTAATAGATCAATTGGCTCTTTACCCTCACGATCCATTTTATTGATAAAGGTAAGAATGGGGGTGTCACGCAAACGACAAACTTCCATCAGCTTAATGGTACGCATTTCTACACCCTTGGCAACGTCAATTACCATGAGTGCTGAATCTACAGCAGTAAGTGTGCGGTATGTATCTTCGGAGAAATCTTCGTGTCCTGGCGTATCGAGCAAGTTGATAACATGGTTGTCGTATTTAAACTGCATGATCGATGAAGTGATGGAAATTCCTCTTTCCTTTTCCATTTCCATCCAGTCAGAAGTTGCATGAGTACTGGCCTTTCTAGCTTTAACACTACCGGCAGTTTTAATTGCACCTGCATAGAGTAACAATTTTTCGGTAACAGTGGTCTTACCCGCATCGGGGTGAGAAATAATCGCAAAGGTGCGACGTTTAGAAACTTCAGACATGGTTATTTTTTGTTAATTATTATTAGTTCAACGCCAGATTCGTCAAACATCTCTTTTGAGAGTTGAACGCTTTCATTCCAGTTATCAAGTTCCTTGGATTTTTCAACCACGACTTTTTTAATACCTACTTGAATAATGCCTTTGGCACATTCTGAGCAAATTGGCAGGCCGTAAACATACAGGGTTGCACCGTCCAACGAGGTGCCAGAATAAGTAGCATTATAAATAGCGTTCATTTCTGCGTGAACCACTAACTTATACTTAGTATCGCGATTATTGTAGCGTTCATCGGTATCATGAATGCCACGTGGAAAGCCATTAAACCCTTGAGATAGAACTTCTTTTTTACTACCAACGGTAACTGCACCTACTTGGGTAGATGGATCTTTTGACCAAGTGGATACCTCTTTAGCAAGTGATAAGTAGCGTCGATCCCATTTATTGAGTGTGGTTTCCATAGTCAGAGTATTTTAACGTATCTTGATCGAGGCAAGACTTATCAGTACTAAGATTAAAGTAACCATCCAGAAGCGCACAATAATTTTTGGCTCGGAGATGCCTTTTTTCTCAAAATGATGATGAATCGGCGCCATTAAGAAAAAACGTTTTTTAGTGCGCTTGTAATAAGCCACTTGAATAATCACTGAAAGCGTTTCAACTACAAACACACCGCCCATAATAAATAGTAATATTTCTTGACGCAATAAAATAGCAATCACCGCCAAAATAGCACCCAATGCTAACGATCCAACATCACCCATAAATATTTCAGCAGGGTAGGTGTTAAACCATAAAAATCCTAATCCTGCGCCAACTAGTGCCGCGCAAATAACGAATAGCTCACCTGAACCAGGCATGAATGGCATGTTTAGATAGGTTGAAAAATTGTAGTTACCACTAATGTAAGCAAATAACGCCAGTGCACTAGAAATTAAGATAACCGGCATAATGGCTAGGCCGTCCAAACCATCGGTTAAATTCACCGCATTTGAAGAGCCAACAATAACAAAATACGTCAGTACAAGAAAGCCAGCAATGCCTAATGAAAAAGTAATGTCTTTAAAAAATGGAATTAATAGTTCGGTTTGGATGGGACTGTTAGTTGTTGTTACAATCCAAAGTCCAATGATAATTGCACCAACTGATTGACCAAGCATTTTTTTGCGCGAGCTTAGCCCGTCAGAAGATTTTCGCTTGATTTTTAAGTAGTCATCAACAAAGCCAATGCCACCAAAAATAACAGCGGTAGCTAAGACAATCCATAGATACATACTAGACCAGTCTGCCCAAATTAGTGAACTGACGATAAAGGCGAATAAAATCATTACGCCGCCCATGGTAGGGGTGCCAGATTTAGCTAGGTGAGATTCAGGACCATCAGTTCTAATCACTTGGCCGATTTGGTACTCGTGCAATTTATTGATAAAGTAATGGCCTAGTGCCAAGCTTATTAATAATGAGGCAAGCATGGCTAATACAGCTCTAAGTGTTAGATAATTAAAAACGCCAAAGCCAGGATCAAATTGCGTTAAAAAGTTGATTAATTCTAAAAACATAAGTGATTAGTTGATGTCGTTAATAGAAAGTAATTCTAATTTAAAAATCAAAATACTGTTTGATGATAAACTGCCACGTTCGCTATCACCATAGATTTGAAAATAAGGTGCGATTAAAGTGCGTTTTTCACCGATTTTCATTTCTAACACTGAAGTATCGATAAGGTTAATAATAGTTCCGGAGCCTGCAGCAAATGGTAGTGGCTGACCTGCCTCTCTCATGTTGGTTCCATCATTTAAATCAATTGAAAGATCCACTTTAACCAGGTCACCCTTGTTAGGTTTGCTACCTTCCCCTGTTTGTGTAATTTCAGAAAAATGCCCTTGTTCGGTTAATTTTGCATTGGCATAATTGGCACGTACAAAGCTTGCAAGTTCGTCTTGCTTCTTTTTTAGTTTTTTCTTTTCTTGATTGTTGCGCGCTTCATTGATCGCATTAAAAGCTGCTTCGTCAGTATCGAAATTTTGAGCTTTCTCGCCAATGCGAATGATTTTTACCTTGCGAATAAAGTCACCTTTTTTGATATCACTAACCACATCCATGCCTTCAACAACATAGCCAAAAACAGTATGCTTTCCATCTAAATGTGGCGTTGCTAAATGAGTAATAAAAAACTGCGAGCCATTAGTATTTGGGCCAGAGTTGGCCATAGACAAGGTGCCAGCCTTGTGGTGTTTTAAATCTGTAATTTCATCCTTAAATTTATAGCCCGGACCACCTCTGCCAGTACCTTCTGGATCACCACCTTGAATCATAAAGTTATTGATAACACGGTGAAATTTCAATCCATTGTAAAAAGGCTTGCCCGTTTGAATGTTCGATGCCTTTGCTCCCTGCGCCAGACCAACAAAATTAATGACAGTTAGTGGTGCTTTTTCAAACTCAAGTTGAATAATGATATCACCTTGGTTGGTGTGTAAGTTTGCATACAAGCCATTGTCAAGTTTTGCTTGGGATGAAATTGAAATAAGGCTGGCAAAAAGCAGTGCTAAGAGACGTGTCATATGAGGATTTTTAATTATAAAATAAAGTCATTGATGATACCGCAAAACACAATAAAAATAAGGGTAACAATTAAAGGGATCCTCTATAAATTCTGGTGAAATTTTGCAAGTGATTTTAGGTTTTTTAACCAGGCATAATTTTGTAGGCAGTAGTTATTCATATTGCGGGAAAATTTAACAAAGTTAAAAAAAGCCAAAAATCCTTGCCCGAAGGGACTTAGCTAAATTCTTATAGGTGTTATAAAATAATCCAACCTATGAATGACTAGGGTTGTAAAATTTTACTTCCCCTATAAAAATTTAGCGTTGTCAAAAATTATCAGAGTTTACAGAAGATCCCTAGAGTAAAATACATCTAAATTTATTATTGCTTTACCCAAGGAGTAGCACATGTCTTTATTGATTACCGATGAATGTATTAACTGTGATGTTTGTGAGCCGGAATGCCCAAATGATGCTATTTATATGGGTGATGAAATCTATGAAATAGATGGCGACTTATGTACAGAGTGTGTTGGTCATTTTGATGAGCCACAATGTGTTGAAGTTTGTCCTGTAGATTGTTGTCTACCTGATAAAAATCGCGTGGAAACCGAAGAAGAATTACTGGCCAAATTAAAGTAAATTTAGTCATGCATTAAAAAGGCGACCCTTAGGTCGCCTTTTTAATGTTTAGCGTTTTAGGTTTATTTTCCTAATGTCGCTTTTAACGCTGCCAACAATAGAGTGATATTCTCTTTTCTTGAAGAATGCCCCATTAGGCCGATGCGCCATACTTTGCCTGCATAAGCACCAAGACCTGCACCGATTTCTAAGTTGTAATCATTAAGTAATGTTGCGCGAACAGCTGCATCATCAACACCTTCAGGAATGAATATAGAGTTAAGTTGTGGTAGGCGATCAGCCTTGTTTACTAAGAATTTAATGCCCATTGCCTCAAGACCATCTCTTAACTCTTCATGATTCTTTTGATGACGTACCCAAGAATTTTCCAGGCCTTCGTCAGTAATCATTACTAATGATTCATGTAAACCGTACAAAGTGTTTACAGGTGCTGTGTGGTGGTAAGTTCTTTTTGCACCCTCACCCCAGTAACCCATTACCAGGTTTAAATCTAGGAACCATGAAGTAACAGGTGTTTTTCGATTTTTAACTTTTGTTAAAGCACGTTCATTAAAGCTCACTGGAGAAATACCTGGCATAGCTGACAAACATTTTTGTGTGCCAGAATAAATTGCATCAATTTCCCATTCGTCAACACGTAGCTCAGAACCGGCTAATGACGTTACCGCATCAACAATAGTAATACAATCATTTTCATGAGCAATCTTACAAAGTGCTTTAGCGTCTGATTGTGCACCCGTTGAAGTTTCAGCGTGAACAAAAGCTAAGATTTTTGCATCAGGATGATCCTTTAAGGCTTGTTCAACTTTATCAACGGTTACTGCCGAACCCCAATCATCTTCAACAACAATTGCTTCGCCACCAAGACGCGTGATGTTTTCTTTCATACGCATGCCGAATACACCGTTAATACAAACGATTACCTTGTCGCCACGTTCTACTAAGTTAGCAAAACAAGTTTCCATGCCAGCAGAGCCGGGCGCTGAAACAGGCATGGTTAGCTCATTTTCAGTTTGGAAGATGTACTTTAAGCCTTCTTTGGTTTCGTTCATCATACCAACAAAAGCAGGATCTAAATGGCCGATCGTTGGACGAGCCATTGCTGATAGGATTCTAGGATGAACATCTGAAGGACCTGGACCCATTAAAGTTCTTATTGGTGGATTGAATGATTTCATAATCTTTTTGTGGTTAATCAATTTAAAGAAGTCATTATAATTACTTGTATGTCTATTGTCGAAGAATTATCTCGCGTACTACCTAAGGGTATTTTGATTACTGGTGAGGAAAATACCCGCCCATTTGAGTGTGATGGCCTTAGTGTGTATCGTCAAAAGCCTTTGGCAGTTGTATTGCCAGAGAATATCGATCAAATTAAGCAAGTGCTTAAAATCTGTAAAACCCATAAAACCCCGGTAGTCACTCGTGGTGCAGGAACCGGCTTAGCGGGCGGCGCTATGCCTTTGTCTGAATCTATCGTATTGGGCTTATCAAAACTTAGTCAAGTTAAACATATTGACGCTAAAAATCAATTGGCTATAGTTGAGCCTGGTGTTAGGAATATTGCTATTAGTGAGGCAGTTGCTAGTTATGATTTGTATTATGCGCCCGATCCTTCTAGTCAGATTGCTTGTAGTATTGGTGGCAATGTGGCTGAAAATTCAGGCGGCGTTCATTGTTTGAAATACGGTTTAACTGTGCATAATGTCGAGGCAGTTAAAATTTTAACCATTGACGGTGAAGAATTAATTCTTTCAAGAAGTGATCAAGGCTTAGGTTTGTTGACATTAATGAATGGCTCTGAGGGTTTGCTGGGTGTGATTGTAGAGATTACAGTTAGACTAATTAAAACGCCAGACTTGGCGCGAGTAGTGATGGCAGGATTTGGTTCGGTACGTGATTGTGCCAATTCTGTTGCTGATATTATTAAAGCTGGCGTGATTCCTGCAGGTTTAGAAATGATGGATAGTTTTGCTATTGAAGCGGCAGAAGGCTTTGCACAGGTAGGCTATCCGCTTGATGCTCAAGCTTTGTTACTGTGTGAGTTAGATGGTACAGAAGAACAAGTTCAGGCAGAGCTTGATATCGTATTAAAAGTATTATCTGGCGCTTCAAGCATTAAGGTTTCAAATAGCGAGCAAGAGCGCTTAGATTTATGGAAAGGTCGTAAATCTGCATTTCCAGCGGTAGGGCGGCTATCACCTGATTACTATTGTATGGATGGCACCATTCCTAGGCGTCATTTGGCAGATATGCTGGAAAAAATTAACGAATTGTCTAAAAAGTACCAACTTAGAGTGGCGAATGTTTTTCATGCAGGTGATGGCAATTTACATCCACTGATTTTGTACGATGCAAATGTTGAAGGTGAGCTAGAAAGAACCGAAGAGTTCGGCACCGAAATTTTAAAACTTAGTGTTGATATGGGCGGTAGTATTACTGGTGAGCACGGCGTTGGCGTTGAAAAACTAGATGCTATGTGTCATCAATTTAATAGCAAAGAGTTGGAAATTTTTCATAAAATTAAAGCAGCGTTCGATCCTGAGGCGTTACTCAATCCGGGTAAAGCAGTACCAGAATTGCATAGATGTGCTGAGTTAGGCGCTATGCATGTACATAATGGAAAGTTACCACATCCTGAATTGGAGCGCTTTTAATGTTAGATAGAATTGCACAATTACAAGAAGAAGTTAAAAACGCAAGCAGCATTCATATTGACAGTCAATGGCTAAATTATTCAGGCGTTACAGAATATTTTTCTGAAGAGTTGGTGATTAGTGTTAAAGCAGGCACGGTGATTGCAGATATTCAAAACACATTGGCAGAAAACAACCAAACACTGCCGTTTTATATTAGGAATGAGAATCAGAGTATTGGTGCAGCCTATGCAATTGGCGCGCAAGATTTATCTGATAGTGTGCTTGGTGTTAAGATTATTGACGGTACGGGCGAGTTACTTAATTTTGGCGGCCAGGTGATGAAGAATGTGGCTGGTTATGATGTCTCTAGAATGTTGGTTGGTTCAGAAGGTCAATTAGCAATTATCACTCAAATTAGTTTTAAGGTGATACCGAAAAGTTATATTGTTAGTCTTGAGGCTAGTTATAAAACTACTGAACGTTCAGTATTACGACGAGAAATTGAAAGCCGATTAAAAACTGTGTTTGATCCAAAAGGAATTTTTAACTAATGCAAACGCATCAAATTGCCAATTTTAAGGCCAATGAAATTATTCGAAAATGTGTGCATTGTGGATTTTGTCTGGCTACTTGTCCAACCTATCAACTCTTGGGTAACGAACTAGATTCTCCTCGTGGACGTATTTATTTAATTAAATCTTCGCTTGAAAAAAACGATTTTTCAACAGAAAGTATCAAACATTTGGATCGTTGTTTAACCTGTAGATCGTGCGAAACAACCTGTCCATCTGGTGTTGAATATTCAAAGTTGGTTGATATTGGTCGTGAGTTTATTGAGAAAAAGCGACCAATCTGGCAAAAGGTGATGCGTTATTCTGTGCGTAAATTATTAACCACACCTTTACTATTTAATCCAATCGGTTTTATTGCCAAGCACTCAAGAAAGCAAGGTTTGGCAATCAAACCAAGTGTCGGCAGTAAAAAAGTATTGTTGTTAGGTGGTTGTGTACAGCCTGTTTTGGCGCCAAATATTAATCACAGTATTAAGAATATTTTGGCAAAGTTAGGCTATGAAGCGGTTGAAACCCCACAAAAACAATGTTGTGGTGCGGTGGATCAGCATCTTAGTGCCGAACATGGTGCAATGCTTAAGATTAGATCAAATATTGATGCTTGGCTTAAATTAGAGGTTGATAGTATTATCTCTAGTGCTAGTGGTTGCGGGTTAATGGTTAAAGACTACGCTTTAATGTTTAAAGAAGATGATGATTACTATTTAAAGGCCAAAGCAGTATCTGCAAAAACTCAAGACATTGCTGAATTTTTGAGTGACAAAGACTTGACCAAACTCAATTTAGAGAAAACCCGTATTTCATACCATGAGCCATGTACATTACAGCACGGTCAGAAGCTGGCAGGGCTGGTTAATTCTATTTTGGATTCATTGGGTTATCATCCAACTAAAGTGCAAGATTCTCATTTATGTTGTGGTTCCGCAGGTACGTATTCTATCTTTCAGCCAGCACTTTCAAAACAATTGAAATCCAATAAGTTAAATCATCTAATGGCATCTACCCCTCAGATGATTGTGACTGCTAATATCGGCTGTTTAATGCATCTACAAAAAGACAGTAAAATTCCAGTTAAACATTGGGTGGAATTATTGGATAATCAATCCAAATAATTAACCGCAAGCATCATGGGCAGAAGAAGAAAACCAAAACCTAGAACCTACGAATTAGAAATTGAATCTTTATCTCATGAAGGTCGTGGTATTGCTCATCTTGATGAGAAGGTGATTTTTGTCTCAGGTGCATTACCTGGTGAAACAGTTATTGCAGATCGTACATTTTCACGCGCCAAGTTTGAAGAGGCAGATGTTAAAGAGGTGCTTAAAGCGGCCGATAATCGTATTGAACCAAAGTGTGCAGTATTTGGACTTTGCGGTGGTTGTTCGTTCCAGCATTTGTCTAACGAAGATCAAATCGATGCTAAAGGCAAGTGGCTTAAAGATGCTTTTTTAGGTCAGGCTAAAGTTGAACCCAAAAATTGGCTGGAGCCATTACAGGTGCAGAGCTGGGGTTATCGCCGAAAGGCACGACTCGGCGTTCGTTATGTTGCTAAAAAAGGTAAAGTTCTAGTTGGCTTTAGAGAAAAGAAATCTGGTTTTATTACCAATATGACACGTTGTGAGGTGCTTCATCCTTCTTTGGGCGACAATTTAGAAGTATTGGCAGGTGCGATAGAAAAATTATCAATTAAATCACAAGTACCACAAATTGAAGTGGCAGTTGCTGAGAATAATACAATCTTAATTTTAAGACATCTTGAACCGCTTACTACTGACGATGAGCAAGTATTGATTGATTGTGCTAATGAGTTAAATATTACTTTCTATACCCAAAGTGGCGGTGCAGATACAGTTAAACCACTTGATCAGCCAGCGGTATTAACTTACTCTCATCCTGATCATAATATCGAAATGGAGTTTTTACCCACGGACTTTACTCAAGTAAACTTCAAGCTTAATCAAAAAATGATTAATTTGGCCATAGACATGCTCGAGCTTAATGACAATGATGAGGTGATTGATTTATTCTGTGGTCTGGGTAATTTCACCTTGCCAATGGCAAAATATGCCAAGCATGCGGTTGGTGTTGAAGGAGATCTGGGTTTGATCGAACGCGCAAAATATAATGCTGAAAAAAACGACATTACTAACGCCAATTTTTATAAAGCTGATTTATTTAAAGAAGTTGAAGGTTTTGAATGGTTTAGAGGTAAAACTTACAACAAAGCATTGATTGATCCAGCTCGTTCAGGTGCGATTGAAATTGTTGAATTGTTGCCTAAATTAGGGGTTGAGCGCTTGGTGTATGTGTCGTGCAATCCATCAACATTGGCGCGTGATACTGAAAAGTTGATTGAACTTGGTTATAAGCTAGAAACTGCCGGGGTTATGGATATGTTCCCGCAAACGGCGCATGTTGAATCCATTGCACTATTTACTAAATAAGCCAGCCCAATGATTACAATCAACATCGCTAATCAAACGCTCACCTTTAAAGATAAATCGTACACTATTAGTAGTGCAGCTAATGGTGTGGGTGAGATAGAGGGTTCGTTTTGTACGCCACTTGGGGAGTTTAAGGTTTGTGAAAAAATCGGCCAAGATTTGGCGCTAAATTCAGTGCTTAAAGGTAGGATTTTTACCGGTGAAATTTATAATACTCAATTGGCCCAGAAGCATCCTGATAGAGATTGGATTTTAACTAGAATTCTTTGGCTTGATGGTGTTGAAAGTCATAATAAAAATACTAAAAATCGATATATTTATATTCATGGGTCGCCTGATGGTGTTCCGATGGGCGTGCCTGGTTCAAAAGGCTGTATTCGTATGAAAAATAGTGATATCATTAAACTTTTTATTCAAGTTGAAGATGGCGAAAGGGTGGTCGTGCAATGATTAAAAATTATTTACCAAAGAAGGCTGGAGAGCTTGTTTTAAAGGGTGCTATTTTAGTTGATGTACGTTGCGAAGCAGAAAATAAATTTGTGGGTCGTGTATCGAATTCAACTCTTATTCCATGGCTGGATGAGCCAGAATGGGAAGTCAATGAGGGTGAGTTCATTAAGGCTTTTTCACGATTTAACATTGATAAAAATGCTGAAATTATTTTAATTTGTCGCAGTGGGTTTCGTTCAAACGATGCGGGAAAGTGCCTGTTAAATCATGGATTTACTAATATTTCCCATATCGTAAGTGGCTTTGAGGGTGATCTTGATGAAAATAATCAGCGAGGCAATATTAATGGCTGGCGCCATGACGGTATGCCGTGGGTACAATGCTAGACAGTATCAAGCTATTTATTCATCCACGGGTGATGACTATGCTATTTCTTGGCTTCTCTGCAGGCGTGCCAATTTTGCTTATTTTTTCCACGTTAGGCTTATGGCTTAATGAAGCGGGTGTGGCCAAATCTAGTATTACTTTTTTCTCTTGGGCGGCGCTAGGCTATTCATTTAAATTTGTATGGGCGCCATTGGTTGATCGCTTGCCTTTGCCTTTTTTAACCAACTTTTTAGGTAGAAGAAGAGCATGGATGCTCATCTCCCAGTTGGCAATCATGGCCTCGATCTGGTTGATGTCTTCTATGGATCCACAGACCAATATTGATAGCTTGGAGGTAATGGCTATTGGCGCTGTGTTACTTGGATTTTCTTCAGCCACACAAGATATTGTGATTGATGCCTACCGAATTGAGTCAGCCGACAAAGATATGCAATCAATGCTCAGTGCCACTTATATTGCTGGTTATCGAATTGGTATGCTAGTAGCAGGTGCCGGTGGCTTATTTTTGGCCAGTTATTTTGGTTCCACGAAAGAGTTGTATAGTTTTTCAGCATGGTCAAATACCTATTTGATGATGATTGTGGTGATGATGGTTGGCATAGTGACAACACTCTTAATCAAAGAGCCAGATTTAAGCAGTCATAACAAAGAATATTCAACCAAAGACTACCTTAGATTTTTTGCATTATTTTTAGCTATTGTTGCTGCTTTTATTGTTACCTTTGTTGTTAGTGCTGATCTTGGAAAGGTGGTTAAATCAAGCCTTACGGAAGTATTTTCTAACAAGCATTTGTCTGGATTTATTGTTGGCACATTAAGAATGATGCTAGCCATTGCAGGTGCTTACGCTGCAGCAAGAGTGTTAATTGCACTCAATATCGTTAATCGCTCTATGGTGAATAGCACTTATGTTGATCCAGTTAAAGACTTCTTTGATCGTTATGGTTTGAGCGTCGCTATTTTATTATTAGCAGTGATTGGCCTGTATCGTGTTAGTGACATTGTACTTGGCGTAGTGGCCAATATCTTTTATCAAGATATGGGTTTTACTAAGATTGAAATTGCCACCGTGTCGAAAACATTTGGCCTATTTATGACTATTGCTGGAGGGTTTTTAGGCGGGCTAATGGCCATTAAACACGGTGTATTTAGAGTATTGTTTTTAGGGGCATTACTCTCAGCATTAACCAACTTGCTATTCATTGTATTGGCTAATGTTGGTCATGATATGACTTGGCTCTACGTTACCATCACCATGGATAACTTATCAGCAGGATTAGCGGGAGCGGCTTTTATCGCTTTTTTATCGAGCCTTACTAATATTAAATTTACCGCGGTTCAGTATGCCGTCTTTTCGTCCTTAATGACTTTACTGCCAAAGATTTTTGGTGGCTATTCAGGTACGATTGTGGAGGTGTTCGGCTATAGTGAATTCTTCATTCTTACCACGCTGATCGGCCTGCCTATTTTGTATTTGGTCTATAAGGTTAAACCTTATATTGATTAAATTATGAAACTAGGTCCAATCATGATGGATGTGTCAGCATTGACACTGACAAAAATAGAAATATTGAAACTAGCCAAGCCTTCAATTGGCGGTGTTATCCTCTTTGGGCGTAACTTTGAAACAATCGATCAAGTTAAAAAGCTAATTAACTCCATCCGAGAAATTAATTCTGATTTATTAATTTCAGTGGATCACGAAGGTGGGCGAGTACAACGATTTAGAAAAAATTTTACCCATCTTCCGGCAATGGCCAAGTTGGGTGATTATTACGATCGAGACCCGGAATTGGCTAAAAATTTAGCTTTTTCATGTGGCTTTGTATTGGCGTATGAACTGCTTGATATAGGTGTTGACTTTTCTTTTGCGCCTGTTTTAGATGTAGATTATAGCCAATCTTCAGTGATTGGCGATCGCGCTTTTCATTCCAGCCCTGAAGCGATCTCTATGCTCGCAGGTAGTTTAATTGCCGGTATGCATGAAGCTGGCATGAAATGTGTTGGCAAGCATTTTCCAGGACACGGTTTTGTGGCGGCTGATTCCCATCTTGATTTGCCAATTGATGACAGATCAATGACTGAACTACTGGCCGACATGTCACCTTTTAAGGATTTAACGAATCATGGATTAGACGGCGTTATGCCCGCTCATGTGGTGTATCCACAAGTGGATGATAAACCCGCCGGATTTTCTAAAAAATGGATCAAAGATATTTTGCAAGATCAGATTGGTTTTGGCGGTGTAGTATTTAGCGATGATCTCTCTATGCAGGGTGCTTTTTTTGTTGAAAAAATTCAGGATCGAGTACGCGTCTCACTAGAGAGTGGTTGTGACATGGTATTGATTTGCAATCATCCAGAGATGGTTGATGAAGTGATTAATGATAATTGGGGTGCCAATGAGAAACTTCAATTAATGCAAGGGTATAAACACTTTAACTGCGATAAAATAATGCACTCAAACCATTTAGACAATATACGAGATTTATTATGAGTGACAAAACAACAAACGATATTGAGATTAGAATGCTAAGCGCGATGAGAAAAACACTTATTGCGGTTGCCAAGGACACGATGACTAAGCCAGGCTTACGCCATCCATTGACGCAAAACACGCAAAAAATGATTACTGATTGTTTAAATTTGGTTATTTCTCGTCAAACTGATATTGAGAAGGCGGCTGGCACGCATACTAAAATGAAGCCAGTTTATACCGACGAACAAACCGTTCAAAGCTTTTCAATTGATGATCTTAAAAAGACACTAAATTAAACAAATTCTAAATTGGCATAGCTGACAATCAACCTGCGAGGCAATTCCTCGCGATAACAATCTGTAATAACAAGTCTTAAGCTGTTACCAGTTGTATTAAAATCAGTTCGGGAGGTTTTGCCTCTTTCAAAGGTAAAGCTAAACAAACTCCAGATTAGCATAACTAGTAATCAACCATTTAGTACCTGCAGATTTAAACTTAATTTGAATTCTGGCGCTATCGCCTTCGCCTTCAAAATTAAGGATCGTGCCATAGCCAAATTTACCATGCTTAACGCCAGCACCAACCGATAATTGGCCATTAGCTTCAGGCTCAATATCTTGATTGTAAATATCATCATCGTTATAGTTGGCCTGTGTTGCACCACTTGTACCCCCTTGAGGGGTGAACTTAGCTTTAACTTTATTAACATGTTTACTCGGAATTTCATCCAAAAAACGAGACGGATAAGCGTACAAAAATTGACCATGTAAAGAGCGTTTTTTGGCAAATGATAGCGTGAGTCGTTTCATCGCACGTGTCATGCCAACATAGCATAATCGTCTTTCTTCATCCATCAAATGAGGTTCGTCTTTAGATTGTCTGGAAGGGAACAAATCCTCTTCTAGGCCGCCTAAAAATACATTTGGAAACTCTAAACCTTTGGCTGAGTGAATAGTCATTAGTTGAACGTTATCAACGATTGGCGTATTAGCATCACCACTTGAATCAAGGGAGGCTAAAGAAATAAATCCAACCACTTCATTCATTTCACTATCTTTATCGTGGTTAAATCGTTTGGCCTTAGAAATAAGCCCCTCTAAGTTTTCTTTTTTACTGCCAGTTTTATCAGTTTTATCGTTAGCGTAATGTGTCATTAGCCCGGAATGATTTAATAAGTAAGCAACTTTTTCATCTAAGTCTAGATTTTTAGAATCATCAGTCATTTGCTCGATTAATTGTATAAATCCATTCAAAGCATTTGACGCTCTAGTTGGTAAACTTGATGCAACTTGAATGGCTGCTTGAAATAAATTAGTATGTTGGTCGCGTGCAAATTCACGTACTTTTTCCAAAGTGGCATTGCCAATGCCTCGTGTTGGGAAATTAACCACGCGCTCAAAAGCTACGCTGTCAGTCGTACTTTCGCAAAGACGCACATAACCCAATGCATCTTTAATTTCAGCGCGCTCAAAAAATCGTAATCCACCATAAATAATATAAGGAATATTGTGTTTAATTAACACCTCTTCAAACACTCTTGATTGTGCATTTGAGCGATACAAAATGGCACAATCACTAGCGCTAGAGCCATCTTTAATGAGTTTTTTAATGCTACGAATTACGTAATCAGCCTCATTTCGTTCATCTCTAGCCTCATACACATTAATCAAATCACCGTCGCCAGCATCGGTCCATAGCGACTTGCCCATTCTGTTAGAATTATTAGCAATTAGTGCATTTGAGGCGGCTAAAATATTGCCAATTGAGCGATAATTTTGTTCAAGACGAATGGTTTGAATCGGAGCGAAATCAGTTTTTAATTTGGTGATATTTTCAATTTTTGCACCACGCCA
Source organism: uncultured Candidatus Thioglobus sp. (assembly GCA_900180385.1). GTDB lineage: Bacteria > Pseudomonadota > Gammaproteobacteria > PS1 > Pseudothioglobaceae > Thioglobus_A. The sequence goes on along the minus strand of FXLX01000011.1, from coordinate 25,128 downwards.
GCCGTAGATTGATTGATCGTCATCACCCACGCAAAATACATTATTATTGCCAGTAAACAATTGACGAACCCATTTATATTGCACAGTGTTGGTATCTTGAAACTCATCGACCAAAATATGCGAAAAACGTGTTTGATAATGTTCGAGTAGCTCGGTATTATTTTTTAATAGCTCATAGCTACGCACCAACAGCTCGGCAAAATCAATCAGATCGTTGGCACGACAATGCGCCTCATACAATACAAATACCTCAAGACTTTTCTTAATGAAGAAGTTATAGCCCGCATCTACATCTTGTGCACGAATACCTTCATCTTTTTGTTGATTGATAAACCATTGAACTTTTCTCACTGGAAATTTAGATTCATCAATATTATTTTCTTTCATTAGGCGCTTAACAATGCGAAACTGGTCTTGTGCATCTAAAATTTGAAAACCTGAGCTAAGCCCAGCCTTTTCATAATGCGTGCGCAATAGACGATGTGCAAGGCCATGAAAGGTACCAACCCACATGCTTTGTATTGGGCGTCGTAGTAATGCACCTAATCTTTCACGCATTTCTGCTGCAGCTTTGTTGGTAAAGGTAACGGCCAATATTGAGTCGGTATGAATGTTTTTCTGAGTAACCAGGTAGGCTATTCGATGGGTAAGCACACGTGTCTTGCCACTGCCTGCACCTGCTAGTATCAGTGCGTTTTGAGCGTCACCCAGTGCAACTGATTGGTGTTGCTTGTCATTTAATCCGTCGGTTATTTCTGATAAATTCATTGATTTTTCTTGCCTTATGAAATTTAATGGTTATAATATTATCTTTCTCTTATGTCAGTTGAACAATGTTCTGATGTAAGCAACAAAATTATAAACATTATTTAAGGAGTATCAGCAATGACTTACTACGAAGGCGTTAAAAAAATGGAAGAAATGGGCGTAAACGACAACTATATTCAAGGTTGGGTCGCAGGTTTCTTAAACAACCCTGAAATTGAAGAGCAGAGAAAAACTGACGAGTATGAAGTTGGTTACGAAGATGGTGGCGAGCATTCAGATGCTAACTTCGCTAACTTTTGTTAAGACTTAAGTAAATCGAATCAGAGAGCCCCTTACGGGGTTTTTTTATGTCAGAAAATCAGTGGAATCAACAAGCAAGAAAGGTGCTTAAAGGTGCGCAGCAGAGTAATGTATTTTTCAACACTCAAGCATTCACCGAGGTTAAATTCTCCATTAAGATTCCACTTGAGTATGCTAACCTCGTAGATGTTAACAATCCTAACGATCCTCTACTCAGGCAGGTAATGCCACAAGTATCAAACGATAAAAGTGATTATTCTTTATCGCCCTTACAGGATGAAGACAATTCTCCTGTCGATGGACTAATCCATAAATATCCAAATCGAGTGTTGCTGATCGCCTCTCAAGTGTGTGCCATACATTGTCAGTATTGTTTTAGACAAAACTTTGATTATACTCAGCACGATGCATTGAGCAATTGGCCAGAAATTGAGCGCTACATTAGTGAGCATCAAGAAATCAACGAAGTTATTTTAAGTGGCGGAGACCCTTTAAGTTTGAGTGATGGTAAGCTTGAAAAATTAATCAAAAAACTTGAAAATTTTCAACATGTAAGGTCTTTACGCATTCATTCACGCTCAATCGTGGTGATGCCAAGCAGAATGACTACTAAATTGGTCGAAATATTGGCTAAAACACGTCTAAAGGTTGTTTTAGTGACGCATATTAACCATGCAAATGAGATATCAGATGAGTTTTCTAAAAATATTGCAAATATTGCAAATGCAACCTTGCTCAATCAATCGGTCTTATTAAAAGGTGTTAATGACGATTTAAACAGCCTAAAGGCACTAAGTTTGAAATTATTTGAGGTGGGAATTTTGCCGTATTACTTGCATATGCTAGACAAGGTTGAGGGTGCGCAAAACTACTTTGTGAGTGATGATAAGGCTGTGCAACTACACCAGCAATTGCAATCTCAATTAAGTGGCTATTTGGTGCCTAAGCTGGTTAGAGATTCTGGCCTTAGCTCTAAGACCTGGCTACTTTGAAATAGCTTTTTGTAGGTCGGCAATATCCATTTCGCCCATGCGAAAATCAACCAATCGACCATCTGGATCGTAAACATAAGTGGTTGGCATGCCAAATACCTCGCCAAAATTTGTGAATTGCGGGCCGTTTTTTTCATCAAAAAGAATGATTGGATAGTTCACCATAAAGGTATCAGTAAATTTAATCAATGCTTTTTTGCCAGCTTGTTCGTAGTCAAGCCCTAGAATTAATACTTTGTCTTTATTTTCTTCGTAAAACTCTACAAAGGCAGGAATCTCTTTTAAACATGGCGGACACCAAGTGGCCCAAAAATTAACCACTAAATATTTACCCTTGGTGGATTCGTCGGTATGAACATTGCCATTAAGGTCGGTTAGAGAAAAATCAGGCACTCTAACTTCTTTCTGTCGCGCCTCCTTGGTAGATTCGATAATATCACTAATGGTAATTGCCTGAGCAAATGCCATGGTTAAAAATAGTGACAGTATAATAGTAATTTTTTTAAGCATGTTTTTAAGCCAATGAATACAATAATTTATCATAATCCAAACTGTACAAAATCTAGATTAACACTAAGAATTTTAGAGGAAAAAGGCATTGATTGTGAAGTAATTAAATACCTAGAAGTGCCACCAACAGCAGATGAATTAAAAGCTTTATTGGTAGAACTTAAATTAGATGCAAGAGCTTTAATGCGCACGTTTGAAGCGCCTTATAAAGATAATAATCTAGACGATGAATCTCTTAGCGAAGATGATTTAATCCAAGCCATGATTGCCAATCCGATTTTAATTGAGCGACCTATTGTTAAAACTAGCAAAGGTGTTGCTATTGGCCGACCGCCAGAAAATATCCTGACAATCATCTAGATTTACTTGCTACGCTTCGTCTACTAGTAGCGTAGAAAGATGCCCTTCACGACCTTCAATGTTTGAGTAGTAGACGTCATCAAGTCCGTCAACAACTGAGGTTTTTACTTCTTCAACTGCAAGAATTGCATTACTCCAAGCGCTTAATTTTTTGAACTCTGAAATTGATACGGCATTATCGGTAAATTCATTCATCCAAGCCAGACGCATGAATATTGGCGCCAAGGCGGCGTCAATCATATTAAAATTTTCGCCATTAAAGAAAGTACTATTATTTTTAACAGCCTCAAGTTTGCCAAGTTTTCTGAATAATGACTCTTTTGAAGCGTTGAACTTCTCTTCATCACCAACCACCATGTCAAACATGTCATCAAACATTGTTGATGAAAATGCAATCCAAGAGCGGTTACTGGCTTTTTGAATCACATCTTCTGGATGAATAGAAATGCTGCTAATGTCATTAATAAATTCAGTAATCACAGAAGACTCGAATACAATTTGATCATCCACTTTTAATAACGGCACTTGGCCGGTAGGCGAGATTTCTTTAAACCAATCAGGCGGATCCATTGGGTTGATGTAAGTTATTTCAAAGTCAATTTTTTGAGTGTTTAGCAAAATAATTGCACGCTGTGCAAATGGACATAATTTAAAGCTAATCAGTTCTAATTTCATATTTTTCTCCTTTTAATGGAGGAAAGCCTTGCTTTCCTCTAATGATTATTCTCGATGATAAGGGTGATTGGTTAATAATGAGTGCGCTCGGTATAGTTGTTCGACGGCTAATAATCTAGCCATTGAGTGTGGTAAAGTCAGATTTGACAACCCCCAAAGTTGATCAGCGTGAGATTTTACAGCCTCACTTAATCCATCTGCACCACCAATTATTAGGGAGACATTTTCACCATTTTGCTGCCAATTGCCCAGTTGCTGGGCGATGACTTTGGTGGTGTTTTGTTTGCCGTGTTCATCAAAAGCGATAACCAGACTTGAACCTTTAGTGGTTTTAATAATAAGCTCGCCTTCTAATTCTTTAATTTGCGCAATATTTTTATTTTTGCGCTTTTGTGCTTCTAGAGCAATCAGGCTAAAGTTTAGCTGAGTAGGAAGTTGTTTTTGATAATGATGAATGCCTGTTTGTATCCAGTCTGGTATTTTTTTGCCAATAACAATCAGGTTGATCTTCATGGGTTACTCGTCGTTATCGGTACCAGTCCAAAGTCTTTCTAGTTTGTAGAATTCTCTGGTTTTTTCAGTCATGATATGTACGACAACTTCGGCCAAATCAACCAAAACCCAATGGCCAGTTTCGGTGCCTTCAATGCCAGAAACCTTCATGCCTAAACGTTTTGCTTCAATTTTAATATTATTAGCAATACCTCGAACATGCTGAATTGAACGACCCGTTGCAATCACAATCGCTTCGATATCGGCAGTTTGCTCTAATACCTTTAGAGTAACGATATCCTCGCCTTTTAATTCATCAATCGTGTCGGTAACAACCTTTAGTTGTTGTTCTAGGTTTAGGCTCATTTTTATCTCAAATAATTAATAACACTGTCTGGCAAAAGGCCGACTAAGTTTTGTCTAGCGCGTATTTTACCATCCGTAGCATTATTAAATAGAATACCTCTAATATTGCTAGATGAAATATCATACTGATCCGTATTGGCAAGATAAACCAACCCTGAGGCTTGAGTGCCTAATTCTGACTTATCTGTCACCATTGAAAAATTTTCAACAATATGTTGTTGCTGTTCGCCAGGTCTTGCTAATACAATTAAATGGCAATATTGATTGAACTCTTCAAACTGCTTCCAAGTGGATAAATTGTTAAAACTATCCATACCTATAATCAAACAAATGGTTTGATTTGGATATTCTTGCTTAATCTCTTTTAGGGAGTCAATAGTGTAAGAATCACTGACTCTATCAATCTCTCGTGAATCAATACTTAGTTTTGGAAAATTTTGAATAGCTACTTCAAGCATTTCAAGTCGCTGCTTAGTTGAAAAAGTGAGTGATTCTTTATGAACAGGTGTGCGACAAGGCATTAAAAATAATTCAGTTAAATCCAGCTGTTTTATTAGTTGCTGTGCATTGTTTAAATGCCCAAGATGTATGGGATCAAACGAGCCGCCAAAAAACCCAATCATAACATTGCTTGCACTTCTTTTAGGCTTAGTGCCTCGGTTGGATAGGCAACCAAACCCTTAGACATGCCATTAACAAAACTCACAAACTCTTCTTCATTGTCTAATAACAAATAAGCATTACCTGCTTTTTGCTCACCCATAGTGGTGTTAATCTTGCAGCCATAATCATGCCCGCAATGCAGCATAACGGCATCATCCACCTTTTTGAGTTTTTGCATAGAATGATAAAACTGACGAACGCTACCGCCTGGCATAGTACAGTGGCCTGCGCCATATACAAACAACGTATCGCCAACAATAATATGTCCATCAAGTAAATAGCAAATTCCGCCCGCTGTATGACCAGGGGTGTTGATAATTTGCGCACTAGTATTACCAAGTGTTACTCTATCGCCATCATTAACATTGATCATATCGCGTTCAATATCTAAATAAGGCAACTCATTAATACCAATCGTAATTTTTGCACCTGTTTTTTGCGCAATTTCATCTGCTGCATTGGTATGATCACCATGCCAGTGTGTTAGCCAAATATCAGAAATTTGATAGCCTTTTTTATGTGCATATTCAATAAACATATCTGCGTGCCAAGCGGGATCAATAATCGCACAGGTTTTAGTGTCATGATCAAAGATGAAATGAATTGAATTTTCATAAGTACCCAAGTGATACATAATATCCAACGTAAAGGTTTGCTCGGTAAAAGTTTTTATTAACATAAAGTTTTTATCTTAAGATTATGCAAACATTTTACCAATTAAGTCTTGACTATTTCAACATAGCGACTATAATTTCTGTTTTTTGCTTTGCACTAATATTTTAACAATATTTGGGGCTATAGCTCAGCTGGGAGAGCACGACACTGGCAGTGTCGGGGTCAGCGGTTCGATCCCGCTTAGCTCCACCAGCACTAGCAAAGAAAATGTTATGTCGCCTTCGTCTATCGGTTAGGACCCTAGGTTTTCATCCTAGTAAGAGGAGTTCGATTCTCCTAGGCGATGCCATACGCTTAAAACCTGATTTTTTAAATCAGGTTTTTTTTCGCCCATTGAAAATTACACATTATTTACACAGTTTTTTAATTAAAATACCCTTGTCGCGTTCGTCTAGTCCGGCCCAGGACCCCAGGATTTCATCCTGGTAACAGGAGTTCAAATCTCTTACGCGACGCCAAATTTACACTTTCTTGTGTCGTTCTTTTAGCTTCTACTGCGTTAAATATTAAAAAACCTTAGTTGTGTAGAATTACTACACGCCTTCGTTTTTTTTAATATTTGCCTTGCAGAAGACAAAAAAGCACTCGCAACAAAGAGTAAATTACTTTTTTCTTGTATAAAAAAATCTCATAATTAAATTAAACTATAAAAAAATACTCTTCAGAAGTTTAAAAATTACTAAGTAAAATACTAGTCATGAGTTTATTAAATATTGTTATTCCAAATCGCCTCATTGGCCAGCGCATTGATAGTGCTTTAGCTACCATGTTGCCTGATTTTTCACGTTCTAAAATTACCAATTGGGTGCGTACAGGCAAGGCATTACTCAATGATAAAACCTTCAAGCCCAAGGAAAAAATATTGGGTGGTGAGATTGTCGCCCTAACCTTGGTTAAAGAAAAATCAAACACATGGTTGGGTGAGGATATTCCTATTAATGTGGTGTACGAAGATGAAGATATTATCGTGGTTAATAAGCCAGTAGGGCTGGTAACCCACCCGGGCGCAGGCAATTGGACGGGTACACTCGCCAATGCATTGTTGCACTTTGATCCATCATTGGCTAATCTTGATCGTGCTGGTATTGTGCATCGTTTGGATAAAAATACCTCGGGACTCATGGTGGTTGCGCGTAGTGAATTAGCACAAAAAAATCTAGTTAAGCAGTTACAAGAGCACACAGTATCGCGTGAATATTCAGCCATTGTTTATGGCCACATGATTTCTGGTGGTACTGTAGATGCGCCAATTGGTCGTGATCCTAAAGATAGAATTAGACAAGCTGTGGTTGAAGAGGGGGAGGGTAAAGATGCGGTAACTCACTACCGCGTGATTGATCGCTTTGCGCATCACACCCATGTTAAATGTATTTTAGAAACAGGACGTACGCACCAAATTCGCGTACACATGTCTCATGTTCAACATCCACTGATTGCCGACCCTATGTATGGCGGAAAAATACGCTTTCCTAAAAAATCTGACGAAGACTTAAAAGACGCATTAAAGTCATTTAAGCGTCAAGCATTACACGCTAAAAAATTGACAATTTCTCACCCAATTACTGGTGAAGAGATATCTTGGAAAGTACTTTTGCCACAAGACCTGCAAGATTTATTAGCCACATTGCAAAAATTTGATTCAATCTAATTTTTCTAAAAATGTACGCACTCTCTCCACTGAGCGTTGTACAAAATTCGGAGCAGGTAAGGCCTGCTCAGAGGAATCAGGTTACTTTAATTTTAATCTAGCTTTGTATGTCGGTGATGATCTACAAGCGGTAAAACACAATCGTGATTTATTAATTCAGCAATTTAACTTGCCGAGCGAGCCAAAATATTTAGAACAAACACATTCAGATATTTGCCTTGATGCTAGTAGTGCTGAATGTTTGGGTGATGCTGTTGTAACCAGTGATAAAAATACAGTTTGTTGTGTGATGACGGCTGACTGTTTACCAATTTTTGCCAGCAATAGTAATGGCACACAAGTGGGTGTGGCGCATGCGGGTTGGCAGGGGGTTGTGAATGGCGTGATTGAATCTTTCGTAGCAAGGTTTAATCAGCAAGAATTGATTGTGCATTTTGGCCCAGCCATCTCTCAAGACAATTTTGAAGTAGGTCAAGATGTGTATGATCAATTCATTGCTAAAGACGACTCTCTGGCACAAGCATTCATTCCATTTAACAACAAATACAAGCTAAATATTTATCAAGCAGCTCGAATTATTCTAAATAAACTGGATGTTAAAAATATCAGTGGTGGAGATCAGTGTACCTATGCTCAAAAAGACAAATACTTTTCCTATCGACGAGATGGATTAAAATCTGGCCGAATGGCACACCTCATTTGGATAAAGCAATAAAGAGGAAAGCCTTGCTTTCCTCCAAAAGCTATTTGCTTAATGATTTGATGATAGAATTTTTAAAAATTGGCCCGAATACATATAGTAGTGGAAATCCAACCAACCAGGCAATGGCAAAACTCTCTAGCCATTTGCTAATGGTTTGATCAGTCCAACCAATGTTCATATAAGTAACCACGAATGACATGATGCTAATCATGAATAATGACATGACAATGCTAAATCTTAAATGTACTTTCTTTTCCATAATTATTCCTCTTTATCTTTGGGTTTTCCAGAAATAGAAAAATCCATCTGTTTGGTATTCTTATTTAAATGGTAATAGTGTAATGGCGTTTGCTTACGTTGCTTTTGCTGTACCACACAGCCAACGACGTCGAATTGCCCCTTAAGCTCAATTTCGTCGTGTTGTGAATTAAGTGGCACCAAAAATTTATCATTACCGCGCTCGATGTATTGACGAAAATACATATCATCACCATAGCGTACAACGGCGTAGGCACGATTATGAATCTCCATACCTGGGTCAATAATTACAATGCAATTTTCGCTAAACTCAGGTTCCATGTAACTACCAAGGTTTTGCAAAGCGAACGGCTCTGAATTAATAGAGCAGTTGGTTTCGAACATTTCTTGTGGAGTGTCTGACATAATTCTAGTGCGATTTAGGGGGTATAGAAAATAGTGTGTTTATCATTTAAAAATGAGAAGAATAGTTGGGACTATTTGCCGATTTTTTAAATGATAAAGGGGTTGGTTTATATTTTTCATAAATTGTGTTAGGGCTATGTCAGGCGCTCCTTTGTATCTATGTCTGACATATTGGGCAATAAAACGTTGAACGTTGATTTTGAATCATACGGCTAATTTTACCATCACACGTAGGGCACAATTTGCCTTCACGTCCATACACGTTCAAAGTCTGGGTGAAATACCCAGGGCTGCCATCCACTTGTGAAAAATCTTGGAGTGTTGTGCCGCCAGTTTTAATGGCTTTAGCAAGAATGGTTTTAATGTGTTGAGTGAGTAGTTGGTAGCGTTTTTTTGAAATACTGCCTGCTTTTCGAGCAGGGTTAATCCCACAAGCAAACAAGCTTTCACAAGCATAGATATTACCCACGCCAACCACTACCTTGCTATCCATAATAAAAGCCTTGATGTTTTGTTGTTTTTTACGTGATCTTAGATATAAGTAGTTCTCATCAAAACTATCTTCTAGGGGTTCAACCCCTAAAGAGTCTAATAACTTGTGGTTTCCATCAGCTGAAAACAGCACCGCACCAAAGCGCCGCGGATCATTCAAACGCATGCTTTTGCCATGATCAAAAATTAATTCAAAATGATCATGTTTAAGTAGGGGCTCGTCACTATTCACCACTTTAATCGAGCCACTCATACCTAAGTGGATAATTAGCGTACCCACTTCAAATTCAATCAATAAGTATTTGCCACGCCTGTTAATCCCGCGCACCAACTGATTAGCTAGTGTGGTTGGCAGGTGTTTAGGAATCTCCCAGCGCAAATTATCCCGATGGCGAATTGCCTTGGTAACGGTTTGATTTTTAATTAATGGCAGCAAGCCATTCTTGGTGGTTTCAACTTCAGGAAGTTCAGGCATGCAGTTAGTATAGTAATAAAATTAAAAATTGATCTATATCAAATTAATAGCCTATTATAATAGTCAACTTTACAACAACAGAGAGAAAAACATGGGTTTTATCAATTCAGTACAAAATAAGATTTTAATCGGCTTCGTTGCGTCTATCGCTGCAATGTTCGCATTAGACATTACAAACACATTTGTGATCACAGTTTGGTTGCACGTTATGGCTGGCGTTTTATGGATTGGCCTATTGTATTACTTTAACTTCGTACAAGTGCCTGGCATGGGTCAAGCCCTAGCTGATACTGATGGCCCAGGTCCTGCAGCAATTGGTAAGTACATTGCACCGCGCGCACTATTATGGTTCCGTATGGCTGCAGCAGTTACTTGGTTGGTTGGTTTGTCTTTATTAGTGCAAGCAGGCGGCGGCATGCAAGGTATTCACTTAGCCTTTACATTTGCACCCGGTTTTGAGATTATCGGCCTAGGCTCATGGATGGGTACAATCATGGCATTGAACGTATGGTTCATCATCTGGCCAAACCAGCAAAAGATTTTGGGTATGAAGCAAGCAACTGCTGAAGAAATTACAACGGCTAAGAAGAATGCTGCGTTGGCATCGTCGATTAACGTGATATTATCTATCCCGATGTTACTAACCATGCTAGCTTGGCATTAAAAACGTTTCTTTTATCCAGCTGTATTGTTAAATAACTTTCTTGGCTGGTTGTGTACATTTTGTACACGCCTGTGCAAAGAAAAACATTTACCTCACAGCTGGATAAAATAATTCGTTTTTAAAATTGCATATAGCTATATAAAAATTAAAACTATTAGCAATATAAAAACCGAGACTTGTTCTCGGTTTTTTATTAATTGAAATTTATTAACATACTAATATGTATAGTAAATAATCGATTAAAAACCTAATCAAAAGCCATTATTAGTGGTGTTTTTAGCTCATTTACAATATTTGCCAAATTTTGTTACAAATGTTGTATTTTTGCCTAAAAAGGCTAAAAACGGTGTTGTATAAGGGATTAAAGCCATTTTTAAGCGATAAAACCCCTATTTTGTGGTTAATTTGCATTATTTTGTATTTATTTTGCAAATAAGTGTTGACATTTAAAAAACACATCCGTATAATACGTACTATCTTGACAACATTGTTGAGAAACAAAGCAAGAATAATCTTGCATAACTTGTAAAATTTAGGAGTTTTTAAAATGAAAAAACAATTATTAATCGCTGCAGTCGCAGCAACTATGACTTCAGCTGCTATGGCTGATATTTCTATTACTGGTGATGCGCATATGCGTTTTGCTACTGTTGAGAGTGCTACTCCAGGTGCAGCTGATATTAATTCATTAGATCAACGTATTCGTTTAAAGGTTCTTGGTACTGCTGGAGACGTTAAAGTGGTATTAGGTTTACGTACTGATAACGATAATGATAACACTGCTCGTTCTTCTGGTGGTGCTAATCCTGCTGCGTCTGGTTTTGAGACTGATTACAGATATGTATCTGCTAAGATCGGCGGCGTAACTATTAAAGCTGGCGAATGGTGGGAAACTACAGGTTTTGGTTTAGTTCGTAAAGGTCAAGGTGCAGGTGATAACGTAATTAACGCTTCTACTAGTGTTGGTGATATTGACTTAGCAATTCAAACTGAAACAGCTAGTAGTTCAGTTACAATGAATGCAGATACTACTATTGCAGACATTAAAGTAGGTATTGAGCATGATACAGCGAATAACACTGGTTACACTGACGTTACTGCTAAAGGTAAAGTTAGTTCTGTAAACTTCGCAATTGAAAATTACAGTTCAGACGCAACTGCAGGTGATGCTGATGCTGATTTAATCCATTTATCCACCAAAGTTGGTGGCGTTACTTACCATTTAGCTCGTGCAACATGGGATGCAGATTCAGGCAACGCTCGTGCAAACAACAAGAAGTTCACTCCATTAGGAGTTTCTATCTTAGCTACTGCTAACGGTGTAAATGGTAACTTAGCATTAGGTAATGTGAATGCTGGCACCACTAAAGATAAAGTAACAGGTATTCGTGCTGACTTTAATGTAGCTGGTATGGGTGTTCAAGTTGCTGCTGGTAACTTAACAGTGGGTGTTACTGATGAGTCTTTCTCAGACATCATTGTTACTCGTTCGCTAGGTAACGGTGCTTCACTTAAGCTTTCTGCTGGTAAATGGAATGACCGTACATCTATGGGTGCTAAAATTGCTGTTAAATTCTAAATCTTATTTAGAAAACAGTTAACTTAACCCTAAGTTAAGTACTTAAAAACCCCAGACTTTAGTCTGGGGTTTTTTTTCGCCCTTTGCTTTTTGGAGGAAAGCAAGGCTTTCCTTCAAAGTTGTGCTAGAATAACAAGCATGGGAATTAGAAATATAGAGTTTACAAATGGCGAGTATTACCACGTGTTTAACCGAGGGGTTGATAAGCGTATTATCTTTAACAGCAAAGAGCAGTAATATTTTTTCTTTAGACACTTGGATTTGTTAAACACAACTAATACGAGTAAGTTAATTGCTAATTAGCGTAGTAAAAGGAAAGATAAGGAGATAATTGCAAAAGGTGAAAAATTGGTGGATATTGTTGCTTATTGTTTGCTGCCTAATCATTTTCATTTGCTATTAAAGCAAAAATGTTGATAATGGAATATCTCAATATATGTAGCGCCTAGGAACTTCTTATACTAAATTTTTCAATCAACAAGAAAAACGTTTAGGCAGTTTGTTTCAGGGGGAGTTTAAAGCAACGCATCTCAGTGGTGACTTTGCCCTACCAACTGTCTCAGCCTATGTGAACCTTAATTATCAGCATCATCATATTAATGTAGAAAATAATTTAGTTAAATCAAGTATTTTTGAATATTTCGATAAAGAGAAGGGCGTAAGAATTTGTAATGCATTTGAAATTAAAAATATTATTAATGAAGTTGGTGGACTTTATGACTATAAGGCTTATATCAAGCAAGCTTCAATTTCCTTTGCTGACAATAAAGGCAGTATAATTAATTTTAAATGACTTTGAATTTTAATGGAGGAAAGTAAGGCTTTCCTCTTAATCAATTTTTACTTAGATGATAGATGCTTTAAAATAATAGCTTTAGAAATACCTTTTTACGAATGATTACACAACTAAATAATAGAGTCTTGTTAAGGCTTTCTGGTAGTGATGTGCAGGGTTTTCTGCAAGGGCAGTTTTCTAATGATATTGCTAAGCTTGAAGAGGGTATTGCTCAACTGAATGCCTATTGCCAGCATCAGGGGAAGATTATGGCGCTGATATGGGTGATGAAAAAAGCTAATGAATATTATTTGTCCTTTCCTGAAGATTTATCTACGGACATTGTTAAAAAACTAACAATGTTTAAAATGATGTCAGATGTCACTATTATTGACGTGTCAAATGAAGTTATTCAATTAGGTGTAATTGATGAGATTGTTAATGGTGCTTTTAAATTAAATGATCAGCAATCAGTGGTTTTAACCGAGTCTATTGATGGACTTGAATTGAATGATGAAGTGCATTGGAAAATGTCTTGTATTGACAATGAAGTGCCTGAAGTTGAATTAATAACGGTTGAAAAATTTGTACCGCAACTGCTTAATTTAGACATTAACGAAGTTGGTGTAAGTTTTACTAAGGGGTGCTACCCTGGACAAGAAGTGGTTGCGCGCTTGCATTATCTGGGTAAATCAAAGCGTCGAATGCGTGCTTTTGAATGCGAGGGTGATACGAGTGTAGGCGATGAACTGATTGCAGTAAATTCTACTTCTGCTAAAGCGTCCGGGATTGTGGTGCGTTGTGTAAAATTAAACGATAAATCTTTGTGTTTAGCAACGGTTGAAATCAATTACGAAGACGATGAAATAACCCTGAACAACGCTCAACATACCAAACTTACTAGGATTCATGATGACTAAATTATTATTTTTACTAATTTTATTGCCCGTTTCTGCTTTTGCTACGAGTGATCCTGCCACTCAGCTTGATTTAACCAGCCATTGGGTGGGTTATTTTGCACTGATATTATTTGCATTGGCTTATATTTTGGTGATGGTGGAGGAATTCACTCACTTTAAAAAATCTAAGCCAGTGATTTTGGTCGCTGGTGTTATCTGGGGCTTGATTGGTTGGGTGTACGCTTCACAGGGGATTGATCATTCTGCAGAAGTGGCGCTACGTCATAATTTATTAGAATATTCGGAGCTATTTTTATTCTTATTGGTTGCCATGACTTACATTGAGGCCATGCGAGAAAGACAAGTATTTGAGAGTTTGAAGGCTTGGCTGGTTTCCAAAGGATTTACCTTTAAACAGCTTTTTTGGATGACGGGTTTTTTGGCATTTTTCATCTCACCAATCGCTGATAATTTAACAACCGCACTTATTATGGGCGCTGTGGTTTTATCAGTGGGCTCGAGTAATCCACGTTTTGTGTCAATTGCAATGGTGAATATTGTAGTTGCTGCGAATGCTGGCGGCGCATTTAGTCCGTTTGGCGATATCACCACGCTTATGGTTTGGCAAAAAGGCCTGGTAGAGTTTTCTGAATTCTTTGTACTATTTGTTCCGTCGCTAATTAACTTTCTTATTCCTGCAGCAATTATGCATTTTGCTATTCCAAACGAAAAAGCCACTTCTACTGGCGAAATAGTTGATATTAAAATAGGTGGCTTAACCATTGTTGCGTTATTTATACTAACAATTGCGACTGCGGTGAGCTTCCATAACTTCTTGCATTTACCCCCTGCAATGGGCATGATGCTTGGTTTGAGCTATTTAATGGTGGCTGCATTCTTTATTCGTAAAATTGAAAGACGCACTCAAGAAGATGGTTTTGACGTGTTTAGAAAAGTGGCTGGCGCTGAGTGGGATACTTTATTGTTCTTCTTTGGTGTTATTGTCAGTGTCGGCGGTTTAGGGTTTATGGGTTACTTGGCGCTTACTTCTGAGATGATGTACGCCTCACTTGGCGCTACTTACGCTAATATTTTGGTGGGATTGTTGTCAGCTGTGGTTGATAACATTCCGGTGATGTTTGCGGTGCTAACCATGAATCCAGAGATGTCATTAAATCAATGGTTGTTAGTTACCTTAACAACTGGTGTTGGTGGTAGCTTGCTATCAGTAGGAAGTGCTGCCGGTGTGGCACTAATGGGTCAATCAAAAGGTTTGTATACGTTTGGTTCTCATCTTAAATGGATGCCGGTGATTTCACTAGGATATATGGCCAGTATTGCGACGCACATGTGGATGAGCGATATTCCATTTGGATAATACTTTATTAATTGACATTGGTAATAGCGCTGTTAAATGGCTATTTAATGGCAAATATTACTCTACGTTAACTGCTGATTTTAGTGTTGATTTATTACCTAAAGCCGAGCATATATTTGTTACTTGTGTAGGTGATCGATCTATCTTAGAAGGGCTAAATCAAGCTGTATTTGCTGATTCACAAGCAATTTTCAGAAAATTTAAATCGGCTTATAAAAAACCACAAGATTTAGGTATTGATCGTTTTCTAGCGATGATTGCCACTATTGATCAGTATCCTGGTCAGAATAACTTAATCATTGATGCAGGTAGTGCGCTAACACTTGATTTGGTGTTGGAAAATGGAGAACATCAAGGCGGTTTAATCATGCCAGGCTTAGGTGTTTTACGTCGTAGTTTTACGCAGTTTCAAAGTGATTCTAAAAAGCTAACACTTAATTCTATTGCGAGCAATACTGAAGACGGCTGGGAGTTTGGTACGGCCAATATGTTTATGAATGTAATCGAGACTCAAATCGAACAGCATAATGATAAATATGGTGATTTGAGAATTGTTCTAACGGGTGGTGATGCTAAGATGATTGCTTATCGTTTGAATCAGCAAGTAGAGCTTAAGCCGAATTTAGTACTTGATGGACTTGCGCTTTACACACAATCAACCTAAAAGAGCCTTTTGCCTTGGTATAATGCGCCTTAATTAATTTAACGCAACAATCAATGCAAGACAATCGAGTTTTATCCGGCATGCGACCAACAGGTCAGCTTCATTTAGGTCATTATCATGGTGTTTTAAAAAATTGGCTTGAGCTACAGAACGAGTACGATTCATACTTTTTTGTAGCAGATTGGCATGCGTTTACCACGCATTATGCTGATAAAATTGATCTTGAAGCCAATGTAATGGAAATGGTAGTTGACTGGTTGGCAGCTGGTATTAATCCAAATACCTCTACAATTTTCGTGCAATCTAAAGTGCCCGAGCATGCCGAGCTACATTTGTTGCTGTCAATGACGACACCACTAAGCTGGTTAGAGCGCGTACCTTCTTATAAAGATCAGCAGCTTAAGCTCAAAACTAAAGATTTGGGTACTTATGGATTTTTAGGCTATCCATTATTACAAAGTGCGGATATTTTAATGTACAAAGCTAATCTAGTCCCTGTTGGTGAAGATCAGGTTGCTCACATCGAGCTTACTCGAGAAGTGGCGCGCCGTTTTAACCACATTTATGGTCGTGAAGTTGATTTTGAAAAAAAAGTCGAAGCTGCAATTGGCAAGATGGGTAAAAAGCAGGCTAAATTATTCCGTTCATTGCGTAAAGCTTACCAAGAAACGGGCGATGATGAGGCTATGGTTAAGGCACAAGCATTATTGCAAGAACAGCAAAATATCACTTTGGGTGATCGTGAGCGCTTAGCAGGTTATATCGAAGGAACAGGAAAAATCATTCTGCCAGAGCCAAAATCATTACTAACTAAAGCGTCAAAAATGCCAGGTTTGGATGGTCAAAAAATGAGTAAATCGTATGACAATACAATTTCCTTGCGTGATACTGCTGATGAAATTAATATCAAGGTTAGGCGTATGCCAACAGATCCTGCGCGCATTAAATTGACCGATGTTGGTGATCCAAATAAATGCCCAGTATGGCAATTGCATCAAGTTTACTCAGATGCTCAAACTTGTGAATGGGTGGTTGATGGCTGTACTAAGGCTAAAATGGGTTGCGTTGAATGCAAACAGCCAGTGATTGATGCAATTCAAATGGAGCTTGGTCCAATGCAAGAACGTATTGCTAAATATCAGGCAGACCCAGAGTTAATTAAGCAAATTATTCATGAAGGCTCAGAGAGTGCGCGTCATGTTGCAAAAGAGACAATGATAGAAGTACGCGAAGCCATGGGCATTGTGTACTGATGCATAAAATGTCTAAAAATACGAAAAAAATCTTTATCAATGGTTTTACTATTAATTGCAGGTTCTTCCATATTTTTAGCCTATTTTCTACACTCAGATAAAGGTTAATAAAAATGGCTGAAAGACTACAAAAATTAATTGCAACAGCAGGCTACGGTTCGCGTCGTTGGGCAGAAAGACTGATTGAGCAAGGTCGAATTGAGGTTAATAATAAAACCGCTCAAATCGGTGATAAATGCGAGATAACTGATAAAGTCAAAATTGATGGCAGACCTATTGATCTTGAGCGCTATAAAGAAGAGGAAACTAAGGTGATTATCCTTAATAAGCAGGCAGGCGTTATTTGCTCGAATAAGGATGACGAAGGTCGAAAAAGTGTTTATAGCTTATTACCAAAAGAATCACGCTGGGTGATGGTGGGGCGTTTAGATCTTAATACATCAGGCTTATTGTTATTTACAAACAATGGTGATTTGGCCAATAAACTCATGCATCCAAGTTCTGAAATTGATCGTGAATATGCAGTTCGTGTGTTGGGTCAGGTGGAAAATGAAGATATCAAACAATTAACCACAGGCATTGAGCTAGAAGATGGCTTTGCTAAATTTGCGCGCGTGATTATTGGTGGTGGCGAAGGTGCTAATCGCTGGTATAAAGTTGTACTTAAGGAAGGTAAAAAGCGCGAAGTTAGACGTCTTTGGGAGGCGTTAGGCTTTAAGGTGTCACGCCTTATCCGTATACGCTTTGGTGAAATCCGCCTACCTGAAAATCTTAAAGCTAACCAATACGATTATTTAAAGCCTGGCCAAGTAAAGTTATTGTTAAATTCTGTAAATCTTGAGTTTAATCATAAAAAATAATTGATTTAAATCAATTATTCATCAAAGATTGTTATTAGAATAGCCTTGTCAATAACTAAATAAAGAGAATAATCATGATTATGAATGAGCTAAATAACGATATCGTTTTTTATATGAGTATTACAATGGTTGCTTTGACCGTTGTTGTTGGCATTGTCTTTGGTATCGACAAGGCAAGAATTAGAATTTAATTTTACCTTTTTTTTAGAGCGGATAGTTTGTTTTCAACTGATTTAAGTCTTAATCGGGTGAAATTTCTACTTAATTCTATTAATTTTTGACTTAATTTGTCCAATTTTGACTTGGATCAAGTTTTTTGTCTGACTCTATTGATAGAATACCCCTGTTATTAATTAAATAAAGAGGGGTTTGCTATGATCATGAATGAGTTAAATAACGATATTGTTTTTTACATGAGTATTTCGATGGTTGTATTGGCGATGGTTAGTTTTGTTATTTTCGCATTTGGGAAAAAATTTAAAGTCCTTAAGCGTTGAATTCCTAAAACTAATAGTTTGTGTCATCCTCTTGTTAAGATTAATAAGAAGGTGAGTTGTATCTCTATTAATGAATTAAATACTGCATTTTCTGGGCGTCAATATTATTTATGGCCGCTTCATTGGTTTTCGCGGTTTATTTAAAAATTTATTTATCGTTAAGAAAATAGCTAGATAGAGTATCTAGCCCTTTATTTTCGTTTTCAAAAAACCTCACCTGTCACGTATAATATCGCTTTTAGTATTTACAATTATTAAGCACTAATGTCTGACTATAAACCCACTTTAAACCTACCTGCCACTAAGTTTGCCATGAAGGCAAATCTTTCAAATCGTGAAGGTGGATTTCTTAAAAAATGGCAAGATGATGATTTGTACGCTCAGATTCGTGCGCACAACCAAGGTAAGCCCAAATTCATTTTGCACGACGGCCCTCCTTATGCGAATGGAGACATTCATATTGGTCATGCGGTTAATAAGGTTTTAAAGGACATTATTGTTAAGTCAAAATCTTTATCAGGTTTTGATGCGCCGTACGTGCCTGGTTGGGATTGTCATGGCTTACCAATTGAACTTAATGTTGAAAAGAAAAAAGGCAAAGTCGGTGTTAAGATTGATGCTAATACTTTTAGAGCGGAATGTCGTAAGTACGCAGATACCCAAGTAGCCAAACAAAAAGTTGATTTTCAACGTTTGGGTATTTTGGCTGATTGGAACAATCCTTATCTAACTAAAGACTTCCAATATGAAGCTGATATTGTTCGTGCTTTAGGAAAAATTGTTGAAAATGGCCACGTTGCTAAAGGCTATAAGCCAGTGCATTGGTGTACCGAATGTGGTTCAGCATTAGCGGAAGCTGAAGTTGAGTACAAAGATAAAAAATCAGATGCGATTGATGTTAAATTCAAAATTATTGATGATTCAATCTTTAAGGTTGATAAGCCAGTTTCTGTGGTTATTTGGACCACTACCCCTTGGACGCTACCTGCAAATGAAGCAGTGGCACTGCATCCTGAGCTTAGTTATGTATTGGCTGATACAGGTGATGAATACTTTTTATTGGCTCAAGATTTGGCAGAAGATGCATTATCTCGTTATGAACTGGAAGCAAACATTTTATCTAAAGTTTATTTAGGTAGTGAGCTTGAAGGTCTCCAGGTTCAGCATCCATTTTATGACAAACAAGTGCCTATTATTTTAGGCGATCATGTAACCACAGATGCTGGTACAGGTGCAGTTCACACAGCGCCGGCACATGGTCAAGAAGACTTTGTTGTTGGTAAGCAATATGACTTACCAGTTGATTGTCCAGTTGATGGGCGTGGTGTATTTTTCGAAGATACTGAACTGCTAGCTGGACAGTTTATTTTTAAGGCTAATGCTAGTGTTATTGAAATTTTAGAAAATACAAACACCTTGGTTAAGCACGATCCATTGGTGCATTCGTACCCACATTGTTGGCGTCATAAAACTCCGGTTATTTTTAGAGCAACGCCACAATGGTTTATTTCTATGCAGGATAACGGTTTAAGAGATACGGTTAATGCCGAAATCCCTAAAGTGGATTGGATTCCTGATTGGGGTAAAAAACGCATTGAGCTAATGGTGGGCAATCGACCAGATTGGTGTATTTCTCGTCAGCGTTTTTGGGGCGTACCAATCACCTTGTTTACGCACAAACAAACAGGTGAGCTGCATCCAAATACTAAAGAATTATTCACCAGTGTTTCAACCATGATTGAAGAAAATGGTATTGAAGCTTGGTTTGAAACTGACATTAAAGATCTATTAGGTGCTGATGCTGATGATTATGAAAAAGCCACTGATACACTAGATGTATGGTTTGACTCTGGTGTGAGTCATTTTGCAGTGTTAAAGGCCAGAGAGGGTTTGGCAGATGTGGCTGATTTATACTTAGAGGGTTCTGATCAGCACCGTGGCTGGTTTCAGTCGTCGCTTATTTCATCGGTTGCTATTAATGGTAAGGCGCCATATAAGCAAGTGTTAACACATGGATTTACCGTTGATAAAGACGGCAAGAAAATGAGTAAATCATTAGGCAATGTTATGAGTCCGCAAAAGGTTATTAATAACTTGGGTGCTGATATTTTGCGTTTGTGGATTGCTTCAACTGATTACACCGGTGAGATGACAGTCTCAGATGAAATCTTAAAGCGTTCAGCAGATTCATATCGCCGCATTCGCAACACTGTGCGCTTTATGTTGGCTAATACGAGCGGCTTTAATCCAGCGCAACATACGGTAACAACAACAGACATGCTAGATTTGGATAGATGGATTGTTGCTAAAACAGCTGATTTGCAAGTACAAATTTTAGAGGCTTACGAGCAATATAATTTCCATCATGCGATCCAGTTAATTTTGAATTTTTGTAGTAATGATTTGGGTGGATTCTACCTAGATGTTATTAAAGATAGACAATACACTACACAAGAAAATTCAAGAGCGCGCCGTAGTGCACAAACTGCACTCAATCATATATTAGAAGCGATGGTTAAATGGCTGTCTCCAGTTTTATCATATACTGCTGAAGAAGTTTGGCAAAGTATGCCAAATGAAAAAACTGGTAGTATCTTTTTAACTGAGTGGTATACACAATTGGCATCGAATTACGATAATATTGCCATCGAAGCAGCTAGAAATATCAGTCCATTTATTCGCAAACAAATGGAAGGTATGCGCAGCGATAAGATTATTGGATCCTCATTAGAGGCTGAAGTAGATCTTTATTGTGATGAGAAAGTGTATAATGCACTAAGTCAACTTGGCGATGAATTACGCTTTGTTTTTATTACTTCTTATGCCAAAATTCACCCGCTAAGTGAAAAAACAAATACTTGCATTGAGGCAGGTGAAGGTGTGTTTATTGAAGTGAAAAAATCATCACATGAAAAGTGTGTGCGCTGTTGGCATCATCGTGCTGATGTTGGTCAGCACCCCGAACATGAGGAATTGTGCACACGCTGTGTTGAAAATATTGTCGGTGATGGTGAAAAGCGAGAGTTTGCATAATGAAGACGTTAAATCTTGATTTAGGAAAAAAATCTTATCCGATTTATATCGGCCAAGCATTACTTGATCAGGCAGAGTTATTAATAAATCATATCAAAGGCAAGCAGGTGATGATTGTCACTAACACTACAGTTGCGCCTTTATACCTTGAGCAGGTTAAAGCATCACTTGGGTCGTTGAATATTGCGCAGGTTATCTTGCCAGATGGCGAACAGTACAAGACACTTGATACCGTTAATCTGATTTTTGACGCTTTATTAGAAAATCGTTTTGATCGTTCTTGTACGTTGATTGCGTTAGGTGGCGGTGTTGTTGGTGATATGACAGGCTTTGCAGCGGCGAGTTACCAGCGTGGTGTTGATTTTATTCAAATCCCAACCACCTTATTGTCACAGGTTGATTCTAGTGTTGGTGGTAAGACTGGGGTTAATCATCCACTTGGTAAAAATATGATTGGCGCTTTTCATCAGCCAAACTGTGTGCTGATTGATGTGGATACTTTGGATACTTTAGATGACCGACAATTTTCCGCAGGATTGGCGGAAGTTATTAAATATGGCTTGCTTGGTAATATTGATTTCTTGAAGTTTTTACAAAGTAACATCAATGATTTGATTTCTAGAGATAAGACTTTAATTATTCAAGCTGTGTACCAATCTTGTGTGGACAAAGCTGATATCGTTGCAGAAGATGAATTAGAATCAGGAAAAAGAGCTTTATTAAACTTTGGCCATACTTTTGGTCATGCGATTGAAAACACCCTGGGCTATGGTGTATTTTTACATGGTGAAGCCATCTCAGTAGGCATGTTAATGGCGACAAAGTTGTCACAATTATTGGGCGATTTAACTGAAGATGAGGTTAGCCAAGTTAAAGATTTATTAGAAAAATCTAATTTACCGATCAGTGTAGATGGTAAAATTAGCGCTTCTGAGTTCTTATCTGTAATGAGCGTTGATAAGAAAGTGATTGACGGTAATATTCGCCTCATATTAATGAGGAAATTAGGCGAATCGTATATTAGTGATACCTACCAACAAGCACAACTCAAACAAGTAATTGGGGATTTTTGCCAATCATAAATTAGGATGAATTGTGTCAGATGATAAAAAGAAACCAGAAGTAAAGGATGATGAAGTAATGATTACTTCAAGTATTTCAGATTTAGAAAAAATGCTTGAAGGTGTTGAGCAGCACGCAGATAAGCGCACTAACTCAAAATTTGAGCGTATGTTCTTACCTGCTTTGGCCGTATTTAGTGCGATTATCATGGGGTTCTTTGTTGTTATTTATTCAATTACCAATGATATGGCGCGCCTTGCTAATGCAATGGATCCAAACATGGGTGGCAACATGTCATCAATGGTATCTAGTATTGAAAAGTTAGCGACTAATGTGAACAAAATGACCACCTCGGTGGCGCAAATGCAGAAGAGTTTTTCACGCGTTGAAGAGAACATGGATGTCATTGCTTTAAAACTTAATTCATTAGATGTTATTTCTGCTGATCTAACGCAAGTTAGTCAGAAAATGGACTCATTAGAGCCTATGCTAATTAACATGGAAGAAATGAATAAAAACATGACAACCATTCAGGATTCAATGCAATGGATGCAGCGTGACATGAGTATGATGCGCTCTTCATTTTCTAAGCCACTACGAATCTTCAATAAGATTCCAATGTTATAATTATGTCGCTATCTGAGCAACAAGTTTCACAAATTGCTTATTTAGCGCGCTTATCGCTAAATAACAGCGAGCTAAAAGATAATACCAAAGATCTGAATGCTATTCTTGGCTTGGCCGAGCAGCTTGGCGCAATCGAAACAGATGGCATTGAGCCTATGGCTCATCCATTGCATATGACTCAGCGTTTGCGTGCTGATGTAGTGACAGAGGTTGATCAGTCAGAGTTATTTCAGTCTATTGCGCCTAATGTTGGTAATCATCATTATTTAGTACCAACAGTTATCGAGTAATATGAGTATTCATACAAAGACCATTGCACAACTTGCACAAGGCTTAAAAGACAAAGAGTTTTCTTCAGTTGAAATTACTCAGCATTATTTAGATCGTATTAACAAATCTGATCTAAATGCATTTATTACCGTAACTGACGAACTTGCGATGAAACAAGCACAAGCTGCAGATGACAAAATTGCCTTGGGTAATGGTGGTATTTTGACCGGTATTCCATATGCACACAAAGATATTTTTTGCACCCAAGGTGTCAAGACTTCAGCAGGATCTAAAATGTTGAATAACTTCATCTCTCCTTATGATGCAACTGTTTCACATCAGTTAAATCAAGCAAATTTAGTTATGCTGGGCAAGGCCAACATGGATGAATTTGCCATGGGCTCTAGTAATGAAAATTCATTTTATGGTGATGTGAAAAATCCTTGGAATAAAAATAAAATTCCAGGTGGTTCATCAGGTGGTTCGGCTGCAGCAGTAGCTGGTGGATTGAGTTGTTTTGCAACAGGTACTGATACCGGTGGCTCTATTCGCCAACCAGCAAGTTTATGTGGTATTACCGGCCTTAAGCCAACTTACGGTCGTGTTTCTCGATACGGCATGATCGCCTACGCATCTAGTCTTGATCAAGCAGGTCCGATGACTAAAACTGCAGAAGATGCAGCTATTGTGCTTAATGCTATGGCTGGTTTTGATGAAAAAGATTCGACTTCTGCACAGCAAGATGTGCCAGATTACACAGCCAATCTTAATGATTCCATTAAAGATTTAACCATCGGCCTACCTAAAGAGTTCTTTTCTGAAGGTCTGGATGATGCGGTTGCCACTGAAGTTATGAACGCTGTTAAAGAATTTGAAGCAATGGGTGCCACTGTTAAAGAAATTTCTTTGCCAAATTCAGCTTATGCAATTCCAACTTATTATATTGTTGCGCCTTGTGAGTGCTCGTCAAACTTGTCACGTTTAGATGGCGTTCGCTATGGCTATCGTTGTGACGATCCGAAAGATTTAGAAGATTTGTATTTACGCTCTCGCTCAGAAGGTTTTGGTGCGGAAGTTAAACGCCGTATTATGATTGGTGCTTATGCGTTATCAGCAGGTTATTACGATGCCTATTATTTAAAGGCGCAAAAGACTCGTCACCTTATTAGTGATGATTTTAAGAAAGCCTTTGCTGATGTGGACGTTATTATGGGTCCAGTATCTCCAACAACAGCTTTTGATTTAGGCTCAGTAAAGGATTCAGTATCCATGTATTTAGCTGATATTTACACGCTAAGTGCTAATTTGGCTGGCTTACCAGCTATGAGTATTCCTGCTGGATTTTCAAATAAACTACCGGTAGGCTTACAATTGATTGGTAACTATTGGTCTGAGTCAAAGCTGCTTAATATTGCTCACCAATTCCAGCAGCAAACAGATTGGCATCAAAAAGAGGCTCCAACCAATGTTTAATTGTTTTTCAAAAATTAAAATCGCCAAGCTCTGTAGTAAAAACTCGAGCAATAAAATAATTATTACTCAAGTTTTTACTACAGAGCTAAACAATTTCTCTAATTTGAAAATTCAATCAACACTGGCTGAAGACTCTTTAAGAACACCAGAGGAGGGCTAGCATGGAGTGGGAAACAGTTATTGGTCTAGAAATTCATGCGCAGCTTAGCACCAAATCTAAGATTTTTTCATCAGCATCTACTTTATTTGGTCAAGCGCCAAATTCTCAAGCGTGTGCAGTTGATTTAGGCTTGCCAGGTGTCTTGCCAGTGC
>FXLX01000010.1 GCA_900180385.1 uncultured Candidatus Thioglobus sp. | reverse complement strand
ATGGTGATATGCTTGAAATGGGTATCCTTGATCCAACTAAAGTAACTCGTGCTGCATTGCAACACGCAGCATCAATTTCTGGATTGATGATTACTACTGAGGCAATGATTACTGATATTCCACAAGAAGCTGGTGTAGCTGCAGGTGGTGCTGGTGGCGATCCTATGAATCAATATGGCTAATAACTAATAGTCATTTGATATAGAATAAAAACCCCGTTTTAACGGGGTTTTTTTTGGTCAAAAATTAGACCATAGTGCTGTTATCAATAATAAAATCTTTGAAGCGTTGAGCAATGGGCGAAAGTTTATTTTTAGATTGATGGACAACATGCCAATGACGAGTTATCGGAAAATTATCAACATTCAGTTGTTTGATGATGTTGTTGTCAAGTTCAAGTTTAACTGTGTGTTTTGACACAAAGCCAATGCCAAGTCCGGCTTGTACTGCTTCAATAATCGCCTCGTTTGAGTTAATCTCAATATCTGAATTAAACTTCATGCCAGTGATTCTCTCAATGGTTATTCTTGTGCCTGAACCTTGTTCGCGGGTAATTAAGGTTTCTTTAACCAATGTTTTAATACTGTTCTTTTTGTTAGATAGCAATGGGTGCTCAGGGTGGGCGATGGCAATTAGCGGGTTTTCCATAAACGGTTGAGTGGTTAACGGAAGATCAGAAGGCGGCTCACCCATAATAACTAAATCAGTTGAATGGTTATTAAGCTTTTCTAATAATAATTTACGATTAGTTACTTCAAGATGAAAGGTCATTTGAGGGTATTTACTTTTAAACTTTGCCAAGATTCGACTAACAAAGGAATTGGTTGTTGTGGCAACTGCAATTTGCAAGTGTCCAGAATCAGGATTAAGCGTTTGCTCAATCTCGGAGTGTGAATTTTCAAGTGTTCTAATAACATCAAGGCAAGTTTGGTATAGCTTCGTACCAATGAATGTTGGTATAATAACTTTACCATTGGTATGTATTAGATCTGAACCAATGTTTTTTGTTAATTGCTGCACTTGCATATACACAGCAGGCTGAGTAATAAACAGCTCCTTACTAGCCTTAGTAAAGCTTTTAGTACGCACAACTGCTTCAAAACTATACAGTTGTTTTAAGGTGTAATTAATCATAACAAAATATTATTATTTATTAAATAAATATTATTTTACATTATATAAATGTTCTTGTATGATGACAATTCTTTTAATGAAAGGAGTTATAAAAAATGGCAAAGGTTTATGATGCGGGTGTAAAAGACTACCGCGAAACTTATTGGATGCCGGATTATTCACCGTTAGAGACGGATATCCTGGCATGTTTTAAAATTACACCACAAGATGGTGTTCCTCGTGAAGAAGTAGCAGCAGCAGTTGCAGCTGAGTCTTCTACAGGTACTTGGACAACTGTATGGACAGATCTATTAACTGATCTTGACCACTATAAGGGTCGTTGTTATGCGATCGAAGATGTTCCGGGTGATGACACATGTTTCTATGCATTCATTGCATACCCAATTGATCTTTTTGAAGAAGGTTCAGTTGTAAACATCATGACCTCTCTAGTTGGTAATGTATTCGGCTTTAAAGCTCTACGTGCATTAAGACTAGAAGACATTAGATTCCCAATTGCATACGTAATGACTTGTAATGGTCCGCCACAAGGTATCCAGTTAGAGCGTGATATTCTTAACAAATATGGTCGTCCTTTATTGGGTTGTACTATTAAGCCTAAGTTAGGTTTATCTGCTAAGAACTACGGCCGTGCATGTTATGAAGGTCTTCGTGGTGGTTTAGACTTCACGAAAGATGATGAAAACGTTAACTCACAGCCATTCATGCGTTGGAGGGCTCGTTTTGACTTTGTACAAGAAGCAATCGAAAAAGCTGAAGCTGAAACTGGTGAGCGTAAAGGTCACTACCTAAACGTTACAGCACCTACATCTGATGAAATGATGAAGCGTGCTGAGTATGCTAAAGAAATCGGTTCTCCGATCATTATGCATGACTACATTACTGGTGGTTGGACTGCAAATACGCAGCTAGCACAATGGTGTCAAGATAACGGTATGTTGTTACACATTCACCGTGCAATGCACGCAGTATTAGATCGTAACCCGCATCATGGTATCCATTTCCGCGTATTAACTAAAATTTTACGTTTATCTGGTGGTGATCATTTACACTCAGGTACTGTTGTTGGTAAGCTTGAAGGCGACCGCGATGCTACTTTAGGTTGGATCGACATCATGCGTGATTCATTCATTAAAGAAGATCGTTCACGCGGTATCTTCTTTGACCAAGATTGGGGCGCAATGCCGGGTGTAATCCCAGTGGCTTCTGGTGGTATTCACGTATGGCACATGCCAGCACTAGTAAACATTTTCGGTGACGATTCATGTCTACAGTTTGGTGGTGGTACATTGGGTCACCCGTGGGGTAACGCAGCAGGCGCAGCAGCAAACCGTGTAGCGGTTGAAGCTTGTGTTGAAGCACGTAACATGGGTCGTGAGCTTGAGAAAGAAGGTAAAGATATCTTACAATCAGCTGCTAAGCACAGTCCTGAACTAGCTATCGCAATGGAAACTTGGAAAGAGATCAAATTTGAATTCGATACTGTTGACAAGATTGACGTAGCGCACAAGTAAAGTATCTATTAATAGAGTGTTAATTAAAACACTCTATTAAAACTAATAAAAATAAGGAGCAATAAAATGCAAGATTATATTTCAAGTTTGAGCAATACTGAAAGTCGTAAGTTTGAGACTTTCTCATATTTGCCTGCAATGAACACTGAGCAAACTCGTCAACAGATTCAATACATTGTTGATAAAGGTTGGAACCCAAGTATCGAACACACTGAGCCAGAGCACTCTTCTGGTTCATACTGGTACATGTGGAAACTTCCAATGTTTGGTGAAACTGACGTTGATGCAATTCTAGCTGAGCTAGAGAACTGTCATACTGCACATCCGGGCAATCATGTTCGCTTGTTAGGTTTAGACAACTTCGCACAATGTGCTGGTGCTTCAATGGTTATTTACCGTGGTAAAACGGTTTAATAGCTACTAAGTTCTAAGTAAAAAAACCCCAACTCTTGTAGTTGGGGTTTTTTTTGCTATAAAATATCCTTATGGACAAACCAAAAACATATGTTGGAGTTAACAACGAAATTAACGGCGGCATGACCACCATTGGCAAAATTATTAGAGATGGCTGGGTGTTTGGCTTGATCGAAGAAACTGAAACTTGCGAAGGATGGAATTTAGCTGGTATTGATAGCTTACTGCAAAAAGTTAACGATGAGTGGGATAAGTACGGCTGTTTAGTGAGATTTTTACCGCCAGAGTTAAGAGAGCGTCATCAACGCATTCATGATAAGGCCATCCAAAATGCTAAGACAGCAGGTTGGTCAGGTGAACATGAAACAGATGGTGAAGATGAATAAATAAGGAAGGGAAATTATGTCTGAAATAAAAGTAGATCCAAATCAATATATCATTAAAGATGAGCCGTACTATGAGTCGGTTGAAAATGAAGTAGAACTTTATGAATCTGCATACGATGTTCGTATGCCGATGATGATTAAAGGCCCAACAGGTTGTGGTAAATCACGTTTTGTTGAATACATGGCTTGGAAATTAGGCCGACCTTTAATCAGTGTTGCTTGTAATGAAGATATGACTGCTTCTGACTTAGTTGGTCGATTTTTATTGGATAAAGATGGTACAAAATGGCAAGATGGTCCATTAACAACAGCGGCCCGTATTGGTGCAATTTGTTATCTTGACGAAATTGTTGAGGCTCGTCAAGATACTACAGTTGTTATTCATCCGTTAACCGATCATCGTCGTGAACTTCCTCTTGATAAAAAGGGCGAGCTTGTTAAGGCGCACCCAGATTTCCAACTAGTAATTTCATACAACCCTGGTTACCAAAGTTTAATGAAAGATCTTAAACAATCAACCAAGCAGCGCTTTGGTGGCTTGGATTTTGATTACCCTGAAACTGATTTAGAGGTGGCGATTGTAACTAAAGAATCCGGTGTAGATGCAATAATGGCTGAAAAATTAGTGCAAATTGCACATCGTGCACGTAACCTTAAAGGTCATGGTCTTGATGAAGGTATTTCTACTCGTTTGTTGGTATACGCAGGTCAGTTGATTGCTAAAGGTGTTGATCCTGAGGCCGCATGTAGCATGACAATGATTACGCCATTAACGGACGACCCTGATATGCGCGATACATTGAAAGCTGCAGTACAAACTTTTCTAGGTTAACTCCTAAAAAAAAGCATCTTGAGGCTCGTTGTTTCAAAATGTAAGCTTTTAAATTATTTAACATTTTGTTAATTTAAGGTATTTGTCATTATGTCAAAGATTCTTCTTGAAGATTATTCTGAATTTCTTGAAAAAATAGCGCCAGAAGTTAAAAGTGTTCTTGACGCTACTTTTGCCGATGCTGCACGTGTTATTTCACCTGCGGGCTTAAAAGATTACTTAGATGGTGCTAAATCATTATGTAACTTAGGCAAGGGTAATGATTTAGTAATTACTTATCTAGAAGTAATGCCACAAATTTCAAAAGAATGTGGCGAAGATATTATTCCTGATTGTATTACTGCTGCTATGAAGTTGTCTTCACTAACTTCTGGCGAAGTTGTTTCGTTATTATTGTCTAATATGCCTTTGGTGGCAAGGCACTTGGGCGATGCGCAATTGGTTCGTGGTTACTTAACTATGATTCATCAGTTGGCTTCAACAGCAGCTCGTGGTTTGCGTCCAATGCTACTTAATATTGACCAATTACTAACCAAACTTACTTTGAGTGGCTTACGCCGCTGGTCACAGTTTGGTGCTAAAGCGTACAGACGTGACTTTAAAAACCTTACCTCTTATTTTTCACTAGAGTCTGCTGATTCCCGTGCCATGCTCGAAAAAGAGCGTCGCGGTGTGTTATTTGTTAGAGTACAGAAAAAGCTAAATTTTTATTTACGTGCACTTTGGGGTCGTGATTTTTTCATTCGCCCAACAGGTGCCGAATATACAGATTTTAGACCGTATGTTGATACGCGTATTTTGTATGTTCCAGATGCGCTTGATGATATTGAAGGCATTGAAGGCATTGAAGGTTTAGAGATTTATCGTGCCACTGTTGCTCATATGGCTGCGCATATGATGTACGCGACAGAGTCTATGTCTGCTGAACAACTCAGTCCAGCACAAATGTTTTTTATTGGCTTGTTAGAAGATGCACGCGTTGAGTATAAAGCCGTGCAAGAATTTCCGGGCTTAAAGAAATTATGGCGTTCTTTAATGTTACTTGAGCACGAAGAACCTGCAGAGCACAAAACCATGGAAATTTTAGAAGGTTTTGCTTTGCAGTTGCTTGATATGGATACTAAAGGCGATGATGATCAGTTAAATGATCTTGCTGCTAAATTCCATGCTAATATTGAAGAAAATAAAGATAACAATCAGTTTGCTTGGCGAATGGGTATTGAGCTTTATAACTTATTTTCAGGTCGAAAGGCCGTACCAAGTTTAAGAATTCTTGAGCGTTACCGTGTTGATTACCGTGATGATAATCGTGTTATTTGGCATTATGAAGATGTTAACTGGGACTTGGGCGATGAATACATTGCTGCCAGTCAATCTCAACAGCGTTTTGAAGTAAGTCCATTAATGATGGCGCATGAGGTTGATTGTGAATTAGCTGGTGATGATGCTCAAGTAATTTGGACCTGTAAAGACTTAATGCGTGTGTATGAGGATGACTTAACTGATAACGCCAGATCATTTAATGAAACTATGGGTACAGAGCCTATTTCTGATCCGTTTCATTATCATGAGTGGGATTATCAAATTCAATTACATCGTCCAGATTGGGCAACTATTTATGAACGTCGTCCAACCAAAGGCAATCCAGAAGATATTGAAAATATTTTATTAGAACATAAGCCTATCGCTCATAGAATTCGTCAAATTATTGATTTACTTTCTCCGGCTGGCGTTCAACGCAAACGTGGCATGGAGGATGGTGACGAAGTTGATATTAACGCTGCCATTGATGCTATGATTTCAATTCGTATGGGTGATCAGCCAAATCCACGTATCACTATGCGTAACGTGCTCAATACTAGAGATTTGTCTATTGTGGTATTATTAGACTTGTCTGAATCTACTAACGAGATGGTGGGTGATTCTGATAAAACTATTTTGCAGTTAACGCGTGAAGCCGCCACACTAGTATCAGTTGCTATGGAAGGTATTGGCGATCCATTTGCATTACACGGTTTTGCTTCTGATGGTCGTCATGACGTTCAATATTTTCGTTTAAAAGACTTTAATCAACATTTTGATGATGAAGCTAAAGCACGTCTTGCAGGTATGAAGGGTGGCTTATCTACACGTATGGGTGCAGCTCTTAGACATGCTGGCACACACTTACACAAACAGCAAGAAAAACGAAAGTTAATTCTATTGGTGACAGATGGAGAACCGGCAGATATCGATGAAACAGATCCGCAACACTTGCGCTTTGACACTAAAAAAGCCGTGGAAGAATTGTATTCAACAGGCGTATTAACTTATTGTTTAACGCTTGACCCTCATGCTGATGCCTATGTGAAACGCATTTTTGGTGAAAATAACTATACCGTTATTGAAAATGTTGAAAAGTTGCCAGAACAGCTTCCATTGTTATTCGCGAGTCTTACCGCTTAATTTTCAATGTTTGAGGATGATGAAAAACTCATAGAGTTTGTTCCAAAATATCCTCATACATTGCCTCAAGATTGGAAAGACTTTGGCAATCCAACTGTTTATGAAATAACTGCAACACTAGATACGCTTAAAAAAATGTATGTAGATCAAGTTAAAGATCTTAATCAAGGTAGAATTGACACTGAACTAGGTGAAGAGAATTTACGTAATATTGCCACTAATTATCAATCTATTAAAGCAATTTTATTTCAACCCCGTTAAATATAAAAGGAAGTTCTTGTGAGTACAGAAAATAAACCTCTAATTTTTGAAGTCAGTCAAAATAATTTTGAAGACTTGGTGATTCATAATTCAAACCACATTCCTGTTATTGTTGAATTTATGGCTGTTTGGGCTGGGCCTTGTATTCAAATGGCTGACGAACTTTCGCAATTGGCAACTGAATTTTCTGGTGATTTTATTTTTGCAAAAATCGATATTGATGAACAAGAAGAGCTAAAAACTCAATTTTTTGTTACCAATGTGCCTACTATTGTTGTTTTTAAAGATGGTGTAGAGGTTCAGCGAGAAGAGGGACAGTATCGTACTGATGAACTGAGACTGTTGTTAAAGCATTATGGCGTATTTAGAGAGTCTGATGAAATGCGAGAGCGAGCACGTGAAAAGCATTTAGCTGGCGAAACCTCTGAGGCAATTATGCTGCTTACTCAAGCAATTAACTCTGATCCTGCTAATGTTAGAGTGGCACTTGATATGGTGCAAATTTTTTTAGATATTAACGAGCTTGAGCAAGCTGAAGGATTATTTAATAAAGTCGGTGACGAGGCTCAAAAAAGTGAAATTGGCTTGGCTATTTCTAGCCAGTTAAATTTTAAAAAATTAGCACGGAGTACACAAGGTGTCGAGGTATTACAAGTGCTATTGGTGGAAGACGCAGATAACAATCAGGTGAAATTTGATTTAGCCATTTGTTTTATTGCTCAACATGATATTGATCAAGGTGTCGATTTACTGTTTAAAATTCAACAAAATGACTCAAATTATAAAGAAGGTGCGGCTAGAGAGATGATTGGCATGATTTGCAACATGCTTGAAAAAACCAATCCAGAAGCAAGTGCTGCTTATCGTCAGAAATTGTCAAATCTTCTAAGTTAAATTTTTTTATGACTTGAATTTCCTTTGAATAAAATCCTGACAGATTTTATTCAAACTCCTGTTCAACAAAGTCTAAATCAATCTGAATATTGGATTTATCTAATAACTCCAAGCATTTTGGCACCGCCAAAAATACCGCACCCAAGCACACAGCAATAGCTGCAGGTTTTCCTGGTAGATTAATAATCAAACTATTGCCACGTGTGCCAGCTGTTTGACGCGACAGAATTGCCGTAGGTACAGTACGTAAGCTAACGTTGCGCATCTGTTCAGCAAAGCCATCAAAAATACGCTCACACACGCCATGTGTTGCCTCAGGAGTAACATCACGCGTAGTTGGGCCTGTGCCACCTGTTGTTAAAATCAAATTACAATTTCTATTGTCGGCAAAATCAATTAGGGTTTTTTCGATTAAAGCTTGCTCATCCTCAATGATAGTGCTGTCAATTTCATAAGGTGATAGTACTGCACTCTTAATCCAGTCTTGCATAGCAGGACCGCCAATATCTTCGTATTCTCCACACGCTGCACGATCAGAAATTGTAACAAAGCCTATTTTAATTTTTGTATTATCCATTTACCTAAATTGATGATTAATTTTCGTTAATTTTACCTAGCTATCAATTGTTATAAATTGACAGATTTGTAAAACTGCTGTTTTCTTGACCTGGGTCAAGAAAACCAAATATAGCTTCATTATTTGATCTGAATCAAGATTTGAAAATTAGTAAGGCGCAAAATTGCCATAACTTTATAAAAAAAACAAAGAAGAGGTGGGGTTATGGGAATTTCAATGATAAGTAGCCATAAAGGTCAAGCCAATTCAGTGTTAGCAGCTAATACGATTGCCTTTACTGCATGTTTCGCAGTTTGGGTTGTAGTGGTCCGTTAATCTTGGACATATTTCAAGCCACTTTTTCCAATTCAGCCATCTTCTGCACCCCGCAAGGGGGGGGGGTGTAAAAGCGGGTGTCATATGCCCAATCGCTGAATGAATCCTTTTGTAGTTATAAAAGTAAATATAACTTTCTATATTTTACCCCTCAAGGGGGTACTAAAAATAGTAAAAGCTTTAGTTGCGCAAGCCATAATAGAGCTACTCACACCCTACATTAAACACACACATTAACGCCAGACAATGGCAAAGAGTTTGCCTATCATCAATAAATTGCCAAGAAGCTAGATACCAAGATTTATTTTGCAAATCCCTATTCATCGTGGGAACGTGGATTAAATGAACATACCAATGGCTTGCTTAGGCAGTACCTGCCAAAGCAAATGAGATTTGACAATATTACAAATGAGCAAGTCAACAAGGCTGTCGCCTTGTTGAATGATAAACCAAGAAAAGTCCTGAGTTATAAAACGCCAAAAGTGGTATTTGAATCAGGTATTATTAACTTATTTCAATATCAACACTAATTAAATTATTAAATACAAGGAACGTACAATGAACAAATCAGAATTAATCGACGCAATTGCAACTGAAACAGGTTTGTCTAAAGTAGATGCAGGTAAAGCGCTTAATGCAACTACGGATGCAATTACTAAAGCTATGGTAAGTGGTGATGGTGTTCAGTTAACTGGTTTTGGTAGCTTCTTAACAAGAGCTCGTGCAGCACGCACAGGCCGCAACCCACAAACTGGTGCAGCGATTCAAATCAAAGCATCAACTGTTGCAGCCTTTAAAGCCGGTAAAGCGTTAAAAGAAGCAGTAAATAAATAGTAGTATTGGCCTATTTTTAAATAGGCATATTTGTTAAAAAACTTGAGGAAGTTATGTTCGGATTGTTTAAATTTCCGCGTCTTGCTATTGATCTCGGCACTGTTAATACATTAATCTATCTTAACAATGAGCTCGTCCTAGACGAGCCTTCTGTTGTTGCGGTTCATGATGATGGTCGTAGTAGAGAGAAAACCGTTATTGCGGTTGGCAAAGAAGCTAAGAATATGCTTGGACGAACACCCGGCTCCATTGAGGCAATTCGCCCAATGCAAGACGGAGTTATTGCTGACTTCACCATTACCAAGAAAATGTTACAACATTTTATTAAGCAGGTAATGCACAGTGGTTTTTTCTCACCTTCACCCTGTGTACTAATCTGTACACCTGTAGGTGCAACTCAAGTTGAGCGTCGAGCTATTAAAGAAAGTGCGGTTGAAGCAGGTGCTAAAGAAGTGTTCTTAATTGATGAGCCTATTGCCGCTGCATTAGGCGCTGGATTAGATATTGGTGAATCAGCAGGACACATGGTAATTGATATCGGCGGTGGCACCTCAGAGATCGCTATTCTGTCTTTAAACGGTGTTGTTTATGCTGACTCTTTGCGCGTTGCAGGTGATGCATTTAACGAAGAGATTGTTAAGTTTGTTCGTGCCCAGCATAAAATTATCATTGGTGATAATACTGCAGAAAAAATTAAAGAAGAGGTTGGCTGTGCATTTAAGACCAGCGCTGTTAAAAAGAAAACTTATATTGGTCGTGGCATTGCAAGTGGCTTGCCAGAGAAATTTGTCATGACTAATACCCAAGTTTTAGAGGCAATGCAGGTGCCTTTAAATGCTATTGTTAATGCTATACGAGTTGCATTAGAGAAAACACCACCAGAGCTATCTTCTGATATTGCTGAAAATGGCGTGATGCTAATGGGTGGTGGTGCTTTGCTTGAAGGGCTGGATCAGTTAATCAGGAGTAGGACCAACCTTGATGTGCATATTGCTGAAGATCCATTAACCTGTGTTGCTAGAGGCGGATCTATTGCACTTGATTTAATCGATAAACACAATATGACTTTCTTATCGTCTGAATAGTTGTTTTTTTAGCGCTCACTAGTTGTGAATGATTTTTTTACCCACCAGTTACAGGTGGATAAAATGCAATTTCATCTGATTTAAAAATAATAATAGAATCATTGGCAATTTCTTGATTGACTGCGCAAAGAATATTGTCTGGAAAGTTCTTCGATCCGTGTTTGTTGGAAAGTGCTTCTCGAAGTTGTTTGACCGTTGATCCATCTGTTAGTTCGATATCTTCACTAGATGTTTTCAGGTTTTCTTTTAAAGAGGCGAAGTATATAATTTTCATCCACCTAT
Organism: uncultured Candidatus Thioglobus sp.; assembly: GCA_900180385.1. GTDB lineage: Bacteria > Pseudomonadota > Gammaproteobacteria > PS1 > Pseudothioglobaceae > Thioglobus_A. Next base: position 42,907 of record FXLX01000010.1, on the reverse strand, counting down.
CTCCACCATTTGTCGGTTGCTGATATTATCAACCACACTGTTAAATACGTGTTTTTCAGGCTTTTTGTTGATGGCATTTATAATTAATTGTTTAATTTCTTCATCGCTTAAATCTGAGTGCACAGCATCTTTTAGAGAGATAGAGTCCTCTTGTCCTAGACAAAGGATAAGATCACCCTTGGCGGTCAATCTGACGCGATTACAAGTATCACAGAAATGATTAGACACGGCACTAATAATGCCAATCGTTGATTTGGTGCCATCAATTTTAAAATTACTGGCAGGCCCATCTGTTTTTTTAGAAATCAGAGGGGTTAATCGACCTTCAAGATGTTGGGTAATTTTTGCAAGGATATCTTGCTCACTCATGTGTTGAGCCAAGGCTTCAATGCCCGCATTGCCAATTGGCATGGTTTCGATAAAGCGAATATCAATACCTTTTTCAATGGCAAAATCAATCATTGATTCAATTTCATCGTCATTAACACCGCGCATGGCAACCACATTAATTTTAATGGGATTCATGCCCGCAGCAATGGCAGCATCGATGCCTTTAATCACTTCATTAATATCGCCACCCCGAGTAATTTCTTCAAACTTTTTTGCGATTAAGGAGTCAATAGAAATATTAACTCGGTTAACGCCATTTTTATGAAGCTTGTGTGCAAATTTTTCTAATAGGTGCGCATTGGTGGATAAAGGCACGTCCGTGATGCCAGGTACAGAGCTGATTAAACTGGCAATTTTAACAATGCCGCGTCGAATTAGCGGCTCTCCACCTGTGAGCCTTACCTTGGTAATGCCTAGTTCTGCAAACAGTCGTACAATTCTTTGAATATCTTCATAGCTAAGAATATCTTCACGTTTACAATTTGGCGTATATTCGTCATCACGACAATAAAAACATCGATAGTTGCAGTGTTCAGTAATAGAGAGTCTAAGGTAGTTAATCTCCCGACCAAATTTATCAATTAACTTAGGCATCTTCAAGCACCATCCCAGAGAATTGCTGTTTTCCTACGGGGTATGTATCTCTGATCCAGTGGCCAGATTTTCCACCCTGTTTTTCTATGAGTCGGATTTCACCAATTTTCATAAAACGATCAACAGCTTTACACATGTCATAAATAGTTAGCGCTGCAATACTAGCGGCTGTTAGTGCTTCCATTTCAACCCCAGTCTGGGCATTGAGCTTTGTTAAGGTGTTGATTATTATGCCGTCTTCAATAAATTCAAAATCAACACTCACTTTTGATAAATTAAGGCTGTGACACATAGGAATAAGATGATGTGTTTGTTTGGCCGCCATAATGCCAGCAATACGTGCAACAGCCAATACGTCACCTTTTTTAAAATCGTTATCTTTGATTTTTTGCAAGGTGCTGGCTTTCATGGAAATCTTCGCTCGAGCTTTGGCAATACGCGTGGTGCTGTCTTTGTTAGAAACATCCACCATATTGGCTTCACCATTTTTGTTTACATGGGTTAATCCACTCATAACATCATCTCGTTTAAAGGGTAAAAATTAATTAACTGACCTTTTTTAAAGGTAGTTTTTTCAGGTATTTCTGCAAAGCCATCCGCCCAAACCATGGACGATAAAACATCAGAACCTTGTTTTGGATATTGGTTAACTTGTATTGGAATTTGTGTTTGATCTAATCTAACTCTAACAAATTCACGTCTAGGCTTAGAGCGATTCCAGTCAAAATTGGCGGCCACTTGGTAGGTGGTATTATGATAATCACGACAACCTTGTAATTTTTTGATAAACGGTCGGGCAAATAATAAGAATGTCACCATAGCGGAAACTGGGTTTCCAGGTAAGCCAATAAAGGCACTGTTACCAATTTTTCCAAACGCCAAAGGCTTGCCAGGCTTCATTTTAATGCGCCATAGATTTAGCTCTCCTAAGCTTTGTACAGCAGGTTTGACATGATCCTCTTCACCAACAGATACACCACCTGTCGTCATAATAAGGTCACACTGATCTTTAAGTGATTTCAGCGCTTCAACTGTAGCTTTAAAGGTATCTTTAATAGTGTTGAGATTAATAATTTTGCAATTTAAGTTTTTTAATAGGGCGATTAACGCATATTGATTTGAATTGTAAATTTGCCCTGGTTTTAGTTCATCACCAGGTTTGACTAGCTCGTCACCGGTAAAAAATACACCGACTTTAATTTGATGAAAGACAGATAAAGCATTAACACCAACAGAGGCGGCTAATGCAATATCTTGCGGTTTTAGCTTAATGCCTTTTTCTAAAATAACCACGCCAGTTTTAATATCATTACCTAATGGGCGAATATTTTCATTTAAGCTGATTGGTCGATAGATTTCAATTTTTGACTCATTTTCAATCAGCTCACACTCTTCTTGCATGATGACAGTGTTAGCACCTTTTGGTATAGGTGCTCCAGTAAAAATACGCGCAGCACAACCAGGCGCTAGTTCATTGCCGGTACTGCCTGCAGGGATTCGATCTACAATGTCAAAGAAAAATCCACCAGACGTGTTAACTTGATTGTCTTGTAAATTAATAGCGTAGCCATCCATAGCAGAGTTGTCAAATTCAGGAACGTTGATTTTAGATTGGATGTCTTGAGCTAAAATTTGACTCAAAGCATCATCAAGCTTCACCATGTTGGTGTTGCTTGTGCAGTTAGCTGCATCGGTTAAAAACCTTAGTGCTTCACTGGTAGATAGTAAAGGTTGTGAATTTTCTTCACAACCACAATCAACACTCTGATTATCCATTTATAGCTAAATTCCTTTTTAAATTAAAAAACGCGTTTGATTGTATCATACGCCTATCAAATTATCGATAACATACCCACATGGAAAATATTGGCAAAAGTAATATTACCGCTGTTATTCTTGCTGGTGGGCAAGCTAGGCGCATGAATGGCGAAGATAAAGGATTAATCCTTTATAAAGGTAAGCCGTTAATCTCTTATGTTGCTAAAGCCATTCGCGCTAATGTAGATAGCATATGGGTGAGTGCCAATAAAAACCTTGATCTATATCAAGAGTTTGGCGAAGTGGTTACTGACAATCTGGCTGATTTTCAAGGGCCATTGGCAGGTATATCAGCAGCTTTGAGCTGTATAAGTACGCAGTGTTTATTGGTGGTTCCGTGTGATGGACCTTATCTTGATAAAGTGTTAATTAAAAGGCTGGCTAATGAGATGGAGAGGAGCGATGCAAAACTCTGTGTGGCAAGTGAACATAACCACCTGCATCCTACCTTTTCTTTGATCAATGTATCTATTAAGCCAGTGTTAGATCAATATCTAGCAAGTGGCAAAAGAAGGCTTGGGCAGTTTTTTAGAGAAAATCAAGCCGTTGAGGTGGATTTTTCAGATCATGAAAAAATGTTTGTTAATTTCAATTCTTTTAAAGATTTACAAGAGTCTAGTTAAAAATGGATATTGAAATTTTTAATAAAATTTTGTTCTTTTGGTTTATCTTTTTTGTAACACCAGGCCCAGTTTGGCTAGCTGTTATGGCAACAACCAATCAGCAAACAATCAAAGAAATTATCAAGTTTTTCTTCACAGTCTCTTTAAGTGTTAATTGAATTATTCAGGTTCCGTAAGCTGTTGCTAGCGTACTATTTGTTGATGTTATTACCCAAATATTTGGCACTATTGGTTATATATTTTATTTTCTTGGTGGTGCTTATATTTTATATATGGCAATTAAATCATTTAAAGCAGGACAGGCCGATTCTCAGCTTAAGTTAAGCTTTACAAACCTATTTATGATTATGTTGTTATCATCTAAAATTTGGATTTTATTTCCCTCAGGTGCGGTTATTGCTAATCAGTTGAATTTTTGGTTGATTGTTAATGCTAGTATTTATGCATTTATTATGTTTACTGTTAGCTCAATGCTATTTTATTTTTATGTATTAATTGGAAAAATTGGTCAAAAATTACTAAAAGATAATTTTTCTTATTTGGTTACTTTTTTACTTAGTATTTTTGCAATATTTTTGTTTATACAAGGGTTCGGGTTAGTCTGATGGTTGCCACTTATCTATTTGATGCGAATCGCTGTCTTTAACTTCTACCCATTTACTTTCAGAGGTTGTGTGTTCTTTTTTCCAAAAAGGTGCCTGGGTTTTTAAATAATCCATAATAAATTCACAAGATTCGAAGGCCGCTTTACGATGCTTGCTGGTAGTAATAACCAGCACAATTTGATCGTTAATAGCCAAATCACCAATACGATGAATCACCGTAGTATTTCTAATTGGCCAGCGCTTTTGGGATTTTTCTACAATAGACTCAAGTGCTTTTTCGGTCATATTGGGATAATGCTCGAGTGTCATTTTTTTGATCGATTCATTTTCTAAATCGCGCACTGTACCCACAAAAGAAACAATAGCACCAATATTACTATCAGTACCCCTTGCTAGTGCCACTTCGGTCGACAAGTCAAAGTCTTGTTCTTGAATAATTATTCTATTCATGATGAAATATTATAAGACTTATATTTTTAGACCTTTGTATAAATATGAATAATTTTCCCTATTTATGCAAGGCCTTATCTTAATGAGGCTGTATTTTTATTAGATTTCCATAATATGAAAAACATTGTGATGTATAATATCAATAATTTGATTTCTAAAGATGGAAATTAAACAACAGACAGTGGCGTCTACCTAGACCTTTTAAAAAAAGTATTCTAGGTAGGCGTTTTTTTTTGCTCATTTCAAAGATGATTTGGCAAGAGTGGCATTGAAGTCAGACACGGTACTTGTATTTAATACAGCTACTCTGTCTGACTTTTTTTTTGGCTTAAAAAAGCCCATATTAAACACAAGGTGAAGTAATAATGAAAAAATTAGTGATTGTTGGCTCAGGAATGAGTGCAATGAAAGTGGTGGATGAAGTATTGAAAATTGATCCATTGATGTATCAAATTACTATTATTGGTACAGAGACCGTACTGCCTTACAACAGAATTATGCTGTCTCCAGTTTTGGCAGGTGAAAAAGAGTTTGATGATATTAAAACCCATGATGAGAATTATTTTTCACAAAATAATATCACCTTTAAACCTGGTTTTGAAGTGACCACAGTAGGCAGAAAAGCTAAGAATGTTGAAGTTGTTAATCTTGAAGATCAATCACTCGAAAGAATTAATTATGACCGATTGGTTATTTGTACAGGATCTACGCCATTTATTTTGCCATTGCCTGGAAAAGAGTTAGAGGGTGTTGTTTCATTTAGAGATATTTACGATGTTGAATACATGAGATCCGAAGCAGGCAAGGATAAAAAAGTAGCGGTAATTGGCACGGGGTTATTGGGGCTTGAGGCGGCGAATGGTCTAAATGAGCTTGGCTTTGATGTCACTGTTATCGGAAATTCTAGTTCGATTATGAATATGCAATTGGATCCGTCATCGGGTGGCTTATTGCAAAAAGTATTAGAGCAAAAAAATATTAACTTTAAGATGGATGCAATGACCACAAAGATTGTTGGCGAAACTAAAGTTGAATCACTTGAGTTTGAAGATGGTTCAACCATGCAAACAGATATGGTAGTTATGTCTGTCGGTATTGTGCCAAATGATGATTTAGCTAAGCGTATTGGTCTGCATACTGATCGCGGTATTATGGTTGGCGATACAATGATGACTTCTGACCCTGTTATTTATTCTGTGGGCGAGTGCATTAAGCATAGAGGTACTACTTACGGTTTGGTTGCACCACTGTTTGAACAAGCACGCGTTTGTGCCGAGCAAGTGTGTGAAGTTAATCACCATATGTATACTGGTTCTGATATTTCTACAAAACTTAAAATTTCCGGTGTTGATGTGTTTTCAGCAGGTGAGTTTGATAATGCTGATGATGAGGTTATGTGTTCAAAAGATCATGCATTAAATACACGTAAAAGACTATCAATCAGAGATAATAAATTAGTCGGTGCGGTTTTATTTGGTGATTCTACTGATGGACTATTCTATTTTGACCTGATTAAAAAAGAAACTGATATTACCGATATGCGTAAGACCTTATTGTTTGGTGATATTAGCATTGATACTGCTTCTGCAGGTTCTGTTGGTGTTGAAAAAATGGCTGATGATGAGCAGGTGTGTGGCTGTTTGGGTGTTACCAAGGGTGATATCGTTACTGCTGTTGCTGGTGGTTGCGATACCTTTGAATTAATGCAAGAACAGACGGGTTGTGGCACGGGTTGTGGTGGCTGTTCCTCAGTGGCTAAGCAAATTTTTAGCTTTGTTTCTGGTATTGAGTCCGTGGCAAAAGATACTTTGTGTGATTGTACGTCACATTCAACGCAAGAGGTGCGTGAGCACGTTAGATCGTTAGAGGTTGTAGCAACCATTGATGAAGTTAGATCAACGCTAGATTTTAATGATTCATGTGAAAAATGCGGTGCAGCGATTAACTATTATTTGTCATCTCAGTTTAATGCGCAGTATGAGCACAATGATAATGAACGCCCTCATAATGAAAAAATGCATGCAAACTTACAAAACGATGGCACTTATTCGATCGTGCCGCAAATGCAAGGTGGCTTAACCACACCAGATGAACTTAAGGCTTTGGCAGATATTGCTATTAAATTTAAAGTTCCAACCGTTAAGGTAACTGGTGGCCAGCGTATTGATCTTTTGGGAATTCCTAAAGAAAACTTAAATGACATGTGGGATGAACTGTCTGATGCAGGAATGGAGGCTGGTTATGCTTATGCGAAGGCGACTAGAACCTGTAAATCATGCGTTGGTAGAGAGCATTGTTTAATGGGTACACAGGACTCAATGGGCTTGTCGGTAAAAATGGAAGATGCTGTTTGGTCGCACTTTATGCCGCATAAATTCAAGATGGGCGTTAGTGGTTGTCCGCGTAATTGTGCAGAATCAACTATTAAAGATTTTGGTGTAATTTGTACTGAAAAAGGTTATGAGATTCATGTGGCAGGCGCTTGTGGTATTAGAACAAAAGCATGCTTAAAAGATCGATTTTTTGAAAAAGAAAAAGATGTGGTGGAATACTTGAAAGCGTTTGTACAGCTTTACCGAGTAGAAGCCAACTATTTTGAACGTGTTATGCATTTTGAGGAACGTGTTGGTCTGGATTATATTCAGTCAAAATTAGACACACCAGAAAAAATTAAAAAATGGGCTGATCAATTGCCAAGCACAGTTAAAAATCCGTGGGTAACAACTGATCACAGACAATCAACTCAATTTAAGGGGAATAACAATGGAAGATAGATTAAACATATTTTCATTCAAGGGTAAATATCGGATTTTACATCTAACTTGGTTTGCTTTTTTTATGACCTTTGTGGTCTGGTTGGGCCTTGGCCCAATGATGCCGTTTATTCAAGAAGCGTTATCATTGACTGATCAGCAAGCAAAAGTATTGTTAATTTTAAATGTTGCCATGACCATTCCATCAAGAATTATTGTTGGCATGTTGGTTGATAAGTTTGGTCCAAAGATACTATTTTCAAGCATTCTTATCTTGGGCGGTCTTATTTCTATTGCATTTAGCTGGATGCAAACTTATGAGCAATTAGCATTAATGCGATTTTTGTCAGGCTTTATTGGTGCAGGCTTTGTGGTTGGTATTCGGATGATTTCTGAATGGTTTCCAGCAAAACAAACAGGTGTCGCTCAAGGTATTTATGGTGGTTGGGGTAATTTTGGTTCGGCTGGTGCAGCAGTTACTTTGCCATTTATTGCGGCCAGCTTTGGTGGCGATGATGGTTGGCGTTATGCTATTAGTATGGCTAGCATTCTGGCAATTGCTTATGGTGTTTTTTATTACTTTAATGTCACCAATACACCTAAAGGATCTACTTATTTTAAACCTAAAAAAATAGGCGCAATGGAGGTGAGTAACTTCAAAGATTTAATTTTGTATATGTTGATGAACATCCCTTTGTATTTGGCATTGTCATTATTGACCTGGAAGCTATCTCCTGAAAATATGAATATGATTTCATCAGTTGTTGAACTCAGTTTGTACGCAGCATTGGTGTTAATTTTTATCTTACAAGTATATAAAACTTGGCAGGTAAACGCTAACATTTTGAAAAATCCTGTGCCTAAGCAACATCAGTACAAATTCAAACAAGTGGCTATTTTAGATTGGGCATACTTTGTTACCTTTGGTACAGAGTTAGCCGTGGTTTCGATGCTAGCTATGTTTTATGTTGATTGGTTTGAATTGCCTAAGATTACGGCTGCGTTATTAGCAGGTGTTTATCCATTTATTAATCTTTTTGCAAGACCGGGTGGTGGATACTTGAGTGACAAGTTCGGACGTAAATTAACATTGATTGTGGTTTTTTCAGGTGTTGCTTTAAGTTTTTTAGCTTTAGGCAGTGTTGATAAAAGCTGGTCTATTTATACGGTAGTGGCCTTAACCCTTGTTGGCGGTATTTTTTCAAAAGCGGGTTCAGGTGCAATATTTGCCATGGTGCCATTAATCCAAAGACGTTTAACAGGTCAAATTGCGGGTATGGCTGGTGCTTATGGTAATGTTGGCGCAGTATTATTTTTAACGGTTAATACCTTGGTTGATTATGATCAGTTCTTTATGCTTATTGGTGTTGTTAGTGTTATTGTATTAATGCTGATTATATTCTTCCTAGAAGAGCCTAAAGGGCATATGGTGGAAGTATTGGATGATGGAACGGTTGAGGTTATTAAATTAAACTAGTATTATGAAGAAACTAAAAGTTACGATTGATTCTCACACGATTGCCGGCACAAAGCCTGAAAATCAAGACGCTTGCGCTTATCATCTACCAGATACAAAATCTTTAGAATATAAAGGCGTGGCGGTAGTCATTGCTGATGGTGTCAGTGCGTGTACGCGAGCCCGTGAAGCAAGCGCTTGTTGTGTTAGTGGGTTCTTAAGTGATTATTACTCAACGCCTGATTCTTGGAGTGTTGAGCATTCGGCTACCAAGGTTATTTCAGCACTTAATAATTGGCTTTACTCTCAGTCGATCCGATCTGATGAAGTCTCGTCAATGTTGTCAACCTTAAGCGTTGTTATTGTTAAATCAAATACCGCACATGTATTCCATGTTGGTGATTCTCGTATTTATAGATTTAGATCTGGCGTTCTGACACAATTAACTAATGATCATGTTCTAAGCCTCAATAAAGAAAAAATTTATCTTTCTAGAGCAATGGGGTTTGATCTTAGAATTAATGTTGATTATCAGACTTTTGATTTAGAACAGGGTGATCAATTTTTAATGACCACGGACGGTGTGCATGATTATTTAGATGATGCGTTATTAGAAATACTCATGAGCCGAAGTGTAAAGGCTGATGAGTTTGTCAATCGTGCGCTAGATTCCGGCAGTATTGACAATATCACTGCTGTGATTGCAACCATTCAACAATTGCCTGAGAAAAATCTTGGTGAAGCATTTGATGAGCTAACCCAAAGACCTGTGCCACCTGACCTTAACAAAGGTATGAAAATCAATGGTTTTAAAGTGCAGTCTATGCTAGTTTCTAGTGCAAAAATGCAATTGTATAAAGCCAAAAATATTACAACTGGTCAGATAGTTGCACTTAAAACGCCCTCGATTAATTTTGAGGACGATGCACAATACTTAAAACATTTTATGTATGAAAAATGGGTTGGACAACGTGTACAAAGCCCACATGTCGTAAAAATACATAATAGTGATGAGCAGTCAACATTTCTGGCATATGCCATGGAATATATTAAGGGTCAAACATTAAGGCAATGGATAGATAACAACCCTAATCCAGACGTTGAGATTGTAGTTAGCTATGTCAAGCAAATCATTCAAGGTGTTCGAGCATTTCATCGTCAAGAAATGCTCCATTGTGATCTTAAACCTGAAAATATCATGATTGATGAACTGGGCCAAATTAAAATTATTGATTTCGGCTCAGCTAGAATTGCCGGTGTTTCGGAGTTGGTTAGCCCTATTAATTCCGTGGGTAATCAAGGTACACAAGGATATACTGCCCCTGAAGTAATTTTAGATGAGCATGTTTCTCAAGCTTCAGATCAGTTTAGTTTGGGCGCAATTGTCTATGAAATATTTGCCTCAACCTTGGTATATCAAGATAAGTTAGATAAAGATTTAAGCGTTAAAAAACTATCTAAACTTAAGTATGAATCAACACTGATGCACAATCCAAACCTACCTGTTTGGATTGATGGCGCTATCAGGAAAGCTTGTAGTTTGGATGTTACAGATCGGTACGAAGTTTTGAGTGAATTTTTGTATGATTTAGAGCATCCAAACCCTAAGTTTTTAAGCATTCAAAAGGTCAAGCAACCTGAGTCAGAATTGAGTAACTATAGATTTTGGCTGGCTTTGTCTTTTACTTCTAATTTCGTGTTTTTATTATTGTTAATTGTTAAATAGAGAGTTTCATGAGTTATAAAACAACTTGTCCTTATTGTGGTGTTGGCTGCGGCATTGAAATCAACAGATCAGGGTCTACGCTTAAGCTGACTGGCGATAAAGAATCTCCAGTTAATCAAGGCATGTTGTGTATCAAAGGCCAAACTCTATTGGAAACAATTGGCACAGATAATCAAAGACTGTTGGCGCCATCTATTGGCAGCTGGGATAAAACCATACAAACCATTGCTGACAAATTTCAACAGACTAAAAAAAGTGAAATAGCACTATATGTATCTGGGCAAATGCTTATGGAAGATTTGTATATTGCTAAAAAGTTTGCAGATGCATATGGCATTAAAAATCTAGAAAGTAATTCAAGATTATGCATGTATTCTACCGTTGAAGCCAATAAGCGTGCTTATGGTGCTGATATCGTTCCAGTCTCATATGATGATATTTACCTGGCAGAAACAATTTTTATTATTGGTAGTAATACTGCTGATTGCCACCCAATTGTGTTTAATCATATTAAAAAATCCAAAGCCTTTGTGGTTTGTGTAGATGTCTATGAAACCAATACTGCAAAAAGATCAGATTTGTTTATTCAAGTTGAACAAGGCAAAGATTTAGATATTATTAACGATTTGCCAAACCAAGAGTGGTTTAAAAATAAAAAGGTGTTGAGTGTTTATTCACAAGGGTTGACGCACTCCACAGATGCAACTGATAAGGTTAATAGTCTAATCAATGCACACATTCTAACGGGTAATATCAACAAACCTGGTTGTGGTGTGTTGTCACTCACTGGCCAGTGTAATGCCATGGGTGGGCGCGAAATTGGCACTAAAACCAAAGATTTAACAGCGACAGAATTCTTTTCTACAGATCAAATTAAAACTTTGTGGGTAATGTCAACTAATCCTGCACACAGTATGATCAACTACCGTCAATTTGACACGTTGATTGTCTCAGACTTTACCAAAACGCTAACCACTAAAGATGCTGATATCGTATTACCAGCATGCCCTTGGTCAGAAAAAAGTGGACATATAAAAAATTCAGAACGCCGATATTTGCAGCAAAACGCCTTTCTACCACCTGCAGGAAAATCAAAGCCTGATTGGCAAATTATTTGCCTTGTTGCTAAGGCATTAAGTTTAACAGGCTTTAACTTCAAGCATGTGGGTGAAATTTGGCAAGAAATGGATATTGATGAGTTTTGGGCGCCTCAAATAAAAGTAAGAGAGCAATTGGTTAGTATTGAGCCTTCAAATAGAGTTTATAAAGATGATATAGAAAATAATGCGCGTTTATTAACCCAGTGGCACTGCATGTCTAGAACTGGAAAAAGTCAGACTTTAAATAAAATGACTAAGCAAAATCCACACATGCGCTCGATTCACCACATTACCAATTCTGAGTTATTCAAAGATAAAGAAGTTGAGCTTGATAAATACTCCAAACAGCCTTGCTTTAAAGGTTAGACAATTGGCAGGGTTATTTTTGATTTGAAATGAGGCCATTCGTAGCGAATGGGGTAGTTTCTACGGTAAATCTCAAAATTTTCAATATTTTTGATCGCCACCGTATCTTGTTTAAAGTCATAAATTTCATTTAAACAATCGAGTAAATTATTATTTTCTAGCGTTAAAATTCCAGGATTTATAAGGTTTTTGATGTTTTTTTTTTGTTTTTTGCCTAAAAATTCACATAAAGCTTCATAAACCATGAAACTCCCCATAAATTTTGCATCAACGGAGTGTCCAGCGATGTGAGGCGAGGCTAAATAGGCTGTTTTTTGTAAATTTTGGTTAATATTTGGTTCATTTTCCCAGCAATCAATCACATTTTCTAGCGTTTGCGTTTTTTCCCAAATTTCTTCAACGATTACACCGCCACGTGCTGCGTTAAAAAGGATGGTTTTATCACTAATATTATGAAAATTAGCCTTATTTAGCAGTTTAAAGCTCGGATAGTCACCATTAAAGGTTAAAGGTGTATGAAAAGTCACAATATCTGCACTGAGTGCGGTATCTAAATCGACAAAATTTGGCAAATTTTCATTATCTTGGCGTATTGGGTCATTTAACAAAGTTTTAATGCCTAAAAGCTTAGCCTTTGCCGCAAGACGCGATCCAACATTACCCACGCCAATGATTCCCAGTGTTTTATCTTGATAATTAAAATTATGCTTTTCAGCTAAATTTAAAATGGTGCTAATCACAAATTCAGCTACAGCCATTGAGTTACAACCTTGGGCTGAGAAAAATTCAATGTTATTATTTTTTAAATAATCTTGATCGACATGATCCAAGCCAGCAACGGTTGAGCCGACAAATTTAATAGAACTGTTTTTTAATAGTTGCTCGTTAACTTGGGTGCGTGAACGAACAATAAGTACATCTGCATCTCTAACCGAGTCGGCATTGATGTCGCGCCCAGCCATGGTGATAATCTTACCAAATTGTGAAAAAATTTCGTTATAAGCGTAGCAAGCGTCGTCAATTACTAATTTCATTATTACCAGTTGATTTGTTGTAAGTTATGCATTTTAAGATAGTCATTAGTTTTGGAGAAGTGTTTACATCCAAAAAAGCCTTTACGTACAGAGCGTGGCGATGGATGCGATGCGGTTAATACCAAGTGTTTATTGGCGTCAATCAGTTCAGCTTTTTGCTGTGCATGTGCACCCCATAATAAAAACACCAAATTTTGTTTTTTATCACTCAGCAGGGCAATGACCGACTCTGTAAATTCGATCCAGGGTGTTTTGGCGTGTGATCTGGGTGAGTTTTTCTCAACCGTGAGTGCACTATTAAGTAGTAGCACCCCTTGATTTGCCCATCTCTCTAGGTTGCCATTTGCATTGGGTTTGATACTTAAATCCAATTCTAGTTCTTTGTAGATATTACGCAGAGATGGTGGGATTTTAATATCATCTGGTACGGAAAAGCTTAATCCATGAGCTTGCCTCTCGCCGTGATAAGGGTCTTGACCTAAAATAATCACTTTGGTTTGTTTAAAATTACTCAGTTCAAAAGCTTTAAAGATTTGATCTTTTGGTGGAAATATTTTGATATTGCTACTTTCTTGATGAGCCAGAAAATCAGTTAATCGCCGATAAGATTCGCGTTTGAATAGCGGATCTAAATAATCAGACCAATCGTTGGTTATAGTCCTGCCCACCATAATCTTAAGCGATAGCCCCAGGTAGTAACGTAACCCACTTCGGTAAATTGGATTCGACCTTTTGGATTAATGATAAAACTACTCGGCGTGCCTTTAACGCCAAACAATTTTGAAATAGAGCCAGAGCGATCATTAATAAGATTATTTAGCGCCATGTTGTTATCTTCTGCGTAAGCTTCAATTTCAAGATCAGTGCCTGATTGAATAGCAATATTAAGCACTTTGTAATCTTTAGAAATGTCTTGAATGTTGTCATTTTCAAGATTACATATTGGGCACCAAACCGCCCAAAAATGTACAAATATCGCTTGATCAGGTAACGGATTTGAATTCATCACTTCACCAGATAAAGTTTTTGAGCTAAAGCTCGGTACTAAGCCTGTGGTTAAGTCTTGCTGTTGGTATTCACGAATCAGAAAAATGGCTAAAATAACCATTATAAACTTCATGATAGTTCTTCGATTTGGTCGTTTGATTTTCATTCTATAAATTATAGTCTAATAAAATTATATAAAAATTCTCTAAATTATTTTTTTGAATAATAGCAACGAAGTTATTGTGTCGATTTTTTAAATTTAATGACTGCACTCATTGCGAGAAAAGATAACCCATGTTATTTTTACTCTGAGTAATTTTTTATATAATAAATACTTATTTTTGTAAAATTTTATAATGACAGTAGCAAAAAAATATATTGATATCTGTGGTGTTTTGGTGCACACCCAAAAAGATAAAGAACAAGCTGTTGAAACGTCTTTAAATGCTATTGATGGTGTTGATGTTCATCATGTAACGGAAAACTCTCGTTTAATTGTTACGATTGAATTGGGTGGTAGACAGCAAATTATGGATACTATGAATAGTTTCAATGATCTACCCCATGTAATTTCCACCGTGCTTACTTATCAGCATTCAGAAGAAGTATAGGGTTTACTGTAATGGCTATTTCACGCCGAGCATTCTTTATAAATTCAGCCAAGCTAGCAACCACTTCGACACTTATTGCTACAGGTCTTATTAGTTATTCAAAATATGCATATTCCATACCTGCCACAGCCATTCGCCCACCAGGCGCTTTAGCAGAAAAAGAGTTTATTTCAGCCTGCATTCGCTGTGGTTTATGCGTTAATAATTGCCCATATCCAACTTTATCATTAGCCACCGAAAAAGACAATATTGCCATTGGTACGCCATTTTTTACCGCAAGAAAGGCAGCTTGTGAAATGTGTGATGATATTCCTTGCGTTAAAGCTTGTCCAACAGGTGCTTTGGATAAAAACTTAACAGATATTGATAAAGCCAAAATGGGTTTGGCAAGAATTGTTGATACTGAAGGTTGTATTGCCTATCAAGGGTTGCGCTGCGAGGTGTGTTTTAATGTCTGCCCAATTCGTGGCAAGGCGATTACCATTGAAATGAAGCATAATGAGCGCAGTGGTCGTCATACGCTTTTCATTCCAGTTGTGCATTATGATCACTGTACGGGCTGTGGTAAGTGCGAAGAAGCTTGTATTATGGAAAAAGCAGTGATTAAGGTATTGCCAATTCATTTGGCAACAGGCAAGCGTCAAGATCATTACAAACTTGGCTGGGAAGAAAAACAAAAAGCAGGAAAATCTCTAGTATCTCCAGATGCTAAGCACCAATATAATTTACCTGAAGGTAAAAGATACGACTTACAAGGTGAAGGGCTTACGGATGTTGAAGTTAAATCTAGTTTAGATAATGCACTGGAGTCGCTCCATAATTTTAATCCGTTATTTGAGATTAAGAGAAAATGAAAAAAATCAATATCTGTCAAGTAGTTGGTGATGATGCCAAAAAAACCAAGGGTTGGATTGGCGCTAATAAATACCTTGTTTTGCGCCGCTTGTCACAACTAGGTATTTTATTTTTATTTTTACTGGGACCTTGGTTTGATATTTGGATTATCAAGGGTAATTTAACCTCAAGCCTAACATTAGATGTACTGCCACTTAGTAATCCCTTTGTATTGTTACAATCATTTTTTGCGGGCCATTCTATGGCTACAGATGCCTTAATAGGCGTGTCTATTGTGCTGGTGTTTTATTTAATTGTAGGTGGTAGAGTGTTTTGCTCTTGGGTTTGTCCAGTTAATGTTATTACTGATACAGCTAGTTATTTTCGTTGTAAATTAAACATTAAAGTGACTAGCACTGGCGCATCAAATAAAACTCGCTATTGGTTATTAGTCATGAGTATGTTGATTGCTTGGATAACAGGCTCTATTGTTTGGGAATTGGTCAATCCTGTATCAATCTTGCACCGAGGTATTATTTTTGGCATGAGCATTGGCTGGGGGCCTAATAGTGCTGATATTTTTATTTGATTTATTTGTGCTGAAAAATGGCTGGTGTTCGCGCATTTGCCCCATGGGTGCTTTTTATTCTTTATTAGGAAGAATGTCAATATTAAGGATTAATGCAAAAGACAGAGATAAATGCACCGATTGTTTAGAGTGTTTTGTTGTATGTCCAGAGTCTCAAGTTATTAATTCTGCACTGAAAGGCGAGCACAGCAGTATTATATTAGATGGTAATTGTACAAATTGCAGTCGGTGTATTGATATTTGCGAACCGAAAGTTTTTAGCTACTCTTCAAGATTTAAAAAAAATTAGCACAAAATAACCTATGTTAATGAAATGTTAATGGCAACAGTTTAAAGTTGTTAGCTTACTTTAACAGGTAATTTGTTTTTATAATTTTTTGAGGAGAATAAATGACTATCACTAGAAGAGAGTTCATTAAAAATAGCGCAATTAGCGCAACAGCAGCAACAGCAGGTGTTACTTTGCCAGGCATTGCCTTAGCAAATAGTAATGACAGTATTGATGGCATTCGTTGGGATAAAATTCCATGTCGTTTTTGTGGTACAGGTTGTTCAGTTTTAGTTGGCACCAAAGATGGAAAAATGATTGCGTCACAAGGCGATCCAGATGCGCCTGTTAATAAAGGCCTTAACTGCGTTAAGGGTTATTTCTTATCTAAAATCATGTATGGTAAAGATCGCCTTACTCAGCCACTTTTACGTAAGAAAAACGGAAAATATGACAAAAATGGTGATTTCACTCCAGTATCTTGGGATGAAGCGTTCGATGTCATGGAAGATAAATTCAAGGCTGCTATTAACGTATCAAAAGAAGAAAATAAAGGCAAGCCTGTTGAGAAAATGACCTCACGTGTAGGTATGTTTGGCTCGGGTCAGTGGACAGTTTGGGAGGGTTACGCCGCTTCTAAATTATTTAAAGCGGGTTTTAGATCTAACAACATTGACCCTAATGCTCGTCATTGTATGGCAGCAGCAGTAGGTGCGTTTATTCGTGCCTTTGGTTCTGACGAGCCAATGGGTTGTTATGATGATTTCGAGCATGGAGAAAATTTTGTGCTTTGGGGTTCTAACATGGCAGAGATGCATCCAATTCTTTGGTCGCGTATCTCTGATACACGTCTAACTAAGCCAGGATCGGAAGTGCATGTGTTGTCAACTTTTGAACATCGTTCGTTTGAATTAGCTGACAATGGCATGATTATGCATCCACAATCAGATTTGGCAATTCTTAATTATATTGCTAATTATATTGTTGAGACCAAAGCATACAATAAAGACTTTCTTAAAAAACACGTTAACTTTACCAAAACTCCAACTGATATTGGTTATGGTTTGCGTAACGATCATCCTTTGCAGAAAAAAGCCAAGAATGCCAATAAAGGCAAGCTTACAAAAATTAGCTGGGATGAATATGTTGAAACACTTAAGCCTTATACCTTGGAAAAGGCGGTTGAAATTTCTGGCGTTCCAGCTGAAAAATTAGAGCGATTAGCCAAACTGTATGCTGATCCAAATAAGAAAGTTGTATCATTATGGACAATGGGTTTTAATCAGCATACTCGTGGTGTTTGGGTTAACGGCCTCATGTATAACGTACATTTATTAATGGGTAAAATTTCCCAGCCAGGTAATGGTCCATTCTCATTAACAGGCCAGCCTTCAGCTTGTGGTACGGCGCGTGAGGTAGGTACATTCGTTCATCGTTTGCCAGCTGATTATGTCATTATGAAAAAATCACATCGTGATTTTGCCGAAAAAATTTGGAAATTGCCAGAAGGTACTATTCCTGGTAAGAAGGGTTATCATGCTGTTGCGCAAAGCAGAGCACTTAAAGATAGCAAGCTAAATGCTTATTGGGTAATGTGTAACAATAACATGCAAGCTGGTCCAAATATTAATGATGAAATGCTTCCAGGCTGGCGTAATCCAGATAACTTTATTGTGGTATCAGACCCTTATCCGACGGTATCAGCGCAAGCAGCCGATTTAATTTTACCAACAGCAATGTGGGCGGAAAAAGAAGGTGCTTATGGTAATGCTGAAAGGCGTACACAATTCTGGCGCCAACAAGTGGATGCACCAGGACAATCTAAATCTGATTTATGGCAGCTGGTTGAGTTCTCTAAACGATTTACAACAGACGATGTTTGGTCAGATGAACTGTTGGCAAAAAATCCAGAGTACAAAGGTAAAAATCTATACGATGTGTTGTATGCTAATGGACAAGTTGATAAATTTGCTAAAACTCAAGTTACTGATTCTGATGGCAACAAATACAAAAATTCAGAGATGGACGACTTCGGCTTCTATCTTCAAAAAGGTTTGTTTGAAGAATATCGTCGCTTTGGTTTAGAAGGTCTGAAAAAAGGCCATGAACTTGCCGAATTTGATGTTTACCATAAATCCAGAGGTTTGCGCTGGCCAGTTATTAACGGCAAGGAGACGCTTTGGCGCTATAGTGAAGGCTATGACCCTTATGTTAAGAAAGGTGAGGGATTTAAGTTTTATGGCAAAAAAGATGGTAGAGCGAATATTATTACCGCGCCATATGAGCCACCTGCAGAAGTGCCAAATGAAGAATTTGATTTATGGATGTCAACCGGTCGTGTATTAGAGCACTGGCATTCAGGAACTATGACCAGACGTGTTCCAGAGCTTTATCGTGCAGTGCCAGATGCAGTTATCTATATGCATCCGGATGATGCAAAAGCGCGCGGATTAAGACGCGGTAATAATGCTAAGGTATCTTCTTCTCGTGGTGAAATAATTGCCATGATTGAAACCAAAGGTCGTAATAAGCCACCTAAGGGTTTGGTCTTTGTACCTTGGTTTGATGCTTCACGCTTGGTTAATAAATTAATACTAGATGCAACAGATCCTCTATCAAAAGAGACTGATTACAAGAAGACGCCAGTAAAAATTGTTAAAGCATAAAGGGGGGATATCATGAAAAATAAAATATTAGCTGCAACAATCGTATCAACTTTTGCTTTGGCTTTACACGCTGATTTCTTCAGCTCGGGAGATAACTGGAATAATCCAATGTCAGCAGTAATGGATAGTGTTAAGGATATTGCGATAGAAACACAAGCAGTTGTTAAAGATGTGACAAAGTCGGCTGTAGACACAGCAACTGATGCGGTTAATTCAGCGGCCGATACGGTTGACTTAGCATCGTTGCGAGGTATTCACTCACTTGATGATTTATCAATTCCACCAAACAAGAATAAATGGATCAAGAAAAATGTAGAATTCGAGCGTAACTTTGATGATCAGCCACCTTTAATTCCACATAAAACCGAAGGTACAAAAATTAGCTTCACTGAGAATGGTTGCTTAGATTGTCATAGTAATGAGAACTACAAGGAAGAGGAGGCTAAAAAAATGTCTAGTACGCATTTCTTTACTCGTGATGACGTGAGATTAAAGCAGTTATCACCAAGACGTTATTTCTGTTTACAGTGCCATGTGCCACAGGTTGATAGAGATGCATTGATTGGAAACGACTATACTAATTATTGATGACGACTAATTTGGTAGGACAGTGTCTAGTATGACAAGGGCTCAGCTTCTTAGAGGGGGTTGGGGTTCAAATAAAAAAGTTATTATTAGGCCGCCATGGTCCAAAAGTGAGAATCAGTTTACGGATTTATGCAATCGTTGTGGCGCTTGTATAGATGCCTGTCCTGAGAAAATTCTTACCACGGGTTCTGGCAAATTTCCTGTCGTTGATTTTAATAAAGGCGGATGTAGCTTTTGTAAAAAATGTGTAGAAGTATGCCAGTATGATGCTTTTGTTAATTTAGATAAAGATCCATGGGGTTTAACTGCCAAAATTAAAGACAATTGTTTATCTAAGATTGGGGTGATTTGCCAATCTTGTTCAGAGGTTTGCGAACGAGGTGCAATAAATTTTAGTTTGCAAATGGGCGGCATACCCAGCATTGGTTTAGATGTGAGTAATTGTAATGGTTGTGGTGATTGTGTGTCAATTTGCCCAAAAAGTGCCATTCAAGTGAGTTAATAAAATATTT
The DNA here is from genome assembly GCA_900180385.1 of uncultured Candidatus Thioglobus sp. Taxonomy (GTDB): domain Bacteria; phylum Pseudomonadota; class Gammaproteobacteria; order PS1; family Pseudothioglobaceae; genus Thioglobus_A. The sequence goes on along the minus strand of FXLX01000010.1, from coordinate 22,937 downwards.
TATATAAGGAGAAAAAATGAATAGAAGATCTGCAATAAAAGTATTATTTGGCGGTATGGTGGTATTATCAAGCATGCTGCCATTAAACGCATTGGCAAATTTTATGGGAAAATTAAAAGCTGATGATGCTATTAATAAGATAACAGGTGGCAAGCATTCAGAATCATCTAGTCTGAAGCTTAAAACACCCAAATTAGCCGAAAATGGTACGCAAGTTCCAGTAACAGTTGATGCAACCGCATTAACAGGTGTTAAAAGTATTTTTCTGCTAGTTCATGAGAATATTAAGCCAGTAGCAATGCGAATTGATTTTGAATCAGACGATGTAGCTGCTTTTGCAAGTTTTAGAGTAAAGATGGGCAAGCCAACAAAAGTTACAGCAATTGTTCAAACCTCAGTAGGCTTTGTAACTGCTTCGAGCAATACTAAAGTCACTAAAGGTGGTTGTTAATCTAATTAAGGAGAATTATCATGGCAAAGAGAATTAAAGTAAGAGCAAAAATGAAAAAAGGCTTAATTGAGGTTAAGTACAAAGTAACACATCCAATGGAAACAGGCCGTAGAAAAGACAAATCTGGAGTGCTAGTAGCAGAAGACTATATCAACCATATTAAGATTTCTAAAAACGGCAAAGATATGTTGACACTACTACCTAATTCAACAATATCGGCTGATCCATATTTGTTTTTTAAGATGAAAGGCACTAAGGGTGATACAATTTCACTTTCATGGATTAGCAATACGGGTGAAAAAAACTCAGCGAATACTAAAGTTAAATAATTTAGTTAAAGCATATTTATTAATAAGCCCTTACTAATTTGATGTTAGTAAGGGCTTATTTCTATCTAGCTGAATAAAGAAAAGGGAGTAATACAAAAACCATTATTAAAGTTGGTATAGGTCTAGGTGGATGTGTTGGCGCTTATGTTATGGGGTCTTTTATGATTAACATGGGTAAAGATATGACAGAGATGACACAATCAGTTGGCCAAATGATAAAAGACGTGCACTCCATGGCAAAAAAACATGAACGGCATGGCTGGCAACATGGTGCAAATGGCACAAAGCATGGTAGAAGGTCAAAAGAAAATGGGTGATGACTTTGCTAATGTTGCTAGAGACATGAACGGCCTTGGTTTGCACATTGCTGATATGAATACAAATATTAAAGATATGAATGGTTCAATGGCTAGAATGAGTGGAGATATGTCCACTATGAATTATTCAGTGTCAGGCATGCGTTACGACATTAATAAATTTACAGAGCCTGAAAATATTATGATGCCATGGCTGAGGTAGGAGAAAAATATGAAAAAAAATACATATAAAATAGCTGTATTATTTGCCTTTATTTCATGGCAAGTGCACGCGTCTGACCCTGTTAATGGGCAAATCATTGCAGTCAAATATTGCGATAGGTGTCACGGTGAGTTTGGCATTAGTGATGACACAGACACACCGCATTTAGCCTCTCAAAGTATTAATTACATCCTTAAACAATTAAAAGACTATAAGTCAAAAGCGCGTAAGGATAAAAATATGTACAAGCGCGCCAAGAAGCTAAGCGAACAACAAATGCTAGATGTGGCTACGTGGTATGAAACACAGTTATTGCCAGAAACCAATCCAGCCTTAAGGGAAAATATAAAAACACCGGTATTAATCAATAAAGGCAATGTAAGTCGTGGTATTCCAGCTTGTGATTTATGCCACGGCAAGGATGGAAAAACCTCAATTGGATCAACGCCTGCTTTAGCTGGACAGCAATTTGGATATCTATTATCAACCATGGGATATTTTGCTGATGGATCTAGAGATAACGATCCAGGTGGTGCGGTTCAGGGGATCATCAAAAAACTATCAGATGTTGAGATGGAGGCGATAGCTGTATATTATTCAGAGCTTGGTGGTCGAGAAGCAGAAGAGTGATATTATTGACAGACGCCTTCCACCTAATGATTAGCCAGAGTCAGTTGATATGATATTACTACCAAGAGGCATCCATAACTAATGAGAGTATTAATTCATTAGCTTTGGCAGTCGGTTTTATCGATTTTTTGTCTAAAGGATTCAGTTTTGTATAAACAATGTGAGTTTGATCTGGATGGCTATTTAAAGAGTAAATTGCAATTTTGAATGGGCATAGTGCAATATTGTCGGGGTTGGCTAATACCAATTCATGGGATATTTTTGCTGAGCAAAATTCAATTATTTCGGCATTTTTATAGATATTTTTTATACCGATCGTTTTGTCTGTGTTCTCGATTTTTATGATTGGCATACTAAGGACTGTTTTGATATTACTACTAACTTTACTATAAATATTTGTTAAGTTGAATACTTCATTCTTGGTGCGCTTAAGCATATCACTGGCGTGATACACATTGGCAACATTTAGTGCTTTTTCTTCAATCGAATCAAGAATATTATTGCGCACATCTTTATAGTTAGATTTGATTATTGTAGTAATAACACTGCTTGCTAGCGTGTTGGTGCTAATAAGTAATAGTAAAAGTAAAATATTTAAGTTTATTTTTTTGACCATAATATTTGTTATGTTAATTAGGTGGCCCTCTTTTTTTTATTTTTTACATGCTACTTTTTGGGAGGAGTCAAAGAAGGCTAAATGAATTATAGTTTAAATTATTTTTTCTAAAAACAATCTAGGTTATTTATTTATTTTTTCACCTTGTTTAAACTTCAAATTAACAGTAAATTTATAACTTTTTTTGAGTTATTTTGTTTGTTGTTAAAGGACGAGTGTAATTTTAACTTCATGGTGAGATTCACTTATTAAAAAAATAAATAAAACAGGAGAGGTTTTATGAATAAGATAATTAGAAGTATAATTCTATTGTTTTCTTTAACATTCTTGGGTTCTTCGGCGTTAGCGTCAGTTAGTGAAGCACCAAAACAAATGTCTGAAGAAAGTAAAGAATGTACAACTTGTCATCAAAAAAATGACAATGCCGTTGTTCAGCAGTGGGGTGATTCTTTACATTACCGTGCTAATGTAGGTTGTTATGAGTGTCACGCAGCTGACGAAGGCGATACAGATGCATTTTTACATGGTGAAAAAGGTAATAAGAAATTAATTTCTATTATTGTATCGCCACGTGATTGTGCTAATTGTCATGAAGTTGAAGTTAAACAAACTGAAGAATCGCATCACGCTAAAGCGGGTAGAATTTTAGGTTCATTAGATAATTTACTAGCTGAAGTAATTGAAGGTAACAGTGCATTTGTTACAGAAGGCTTCCCAGGTGGTAACTCTGCAGCTGCAGTAAATGGTTGTTGGCAGTGTCATGGATCGCAAGTTAAGGTGCTAGAAGATGGCTCACTTGATCCAGCAACATGGCCGAACACTGGTATTGGACGAATCAATCCCGATGGCTCAGAAGGCTCTTGTACAGCGTGTCACTCTCGTCATAGCTTCTCTGTAGAGCAAGCGCGTGCTCCTGAAACATGTGGTAAGTGTCACATGGGTCCTGATCATCCGCATATCGAGATTTACAATGAGTCTAAGCACGGTATTCAGTATGCTTCTCAAAAAGAGCAGTTAGGTATGGATAAAGCCAAGTGGATTCCTGGTGAAGATTATTCTATTGCACCTACTTGTTCAACTTGTCACATGGGTGCAACCAAAGATCAAGATGTAACGCATAATGTTGGATTGCGTATTTCTTGGAATAACCGCCCACCAGTGTCAATTCGTCCTGAAGTGTCTGATAAGAAGATGGGTTTAGCGAGTCAAAGTATTGACTGGCAGACTCGTAGAGACAATATGCAAGACGTTTGTTCTGCTTGTCACTCAGATGACTACGTAGATAACTTCTATCTGCAGTACGATGGCTTGATTGAATTGTACAATGAGAAGTTTGCTAAGCCTGGTTTGAAGTTAATGAAAGCTGCGAAGCCATTAATGAATCCAGTTAAGTTTAGTAACAAGCTTGATTTTGTATGGTTCGAGTTATGGCATCACGAAGGTCGTCGTGCTCGTCATGGTGCTTCAATGATGGGTCCAGATATTACCCATTGGGAAGGTACTTATGATCTTGCTAAGAACTTCTACACAGAGATGGTTCCTGAATTGAAAGAGTTAATTCATGAAGGCGAATCATCATTCTCTGAGGCGAAGCAGAAACAAGCGCATCACCTTAAGGCAGTACTTGATGAGGTTCTGAATTCAGATAATCATAAGTGGTTCTTAGGTAAGATGACTGAAAAGCAAAAAGCGATTCGTGCTCGAGCAACCAAAGATTTTAAATCTCAATTTGAAAAATAATTTAGTTTTATAAATCTTAATTAAACACCCTTGTCGGGGTAACTCGGCAAGGGTGTTTTTTTTATAATTTTTTAAGGAGAGACCTTTGCACTTGTACCCATAGGGTGCAAGTGCAAAGGTCTCAAGGAGACAATATGAAAACAAATAGTCAATTTAAACCTGTCATTCTATCGGCTTTATTTTTGTCGTTGAGTTTTAGTTATTCAGTTAATGCAAATCTACCAGCTGAAAGTAAAGTATTACAGCAAGTGAGCCAAACAATGGATCAGCTAAAGTTTAAAAGAATTGAAAAAGAACTACAAGAAGCAATTAGCAACTTACCAAGTAAAAGTGCTTATATAGCTTTAGCAAGCTTATACATGTCAGAAAATAAAAATAAAGAGGCAATTGCTAATTATCAAGAGGCAACACTACTGGATCCGACAGATCCTAAATTGTTTGCATCAATGTCAATTGCGTACTTACATCTTAGTTCGTATGAAATGTCTAAAGCCATGGCTGAACAAGCATTAAGTCTGGATCCTGCGCTTACACATGCTGGAAAAATTATCAAATATATTGATAAAAAACAAGAGGTTATTGAAAAAGCTACGGCAGCGGGAAATATGACCAAGCCTGCTGAGTAATATTTATTAAGAAAAAACAATCTATGTTATTTTTTGATTAAAGGTATAGATATAGAATAGGTATACAATATTAATAAAATTAAGTATTTATTGTTTTTTATTGATTGCGAGGAGCCTTGCTTTAGCTAAACAGCAAGGAATTAATTATAAAATATATAACAGGGAGTTTATATGATAAGAAAAACAATCATTAAATCTACGCTTTTAGTAGCAGCTATTGCATTAAGTGTGCAGTCTCAAGCTGTGCCAAGCGCAGAAGCATTAAGTTATACTTGTGCAGGTTGTCATGGTACTAATGGTGCTAGTACGGGTGATGCGATTCCATCTATTGCAGGTTTGTCATCAACATACCTAGTAGATGCTATGAAAGCGTACAAGAATGACGAGAGAGATCCAACCATTATGAATAGAATTGCCAAAGGTTATTCAGAAGAGCAATTTGAACTAATGGGTAGTTTTTTTGAAGCGCAAGAAGTTCATAAGAATCGTGACCAAACATTTGATGTAGCTAAAGCCGCTAAAGGTAAAAAGCTACACAACAAATATTGCTCTAAGTGTCATACAGATGCAGGTATTGTGGCAGAAGACGATGCAGGTCAATTATCTGGCAATGCTAAGCTATTCTTGCAATATTCTTTAGCTGATTTTCATGATGGCACTCGCTCTCAAGAGAAGAAAATGAAGAAGAAAATAAAGAAAATGCTTAAGCGTGATAAAGAGGCATTTGACTTAATTGTTAACTACTACGTTAGCGGTAAGAAATAATAGGAGATAAACTAATGAATAAACAAAATAGAAGAAGTTTCTTAAAGACAGTGGGTCTAGGTGCTGCCGCAACAACAGCTGCTGCATATGCTCCTTTTGCAATTGGTGGCTCTAGCAAGAAAGTTGTTATTGTTGGTGGTGGTATGGGTGGTGCAGTTGCTGCCAAATACATCCGTATGATGGATAAGTCTATAGACGTTACTCTAATTGAGTCTAATAAGGACTATTTCACTGGATTTACCAGTAACTTGGTTGTTAGTGGCCAGCGTAGCCTTGATGAGATTAAATTTGGTTATGATGGTTTAAGGGGTCATGGTATTAATGTTGTGATTGATAAAGCTACTAATATTGATGCAAATGCTAAGTCAGTTAAAACCGCAGGCGGAAAGACGTTCAATTATGATCGTTGTATCGTTGCGCCAGGTATTGATTTTCGTTATGATCGAATTGATGGTTACAATGAAGATGTTGCCAATACCAAAATCACTCATGCCTGGAAGGCAGGGCCACAAACAGTCATGTTGCGTGATCAAGTTCAATCTATGAAAAAAGGTGGTACAGTAATTATTTCAGCTCCACCTAATCCGTTCCGTTGTTCTCCAGGGCCATATGAGCGTGTTTCACAGATTGCTGGCTACTTCAAAAAGCACAACCCTACAGCTAAAATTTTAGTACTAGACGACAAAGAGAAATTCTCTAAGTTTGGTCTATTTATTGGCGGTTGGAAGAAGCACTACGGCTACGGCACTGACAACTCAATGATCGAATGGGTTAAAGGTTCTGCAGGCGGTAAGATTGAATCTGTTGATGTTGCAGGTATGACGTTATCAGGTGAAGTTGATGACTATAAAGGTGATGTTATTAATATCATTCCTGCACAAAAAGCAGGAAATATTGCACATGTTGCTGGTTTGACCAATGCTTCTGGCTGGTGTCCAATTGAAGGTAAAACGTTTGAATCAACCATTCATAAGAATATTCATGTTATTGGTGATGCAGCTATTCAATCTCCATTACCTAAGTCTGGCTATGCAGCAAACTCAGAAGGCAAAGTATGTGCTGCAGCGATTGTTGCAATGCTTAATGGCGATAAAGTTCCAGATCCTTCGTATGTTAATACTTGTTATAGTGTTATCGCACCAGGTGATGGTATTTCTGTGGCAATGGTCTATGCTTATAAAGGTGGAAAAATTGTTAAGGTTAAAGGCTCAGGTGGCCTAACATCAGGCAAGTTTAATGCTAAGTTGAGAGGTAGAGAAGAGCAGTATGGCTACTCTTGGTTTGACAATATTACTCAGGATACTTTTGGTTAAGTTGTCTTAAAAATCAAGTAACAATTAAAACCCAGGCCCTAGGCCTGGGTTTTTTATGTTTTTTTCTTAAATAGTATAAATCGTTTTTTTTGCTTATAATTAATATTTTTTTATGATTATTTTTGATCTAGATCAATTATTAGTTTATTAGTATATGGTAATATATTTATATTAAAAGCTTGAGGAGAGTATCATGATTTGCAAGAAAAGTAATATTGATGGCGCTATTTATTGTGCGAAGTGCGTCATTAGAAAAAAAAGTATTTTTGGCTCATTAAAAGATGATGAAATTGCTAAGATATCTAAGTATATTGAGAGAAAATCAAACTATCCTAAAGGTGAATATCTTATTAAAGAAGGTGAAAAAGCATGTTATAGTTTATGTATAAAATCTGGGTATTTGATTCTTGGTACTTATTTAGAAGATGGGTCTCGTCAAATTTTTAAAGTAATATTCCCAGGAGAGTTTGTAGGATTTAATAATAGTGATGATTACAGCTATTTTGTACAAGCAATAACAGATGTCGATGCCTGTGTTATTGATGACTTATCTGTTAAAGAGTTATTAAAGAACCATAATAATGTAGCACTTCGTTTGATTAATACTTTAATTAGCAACTCTAGCTCTTATCAACAGTATTTTCTAGGTTTTGGTAGAAAGACGGCGCAAGAGGCCTTGGCTTATTTAATTATGGATTTATCAACCCGACTTAAAGAGCAAGCGACCTGTTCAAAAAATAAAGATGAGTTGTATTTTTTTCCATTAAATCAAGAAGACATGGCTGATGTTTTAGGTATTACAAAAGTGCATGTTTCACGAGTAATATCTCAATTTAAAAAAGAAGGGTTGATTGAGTGTAGGCATAAGAAGCTAAAAGTACTCAATGAGGATAAATTAGCATCAATAGCAGCATACCCCCCTGCACCTAAGTAAGAAATTTTAATTTTTTGGTTTTTTAATTTTTTTACCATTCTTAAAGCTGATTGTTGTCCAAAGTTTGCCTTGTCTATTCCACCAAGTGGACGCCCCATGCTTTTGATTGTTTTTTAAAGTTAATTTGCTTTAGCTTTTGACCATTAACAAAATACCAAGTACTAGGGCCATCTAGCAGTCCTTCTTTATAGTTAGACTCAAATTCTTTATTGCCATTTTTCGCCAAAAAATGGTTAATCCGTGCTCTTTGCCATTTTTATAATGGGTTTCTTTTATGATTTTTCCATTTTTGTGTCGGGTGACTACTTTTCCAGTAAATAAGTCTGAGTAAAAGATGTCTCAAAGTAGATAAATTAAATGGATAAAATTCTAATTTTTCAGGTTTAAATCTTTGGCTGAGGAATTTTCATCTTTCATAGATTTTTTAAAACCTTTGATTGCGCCACCCAAGTCACTACCAATATTTTTTAAGCGTTTTCCGCCAAAAAGTAATAGCACTATCACTAAAATAATAATTAATTCAAAAGGTCCTGGCATCATAATAATCTTTAATATTGTTGTTATAATTTAATAATTTTAACCACTAAAAATATGGCTGTGTTGCTTATTTTATAAGGCTTTTTTGTTAATAACATGGGTTAATTTTTACAGCGTTTATGGTTAAGGGTGTTTTTTAAAACCTTGGTAATTTTTGACAACGAAAAACCCCCATGGGTAAAATAAAATACTTGTAAAATTTTATCAGGGTTTTAAAAAGTACCCTTAAATATTAACTGATCATTAACGAATTTTTTTAATCATATGTCAAATCGGATACAACGCTGGAAAGAAAATAAAATTGGCTGGCATCGTAATAAGCCTAATTCAAAATTAATTGAATTTATAAATTGCCTGCACTTGGAGCAAGGTGATCAAGTTTTTGTGCCTTTATGCGGCAAGAGTATAGATATGATGTATTTGTTAGACCAAGGTTATAGGGTACTTGGTGTGGAACTCAGTACACTAGCTGCTGAACAGTTTTTTGTTGAAAATAAGATCGAGTATTCGATTCACCAATCAGGCGAGTTTAGTGTTTATAGCGCTAACAATATTCAAATGTATTGCGGTGATTATTTTAAGCTTAAACCTGAAGATTTGAAATCAGTGGTTGCGGTTTACGATAGGGCATCGTTAATCGCTTTGCCATTAGAGTTAAGGGTGAAGTATGCATCACATTTATACTCTATAATAACCAAGGGTTGTCGAGTGTTATTATTAACTTTAAATTATCCCCAATCACAAATAAGTGGCCCGCCTTTTGCTGTTAATAAAGAGGAGGTATGGTCACTTTATGAGGAAGGCTTTGAGTGTCAGCAGTTAGCCTGTTTTAATGACATAGAAAATGAGCCCAAGTTTCAACGTGCGAACGTTGATTTTATTGAAAAAGCAACTTATTGTTTGCGTAAAAAAGTAGGAGAAAAAATGGCTAAGAAAATTAAAGGCGTTGTAGCGCAGTTTGGCACAAAGGGATATGGATTTATTACAGGTGATGACGGTGAAAAGTATTTCGTTCACCAAAAAAATATTTTTAATAAATCACGTTTAAAAGCAAATACACGCGTTGTTTTTAATGCGGAAGAGTCTGATAAAGGCTTAGTAGCAACTAATGTAGTTCTTGAGGGTGGTTCGAAAGCTGCATCAAGTTCATCAAATGGCTCATCTAACGGCATGATTAAATTCGCAATCACGATTTTATTTATTGCTCAAGCAGTTGTTATTTATAAAGTATTTTTTGCAAGTGTAGTCGGCTAAATGAAAAAATTATTGATACTATTATTGCTGTCTTTGTTGCTAAGTGGCTGTTTTTCAACGCCTGCAGTAACGGTGAATAACATCTGCAACTTGATGGATGAAGAGGTTAGTTGGTATCGTTCAGTTAAAGCTGCTGAGAAAAAATACGGTGCACCTGCACATGTGTCACTTGCTATTATGTATCAAGAGTCGCATTTTGCTTCTGATGCTAAGCCGCCAAGAGAAAAATTGTTTGGTGTAGTACCTTGGTTTAGACCAACAACAGCTTATGGCTTTGCTCAAGTAACAGATGATACTTGGGAGTGGTACCAATTGAAAACAGGTAACTATAGTGCTGATCGTGATGATTTTGATGATGCGGCGGATTTTGTGGGTTGGTACATTGTGCAATCTTCAAAGCGTTTTGGCATTGCTAAATCTGATACCTACAATCAGTATTTGGCTTATCATGAAGGTCATGGTGGCTTCAAGAGTAAATTATACAACAAGAAGCCTTGGTTAAAGAAGGTAGCCACTAAAGTTGATGATAATGCTCAGCGCTATAAGCGTCAGCTAAATCAATGTGCCTCTGAATTAAATAGTAATAGTATTTGGAGTTTGTTTTAATGCCTACTTGGCATAAGGCTCTTGATCAGGCGCCTAAAGAAGGCACCATGGTTGAAGTGGAAATTAAAGGCTTAAAGCTTTTTGTTACTTTGAATAACGGGAAATTGTATTGTGCTGAAAATCGTTGCCCGCATGAAGACATTGAACTAACACTGGGTTGTCTTAAGGGTAATCGAGTTAAGTGCTCATTACACGGTTATAGCTTTGATTTAGCAACGGGTGACAGCTCTGAAGCCGATGTCGACAATATGCTAACTTACCCTGTTAAGCAAGAAAATAACGAAATTTATATAGAGGTTTAATCATGAGTACAGATTCTCAAGCATTAATGAAATCCATTATTCAGCGCATAGCAACAGGCCCTGACTTAAGTAAAAATATTGCTTTTGAAGAAGCTAAAGGCGGCATGCAAGCTATCTTGCGAGGCGAGATTGACGATGTACAGTCTGCTATTTTCTTTATTGCATTGCGCATGAAGCGTGAAACCATGGAAGAAAATGAAGGGATTTTGGCAGGCATTTTGGCACAGAGTGATAAGCAAATGGTTGATGTCGATGATTTGGTAGATTTGGGTGATCCATACAGTGGATACAATCGTTCTATTCCTATTTCATCATTTTTACCGGCAGTTTTGGCGGAGCTTGGCCTGCCTACGGTTATTCATGGTCTTGATGCAGTTAGCCCTAAATTTGGATTAACACATCGCCACATTACACAAGCATTAGGATTAAGCGTTGATCATTCAACAGCTGAAGCCAAAACCAGATTAGAAGATAAGTCAATTGGTTGGAGTTATATTGATCAAGCTAGTTATTGTAGTGGTTTGCATGATACGGTTTCATTACGTGATCGTATTATTAAGCGTACTGTTATTAACACGGTAGAAACCTTAATTGGCCCGTTACGTGGCAAGAAAACGCATTCTATTTTGGGTTATGTACACAATCCTTATCCACCAATTTATGCAAATTTGGTTAAAGCATCAGGCATGGAAACTGCCCTATTAATTCGTGGTGTTGAGGGTGGTGTTATTCCATCGTTACGTCAGAAAGGCTTAATGGTTTCTTATGAAGGCACTGATGAGAAGGGCCGTATTGATATTGAGCCAACTTCATTAGGTATCGAGCAAGATATGCGCGCTATTTCATTTCCGGATGATATGAATGTGCAAAATGATATTCCTGCTTTAGCAGACTATACAGTTAAGTTGGGCAAGGCGGCACTATCAGGCGAGAAAGGCATGTTTTATGATGGCCTAGTCTTGTCAGCTTCGTTGGTATTATGGCATACTAAAAAAGTAGATAAGTTAGAAGATGCAGCAGAGCTGGTTATGGCGGTACTCGATTCGGGAAAAATATTAAACAGGTTGAAATAGCTACTCAACAAGTCCCAGCAACTATTTGAGATTACCCCTTTACTTACTGAATTATAGTTTTATGATTATATTTTGGGGTGGCAGGCATATATTATCACTACAAGCTTGTAGTGATAATTCCCCAATTGAAAAAGCGTTATTTTTAAGTGTGTAGCTGATCTCTATACCACCTTCATAAAACGGCCAATTTATCCTTACTAAAGCTCAATTGTATTATTTTTGCATTAGGGTAATGAACAGTTTTTAATTGCTTATTAGTTATTTTTGTAGCAATAAGCGCTTGTTGTAAAACTTTATGAGTATTAATATGCCAGCCTTTTTTAATGACAAGATTAATTTTCCCCTTGCCAGAGGTTATTTTTATTTTGCCATTATAAGCATACATTGTGCCATTAATAGAGCCTTTCTGAAAAGCGCTGTATGCAGTTACAATACTGCTATAAGCACTTGGATTTTGTGATATTTTTTCGCTAAATGCGTTAATTAATTGCAACGCTAAGGTTTTATATTGAGGGGTTTTTAAACGATTTGAGAGCTTGTTTAAAACTGCATAAGCAATCCCATTAGATGAAAAAATTGCCCCATCATAAATTTCTTTTAAATTGTTTTGGATGCGATTGTTATTGCTGATTTTAAAGCCGTGGTTTTCATTATCCAAATTTTTTTCAATCGCTGTATTTATGAGTTTTTGAGCGGTTTGAAGGTGGTTAACATCATTGGTTTTGTCAAATAATTTAATTAATGCATCTGCAAAATAAGCATAATCTTCAAAAATAGCTGTTTGCGACGTTTTGTTATTAATATAAACACGTTTTAAATCAGTTTGATAAAAATTATTGAGTAAAAATTGATTTAACTCTTTTGCCTTGATTAAATATTTTTTGTCATACTCGCTTGCTTGCGTAAAGGCCTTTAATAATAGTGCATTCCAAGATAATAAAATTTTATTATCCAGCAGAGGTTTTTCTCGTTTTTGTCTTGCGTTGTAAAGTTTTTGCAATAGAGGCTTAATGGTGTCAAAATCTGTTTGTTTTAACGCTGTAAAATTTTTGTAATGAAGCACGTGTGCAGATTCAAATTCTGTTGAATTTGATAAGTCAAAATACTGCTCAAAAATTTTAAAATCATCAGTTAATACTGTTTTAATCTCATCGATTGTCCAGATAAAAAACAAACCCTCTTCGCCCTCAGAATCAGCATCAGTGGCAGAATAAAATCCGTCATTTTTAGCCTGTATTTCTCGAATGGTGTAATCCAAAGTTTGAGTAAAAACCCGCTTGTAGAGGGGGTTTTTTGTTAGTTCAAAGGCTTTTATATAAACCATAGTAAGTTGCGCTTGGTTGTAAAGCATTTTTTCAAAGTGTGGAAATAACCAAGCATTATCGGTTGCGTAACGATGGAACTCGTCCGCCAGAAGATCATAAATACCACCCACTACCTGTTATTAGCTGCACCGCACTCATAAAATGTGCATCAACATCAGGCATCACCTCTCTATCAACTTTAATGGCAATAAAATCCTTGTTAAGTGTTTCGGCTACTTCTAAATCTTCAAAGCTTTCCTCTTCCATAACGTGACACCAATGGCACGTAGCGTAACCAATAGAAAGAAAAATAAGATTTTCTTGAGATTTTGCCAGCTCAAAAGCTTCATCGTTAAAAGTGTGCCAGTTCACAGGATTATGCACGTGCTGTAATAAATAAGGTGCATTAGCCAGAATTAAATGATTGGTAAATTTTGCCTGGTTATTAACAAAATGGCGCGTTCTGGGTTGATAGCCATCACCTTTTTTGAATATAAGCCTGTTTAAGATGTTGAGGGCTGTGAGCTATAGAAATTTGGGTGATAAGCAATATAAACCATAAAAGAGGCTTCATAATTGATGTTGATATTCGATTCTAGTGGGTTTATTAATGTGGTTTTTATCTTCAATAGAAATCATAATGGTTGAGTGGGGGAATTTTTCAATTAGCGCATCAATTAGTGTAATTTTACTGCTTCCGCCATCTGGCAGTTTTGCTATTTGAAAAACCCCCATACCTTGTTTAACCCATAAAACACAGACTTCAGTTTTTTCGATAATCATTGGATTAACTGCCTCAATGGATAATTCATTATTATTTAAAATTGCATTCCAGCCAGTGTCTTCAGCGCTAATAATTGTGGTTGAGGCGTTAGGCGCAAGTGAGGAAAATAAAATAATTGGCGTTATTAATATTAACGCATGCCACGCTTTAAGGGTCTTTTTAACTTTATTAACAAAACCTAATTGTAATTCTGTATGAATATTTTTCCACACTTTTTACTGGTTTTTTTATCAAGTGTGGCAATAATATTTAGCATAGCTAATTGTTTTTTGTTCATAATTTCTCCAAACATTTTTTTAATTTTGGCAATGCTCTTGATACCCAGCTTTCAACCGAGCAAGTGCAAGAAAAAATAGCCAATGGTGTGGCGATTATTGATGTTCGTCGAGTTGATGAGTATGAAAAATACGGCGTTATTGCCAATGCATATAAACTCACTTTTTTGATGAAAAAGGCAATTATGACGCCAAAAAATGGCTTAAAGATTTGTCAAAAATTGTCAAAAATAAAAATGATGAATTTATTTTAGTGTGCGCGCACGCGAATCGCACCAAAACCATTGGCAGGTTTTTAGAGATAAAAACTGAGTATAAAAATATTTATGAACTCGATGGTGGTATCAACTATGGCTGGATTGATAAAGGCTGAGCAACCACTAAAATAGCTGCTAAAAACAAACCTGGGTATCAATTTTGGTAGGCAAGATTAACAATTATGGCATTGGGCTTAGGCATCAACACTTGCAACAGGTGATTGACGAAAAGCCGAATATTAATTGGTTTGAAGTGCATAGTGAGAATTTTTTTTATGATAATTTAGCCAGTTATCAGCTTGAGCAAATTGCCCAAAATTATCCCATTAGTCTTCATGGTATTGGCTTGTCATTAGGCTCTGGTGATGTTTTGGATAAAAATCATCTGCATAAACTTAAAACCGCAGTTGATAGGTTTTCACCCGATTTAATTTCAGACCATCTGTCTTGGTCAAGTATTAATGGGCATTATTTAAATGATTTATTGCCCGTTCCCTACACTCAAGAATCTTTAAATAATTTTGTTAATAAAGTTAAACAAGTGCAAGATTTTTTAGGCAGGAAAATCTTAATTGAGAATCCATCTTCTTATATTTGTTTTAAAGATTCTAATATATCAGAATGGGATTTTTTTGCCGCACTTCCTAGTCTTAGTGGTTGTGGCTTATTGCTTGATGTTAATAATGTTTATGTCAGTTGTTTTAATCATGGCTACAAAGCGCAGGATTATCTAAATTGTATTGACGCCAAAGACGTTAAAGAAATACACCTAGCGGGCTACACTGAAAAAAAACTCGAGCAAGGTACAATATTAATTGATGACCATTCTAAACGGGTGAGTGATGAAGTTTGGGATTTGTACCAAAAAATCATTCAAAAAATTGGCAACACACCTACTTTAATTGAGTGGGATACTGACATTCCAGATTTGTCAATTTTGCTAGATGAAGCCAAAAAGGCTCAGGCGGTGCTTGATGCTTAAACAATTACAAGTGGATTTTTATCAAGATGTTTTAAACCCAAAAAATGCTAAAAATTATCTGGCTAATGGAAGATTTACAGCTGTTGATTTAATGCATGTTTATCATAATAATTATTTTTCTAATTTAACCAGCGCACTAGAAAAAACTTATTCCTGCGTGTTGCGCTTAGTGGGTAAGAAATTTTTTAATATGTTGGCTAAAGATTTTATTAAAAAAAACCCCTTCAAAAACCGGCAATATGATTGATTATGGGCATGAGTTTGCTGATTTTATTGAAAACAATCAGCAGTGTAGCTCGCTACCTTATTTAACCGACGTGGCAAAATTTGAATTGTTTTATGAGCGCTGTTATTTTTCGCTCAATAAGGTGTTTTTTATGCATTCAAATAATCCTATTATTACCATTTGGCGGTTAGATGAAAACAGCAAGCCATTAGATTTTTCTCAGGGTGGAGATTATTTAAAAATTAGTAAAAAAGGGGCTAAGGTAATCGTAGAAAAATTAACAAAATAATTGATTTATACAATACAATATTTGCAACAATAAGCAAATACAGCGACGATATTTTTAAACTATTTGTGCATTTGTACGTAGCAGACGCATTTTTTAGAGCGGGGCTTTTAAAGTTTCAAAATTGGGACACCACGCTTTATTTGTTTGAAAATGATTATCAAGTACCATTCCTACCGTGGGAATTGGCAGCTTATTTAGGCACGGCGGCAGAGCTTATTTTGCCTGTATTTTTAGTCTTAGGCTTGGCAACTAGACTGGTGGCAGTGAAGTTATTTTTCTTTAATATTGTTGCGGTTGTCTCTTATCCAGTGATTTGGCAAGGTGGTTTTTATGACCACAAACTCTGGGGTGTGATGCTATTGGTTAGTGTTATTTATGGCCAGGGTAAATTCTCACTAGATTCGCTCATTTTCAAGCAGAAATCTTGAATCGTAAAATACCAATATTATTTGTAATATTTACCTATTTTTTGTTGACGAGTGGCTGTAATGCGCAAAATAGCATCAGCAAAAATGGATTTTATTTATCCAATTCAAGTATTGATATTACTCAGATTTTATCGGGTGGACCTGGAAAGGACGGCATTCCTGCGATAGACAATCCTGTGTTTGTTACCAAGGATAAAGCTGATTTTCTTAAAGATGTTAATCGAGTATTAGCAGTAGAGATAGATGGCATAGCTAAAGCTTATCCAATTAACATTCTTAATTGGCATGAGATTGTTAATGACAGTATTGGAGATAAAAGTTTTGCCGTAACTTATTGCCCACTTTGTGGCACAGGTGCTGTTTTCTCAGCCGATATAGCAGGTAACCATTCACGCTTTGGTGTTTCAGGGTTGCTATATAATTCAGGCGTGCTTTTATATGATGATGTAACCGAATCGTTATTTTCGCAAATTTTATCTAAGGCAATTAGTGGCCCATTGGTAAATGAAAAATTACAAGTATTGGCAAGCACCCATACAACATGGGGTGGCTGGAAAGAGCAGCATTCTGATACATTGGTATTGTCGACAGATACGGGCTACAGTCGAGACTACACGCGTAATCCATATGGTAATTATGGCGCCAGTAGGACTTTGTATTTCCCTGCGCCTATCCGTTTAGCGAGTTGGATAAGAACGCCAAGCGTCAATTTACAGATGTTATTAATGGTAAGCGTTATACAATAGAGTGGGATAGTGACAATAAGTCCGCTCAAATCAAAGATAAGGATGGGGAGATAATTCCGACTATTCAAGGCTTTTACTTTGCCTGGATGTCTTTTTATCCTAAGACAAAAATATACTTTTCAAAATAATCTACGTATATCTGGTTGTGGTTGTTAGCAATTACATGGGTATAATTTTTAAACTAAAATGAATAACAAAAAAAATAGCATTATTAGCAGCAGTCGCATTAACAACAACAGCAAGCACTTTCGCTTGGGCAGGTGAAGGAGAGGGTAAGTGCGGCGAAGGTTTATGTGGTGCGAAGAAGTAGATAGCGATGAATGTTAGACTGGCTTATAAAAGAAGTATGGGAGACCTTCCTAAAGAATTAGTATTTGACTATTTGGAAGTGGCGCCAGAAAATTGGATAGGCAAAGAGGCAGAATTTGAAACATTAAGAAATGAACATTCTGTTGTTTTACACGGTCTATCTTTATCTATTGGGTCTGTTGATCCGCTAGATAAAGACTACATCCAACAAACTAAGAGCTTTATGGATCGCTTTGATTCTCATGGTGATCATATTACCGAAGAATCTATGCAAACATTAAAAATGGCTTATCAAAAATTTGGTGTTGCACCTACAACTATTGAGCGTGATTTTAATATTCCGCCAATTGATGAATTAAACAAGGAGGCATAATGGGTTTGGAAGACTATCAAAGATCATTAACGGATTACATTCGTGGAAGATCGAAACAAAAACCCTTTGAACGTTCTGATGTGTATAGGCGTTTATTTCAAGGTAATATGGTGTCTTTTTTAAAAGATAATAAGAGTGAAATTCATGACGCTCTGGGTGAAGATTTTGATGGATTTGCATTGGAGTTTTACAAATCTTGGGAAAGTAAAACTCCATTTTTTTACAATATAAGCGATGAGTTTCTTAGCAATGCTAATACCAATATTAATTACCGGATCAGGCAGATTTGGATTGGATTATTATCTAAAAAATAACGATAAATAAAGTAATTAATAACAACATAAAAAACCTTTCTAATATAAAGGTTTTTTTTCGTTATCAAGGTTGTAATTGTTTTTGTTAGGAGTAAGATACTTATCAAATATTCGGGGGGAATAATGCAAATATCTGACACATTTAGTACTATTTTAAATCTAATGCCAATTCTATTTATTTGGCTATTGGGGTTGATATTTGCCGTTATTGTTTTTACTTTTATATTTGATGTTACTCAAAGTAAAAATGCCATTTTAAGAAACTACCCAGTGGTTGGTCATTTTCGTTATTTATTTAGTACTTTAGGTGAGTTTTTTCGCCAATATTTCTTTGCCATGGATCGTGAAGAAATGCCTTTTAATCGAGCAGAGCGAGAGTGGGTTAATCGTGCCTCAAAAGGCAAAGACAATACTATTGCTTTTGGCTCTACCAAAAATCTTAATATACCAGGCACTGTTATTTTTATTAACTGTCCATTTCCAACCCTTGATAGTGATGCGGTAGAAACCAAAGTTATCGCCATTGGTGAAGGCTATAGTGAAAATCCTTATGCTGCCAAATCTATTTT
The DNA here is from genome assembly GCA_900180385.1 of uncultured Candidatus Thioglobus sp. Taxonomy (GTDB): domain Bacteria; phylum Pseudomonadota; class Gammaproteobacteria; order PS1; family Pseudothioglobaceae; genus Thioglobus_A. The sequence continues at coordinate 4,386 of FXLX01000010.1, read as the reverse complement.
CAATATTTCTGGTATGAGTTACGGCGCTATTTCTAAGCCAGCTATATTAGCTTTATCTGGTGGCGCTCAACAAGCAGGCTGTTGGCTGAATACTGGTGAAGGCGGCTTAAGTCCTTATCATTTAAAAAGTGGCGCGGATTTAGTATTTCAAATTGGTACGGCTAAATACGGCGTTCGCACCAAATATGGTGGTTTGGATGATGTTAAATTAGCTGAAATTGCCAAACATGAGCAAGTTAAGATGTTTGAGATTAAAATATCTCAGGGTGCTAAACCAGGTAAAGGCGGTATTTTGCCAGGTATTAAAGTAACCACAGAAATCTCAAACATTAGAGGTATTTTAAAAGGCAAGGACTCAATCTCGCCCAATCGTCATATTGAGGTGTCAAACGCCAGTGAACTGCTGGATATGATTGATCACATTCGTCAAGTGACCAAAAAACCAGTTGGCTTTAAAACAGTAATTGGCCATATTAAATGGCTGGATGCAATTCTGAGTGAGGTGAATGTTCGTGGTATTGGTTCGGCGCCAGATTTTATTACCATTGATGGGGGTGATGGCGGTACTGGCGCAGCACCCATGGCATTGATGGATAATTTGGGCTTGCCACTTAAAGAAGCATTACCATTAATGGTGGATAAAATTATGCAAAATGGCCTAGAAGATAGAATTAAGATTATTGCTTCAGGTAAGATGATTACCCCAGCTGACGTAGCTTGGGCGATTTGCGTAGGGGCTGATTTTGTTACCTCTGCAAGAGGTTTTATGTTTTCTATTGGTTGTATTCAATCTTTAAAGTGTAATAAGAACACCTGTCCAACTGGTATCACTACACATAATAAACGACTGCAAAAAGGTTTAAACCCCGCAAGAAAGGCTGAAAAAGTTAAGAACTATGTTAACAGTATAACCAAAACAGTAGAAATTATCGCCCATTCTTGCGGCGTGAAAGAAGTAAGAGGGTTAAATCGAGCCCACGTTAGAATTGTACAAGTTAATGGAAAATCCATACCCATGGATGAACTCTATTCTATATATCCAAAAGGAGGAAAAAATGAAAGCATCTGATTTATTTGTAAAAGCACTTGAGAGTGAAGGTGTTGAGTATATTTTTGGTATTCCTGGAGAAGAAAATCTAGATCTATTGGATTCTCTTCGAGGCTCTTCCATTAAATTTATTCTGACTCGACACGAACAAGCGGCAGCTTTTATGGCAGCTACTTATGGTCGCTTAACAGGCAGAGCGGGTGTGTGTTTGGCCACACTCGGCCCCGGTGCTACTAATTTAGTTACCGCAATTGCTTATGCGCAGTTAGGCGGCATGCCATTGGTGGTCATTACTGGGCAAAAGCCGATTAAAGCAGGCTTGCAAGGTAAATTCCAGATTTTAGATATTGTTCGAATGATGGAGCCTTTGGTCAAGGATTCAGAGCAAATTGTTTATGGCAGGCAAATTCCTGCTTTGGTTCGTGGCGCCTTTAGAATCGCCGAAGAAGAGCGACCGGGTGCGGTTCATTTGGAACTACCTGAAGATATCGCCAGAGAGGAAGTTGGGGATGACTCAGTTTTTCCAAGACAAACCATTCATCGTGTGTTTGCCAGTGATCGTGCGATTGAAAAAGCGGTTGAGGCAATTAAAGCTGCTAAAAGGCCGTTATTATTAGTGGGCGCAGGCGCTAATCGTAAGCGTATTCGTCAACCTTTGTCTAATTTTGTTAATAAAACAGGGATTAAATTCTTTAATACGCAAATGGGCAAGGGTGTACTCAGTGGCGATGATTCTCACTTTATTGGTACAGCTGCTTTTTCAAGTAAGGATTATGTACATGAGGCTATTAAAAAGGCCGATCTGATTATTAATGTCGGTCATGATATTATCGAAAAGCCACCATTTATTATGAAGGGCGATCATCAGAAAGTGATCCATGTAAACTTTCACTCGGCTCAAATTAAAGATATCTATTACCCTCAAGTGGAAGTAGTGGGTAATGTTAGTAATTCGATTGATAGACTGACACAGTCACTAGATAGTTGTTATGCCTGTGATAATAATTGGATTGAGCCAATTCGTGAAAGAACTAGAAGGGCAATTCATGCGCTTGATGATGACACTTCATTCCCAATGTTGCCACAGCGTGTGGTGGCTGATGTACGCAAGGTGCTGGATGATGACGGTATTGTTTCACTTGATAATGGCATGTTTAAACTTTGGTTTGCAAGGCATTATCATGCTCACCAGCCAAACACACTTCTACTTGATAACGCTTTGGCAGCTATGGGTGCGGGTTTGCCTGGGGCAATGGCTTGTGCGCTGATGTATCCAGATAGACAAATAGTTGCCGTGTGTGGTGATGGTGGTTTTATGATGAATTCTCAAGAATTAGAAACAGCTGTTAGACTTAAACTAAATCTGATTACTATTATTTTTAATGACAGCGGTTACGGCATGATTAAGTGGAAGCAAACAGGTCAGGATTTACCAGATTTTGCGCTAGATTTTAATAATCCAGATTTTGTTATGTATGCACAGAGTTACGGTGCATCAGGCCATAGAATTTCTTCGAGTGATGAGTTGATTCCAACTATGGAAAAAGCATTTTCTGAGGGTGGCGTACATGTAATCGATTTACCAATTGATTATTCTCAAAATACCAAAACACTGCTAAATGATTTAAAGCAGTTCAATAACTAGGATTTTACAATGAGTAATGAGCAACTAATTGTTAGACAAGCATATACCAATAAAACATTAAAAGAGTTGCCAATGCACGATGCATCGCAAGTAGATGTTATGTTGTCAACAGCACAAAAACTACATAAGAATGGTTGCTTGCCAGTTCATGAGCGACTTCGTATTTTGCAAAAATTAGCAGAATTAGTTAATGCTGAGCATGAGGATTTTTCACGTTTAATTGCTAACGAGGGTGGTAAGCCAATTCGTGATGCTCGAGTAGAGGTAACGCGTGCAGTAGATGGAATTCGTATTGCTGTAGCAGAAATTCAATCTATCCATGGCACACAAATACCCATGGATATGACTGCTGCTGGCGCAGGTAGAAAGGCTTTTACTATTATGGAGCCTATCGGCGTGGTGGTGGCTGTCAGTGCTTTTAACCATCCATTAAATTTAGCCATTCATCAAATGATTCCAGCTATCGCTACAGGTTGCCCGGTTATTATTAAACCTGCAGCATTAACGCCTTTGTGTTGTTTGCGATTGAGTGAATTGGCATTGGAAGCGGGACTACCAAAAGGTTGGGCTCAGGTTGCACTGACTAATAGGGAAAATTCTGAAAAATTAGTGACTGATCCACGTGTAGCTTTTTTTAGTTTTATTGGTTCTGCAAAAGTGGGTTGGTATTTAAAATCAAAACTAGCGCCCGGTACGCGTTGTGCACTAGAACATGGCGGTGTAGCGCCACTGATTTTTGATTCTTGTAAGGATGAAGATGCCTTTGTTACTGGCGTGGTAAAGGCTAGTATGTACCATTCTGGTCAAGTTTGTGTTTCGGTTCAACGTATTTATATTCCTAACAACACGCTAACTTCTTTGGCACAAAAAATTTCTGATATTGCCAAAATTCAAATAGTAGGTGATGCAATTAACGAAGATTCAGATCTTGGTCCTCTAATTTCAACAAGAGAAACTGACAGAATTGAGGCTTGGGTTAATGAGGCTATTGATGAAGGCGCTGAGTTGTTATGCGGTGGTAGAAGGATTAATGATGTAAGCTATGAGCCAACAGTATTGCTCAACCCTGCTAAAGACTCCAAGGTTTCTATTAGTGAGATTTTTGCCCCAGTAGTATGTGTGTATGGCTATTCAGATATTGAAGATGCAATTGAAGATGCGAATAGTCTAGATGTATCATTCCAAGCATCAGTGTTTAGTACGGACATGGATCTTGCTATGGATGTGGCTAAAAAACTTGAAGCTAGTGCAGTGATGATTAATGATTACACCACCTTTAGAGTGGACTGGATGCCGTTTGCAGGGCGTAAACACTCTGGCTATGGCATAGGCGGTATTGGCTACACCATGCGCGATATGCTTGAATACAAGATGTTGGTTATAAAAAGCTAAGCAGCTTTCTTATTAAGGCAAAACCTCCCGAACTTAAAATATTGATATTTTTTTTAGCTTGATAATAGTGCTAAAAAGATGTTGGCGTGAGGAATTGCCTTGAGTTATGGCATTGGCGGTATTGGTCATACTATGAGTGATATGCTAGAACATAAAATGCTGGTGATTAAAAGTTAGTTTTTAAACTGATGGCTATATAAGCCGGCATATTCACCATTTGCATCAAGTAACTCTTGGTGTGAGCCTTGTTCAATAATATTTCCTGCACGCAATACAATAATTCGATCAGCCTTTTGAATGG
>FXLX01000009.1 GCA_900180385.1 uncultured Candidatus Thioglobus sp. | reverse complement strand
CTAACTTCGCACTAGATGATCAACCATTTAGAGCAAGAGCTATGATGAGCTTAGCTACTCTTGATATGGTTAAGCGTAGCAAACAGATTAAGATCGAGAAACTACTTAATAACATAGCGCCAGTGTTTACTTCAAGTCCTACTGCCAGTGTTGCTGAGAATACAGGCACAGCTATTACTATAGTAGCTACAGACGAACAAACTATTACTTACTCTATCAGTGGCACAGATGCTGCTGACTTTAGTATTAACTCATCAACAGGTGTGGTTAGCTTTAACCCAGTCCCGGATTATAAATCTCCAGCTGATATCGATATTAACAACATTTACATCTTTACAGCTACTGCAACAGACGCTAAAGGCTTAGCAACTACTCAACGTATTACTATTAGGATTACCTATGGAGTAGAATATACTTAATTCTTCGCTACATGATTGGACGACTACAGACAGAATGGGTAGCAGTAGAATCAATTTTTGGCTAAAAAAAATGTACGAAATGGGTTTGATCACGCCTTTAATTCGAAGAAATTAAGGAGCAAAGCGACGCCATGAACGTAGTGAATGAATAGCCCGAAAGGGCGGAAATGCGCCTGCGGCGAAATAAGCATAATTTACACTTATTGTTAAAATTTACGAATTTTTGTTTTTTAGAACGGGCAAGGCCCGTTCTAAAAAACAAAATAACGGATTTTGGTGGTTATTTCGATTATTTCTGAAATTTTTAACCTTAAACTAGTGTTTAACTTGCTTTAGGTCGCGATAGAAATTTTGATGAACATCAATTTTAATAAGCTCTAAATCAGACTCTATAAATCGGTAAGCTAATAAATATTGTTGGGTCTTAACCTTGTATTTATAAACAAATATTCTAACCAGATCGCCTTTTTCTCAACACCCGTACCTGGTTTTTCGATTACTGTATGGACAGCCTTGTCTAGCGCCAATTTATCGTTCTTTGATAATTTTTTAACTTTCTTTTCAAAAGCTTTTGACTGATAAATTTTCACCCAGATTAGCCGAATTTAAATTCAGATTTTTCTCCAGAGTCTAACTCTTCAATACTCACTAACAGATCTTTAATAAATTCATAGGGCAGGTCTGGATTGTCTACAGCGCACTTGCCGATACGCGCCCAATACTCTACTTGGCCTGTAACAGAGCGGTGTTCTACTTTAGAGTATTTCTTTGCGTTTCTGGCCAGTTCATCTGAAATTCTTACTGCTGTTGACATTGTTGTACCTATTTATTAGTTTGAGTACATTATATTGCATAATGTTGCATTATGCAACTAAGAATTAGAATTTTGTTATTTTTTGATAAGGGTTTCAAGGCATTCAAATGGGTCGGCATTTAGTGCTTCACAATATTGAATCCACTCAATCACATCAAGCCGTCTTTCACCCAGCTCGATTCTTCCAACAATGGAATGGTGTAGGTTTAGTTTTTCGCCTAAATCACGCATAGTTAAGTCAGAGTTAATTCTTTGTTCTTTTAGCCATTCACAAAGAATCTTTCCGTTTGAACTATAAATTGCATTTTTCATCTTGTCTCGATTATCGAGACGATGTATACTGTCTCTAAATTCTCGACAAAAGGAGTTAACATGAAAAAAATATTAATAATGTCCGCTGTATTGTTGTTAGTTACACAGCTAGCAGGTTGTAAAACAGCAGCAGAACATAGAGCAGAAGTTGAAGATAATTCTAATGATAGGGTTACAGTTGGCAATGTTCAACGTGAGGTTAAAGTTGGGATGTCCGGTGCAGATGTCGCTACTATCTTAGGATCTCCAAATATAGTTTCATCCGACTCAGAAAGAAGAGAGGTTTGGATATATGACAAGATAAGAACAACGCTTACACAATCTGCAAGTAACAGTTCTTTCTGGTATACATCTCCAGCTGGAGCAATATCTACAAATCAAAAGACACTAGTAGTCATTATTAAATTCGATAAAGACAAAAAAGTTAGAGACTTTTCTTACAGGCAATCAAGTTTTTAAAATAAGGAAAAAAATATGTTTAATATGAAAAAAATACTAATAACCATAACGGTTGTTTTGGGTGTGGCCAGCTTAACAGGTTGTGGAAAACAAGAGAATTACAAGGCATCAAAGTCAGGCCTTGAGTTGCAGTCAATACAAAAACAAGAATTTGAAACAACCTACAATACTGCATTTGCTTCAACCATGTCTGTATTTCAAGATAGAGGGTATGTGATTCAAACAGCAGATAAGGAAACTGGATTTATTACAGCGGCTAGCCATAAGACAGAAGGATTTGCTATTTTTGTTGGCCAGACAATAGATTATTTAAAAGCCACAGCATTTATTGAGAATATGCCTTCTGGAGTAGTTTCGGTCAGACTTAATTTTGTTAACAACCAGGAGACATCGAGTGAATATGGTATGCAAGGTGGAAACTCTGTCCCTGTTGAGGATCCAGCATTTTATCAAGGCGTCTTTGAAAAGATTAAAAAAGCAATATTTGTTAGAACTGGAATAAGATAATTTAAAATAAACTAGAATGTTATCCTTTGTTTTATCAAGCCCGACATAAATCGGGCTTTTTATTGCCCTTTAGAAAATACAACGAATGAGATTTGGTGTGAATTGGTAATTTTTTAGGGGTGTCTTCTTTTTCGGTGGTTTTTCTGGACAAGCAGAAAAATCACCAAGTTCTCACCTAGAAAATTGTTAAATTTTCATGGAAGAATTTAAAAAAAAATACTAAAATACAGCCAGAGTCAAATATGGCCTAGTGTTTGAGTTTCTTGTAAAAATTCTCATGTACGCCAACCAATAATAGCAATCTATATTCTTCACTCCATTGATATGCAAGTAAAAATTGCTGATTGATGCAATCAAATTTATATACAAATACGCTTGTTAGGTCGCCACGTTTTTCTTTGCCCAATAGCGGATCTTCGGCAATTGAACGAATGGCATCGTCCACTTTTTCTAATTGATTTTTATGTAGTTTTTTATAGACTTTTTTGAATGAAGGCCTTTGTTTAATTTCCATTAACTTGAAAATTCAAAAGGCTCGCTTTCTTCATTTATCGCAATTAATAGTTGTTCAACCATCTCAATTGGCAAATCAGGGTTGTCCATTGCTGCACGACCAACTCTTGCCCAATATTCAATCTGGCTTGGAATGGTTCTAAATTCTGCTTTGGCTTGAGTCTTTGCTAGGTTGTAAAGCTCGTCATTCACTCTAATAGATACACTCATTTTTTAACCCCTATTTTATAATTACAGGCATTATACTACAATTGTGGTAAATTGATATAAATGAATGTTTTTGAAAAACTACTGAACCACAATCACCATCGCCGGGCGAACCAAGCGGCCGTTCAAAGTAAAGCCATGTTGCACCACTTCAAGTACTGAATTAGATTCTTTGTCTGGCATTGGAATCATAGTGACTGCTTCGTGAAATTCTGGATTGAATTTTTCGCCAGTAGGATTTAAAAGCTCAACACCAAATTTTTCCATGGTTGATAAAAACACTTTGTCTGTCATTTCCAAGCCTTCGGTAATGCTTTCAACTGAAGCGTTCTCGTCTTTAGCCGTTTTTAAGCCCATTGTTAATGAATCTTTAACTTCAAGTAGTGCTTTTACAAAGCCGTCTAGTGCAAATTTGTGCGCATTTTCAAGGTCTCTAGCATTTCGACGTCTTAGGTTTTCCATTTCCGCTTGCGCGCGTAATAGCTTGTCCCAGTTGTCTTTAGCAGATTGTTGGGCTGCTTCTAGCTGGGTTTCTAAATCATCTTCTGGCGTTTCTTGCTCAGTGGTTGCAATGTTTTCGTCTTCAACTTTTTCAACGTTCTCTTCTTGCTCTTGTTTTTTTGTCATCTTGTTGTCCAATTAATGTATATTTGTAGCCAGTTATATAGTGGTTATTTTAAAGAATTCAACCTTGAGTGATTAAGAAAATGTTTAATACAATTGGCATCATTAGCAAACCCAATGATTCTGTCAGCAAAGGCACGGCAGAAGAGCTACGCGCGTTTTTAGAAGGGCGCGGCGTTGGTGTGGTTGAGGGAAAGGAGTTAATTTCCGAGCAGGCAGATTTAATTATTGTGGTGGGCGGTGATGGGTCTATCTTAAATACTGCCCGTACTTTTGTTGATAACAACATTCCAATTTTGGGCATTAATCTTGGGCGTCTTGGATTTTTGGCTGATGTATCTGTTGGGCAAATGTTTGACATGGTTTCTAAAGTATTAGAAGGTGAATATACCAAAGAGGAGCGTTGCTTGCTATCTTGCCAAATCGAGCAAGATGGTCAGGTTGTTTATCAAAGTGTGGCGCTTAATGATGCAGTGGTTAATCGTCAAGATGCGCTGAAGATGATTGAATTTGATATTTACATTGACGACAAATTTGTTAATAATCAGCGCGCTGATGGCTTGATTGTTACCACGCCTACAGGCTCTACTGCTTACGCACTTTCTAGCGGCGGACCTATTATGCATCCAGGTGTTAATGCAATTGGTTTGGTTTCAATTTGCCCACATACCATGAGTCATCGTCCGCTACTTGTGCCGGGTGGTAGCGAAATTGTTGTACATATTAAAGAATCTAGTAAAGGTGTGAGCGTACACATTGATGGCCAAGAGTCCTTTCCAGTAGCGCCTGGACAAGAGGTTCGTTTGCGTCAGCATGATAGTTTTATTCATTTGCTTCATCCAAAAGATTATGATTATTTTGAAATTATTCGTTCAAAATTACACTGGGGATCTAAGCTCTCGTAAGCCTGTATAAATCATGTTATCGCAGTTATCTGTTAAAAATTTAGCCGTTGTTGAAACTCTAGACCTGTCTTTCGAGCCAGGTATGAGTACAGTTACGGGTGAAACAGGCGCGGGAAAATCTATTCTTTTGCAGGCATTGAGCTTGTCACTCGGTGTTCGTGCTGATTCAAACTTAGTACGTCATGGCAAAGATAAAGCCGATGTGAGTGCGGCTTTTTCCGTGGATCAAAATCAAGCAGTTCAACGTTTTTTAGCAGAGCATTCTCTGGAAGATGAGGGTGAGTGTATTTTGCGCCGCGTGATTACCAGTGATGGACGCTCTAAAGCCTTTATTAATGGCAGTAGCTCGCCATTGTCAATTGTTCGAGAGCTGGGCGATTTACTGATTGACATGCATGGTCAGAATGAACACCAGTTGTTATTACGCCCTGATCAGCAATTGCAACTATTAGATGGGTTTGCACAACTAGAAACAGATAAAAGCGCCCTCAATTCGATTGTTAAAGAATATAAAGCACTGGCTGATAAGATTGATCAATTAAGTAATAATCAAGATCTTATTGAGCGGCAACAGGCGCTTTACTCTCATCAGCTTAAAGAGCTCAATGAAGCGATGCTTAATCAAGATGAGCTTGATAGTATTGAGGCAGATTTTAAAATTAGTGCTAATGCACAAACAATTACTGAAAAAACTTCCAATGTATTGGCGCAGTTGGAAGCTGAATCTGGCGCCAATGCACAGCTATTGTCCTTAAGTGCCAGCCTGTCTGAAGCGCTGGAGATGGATGAAAAACTGAAAATGGGTTTTGAATTAATTAGCTCAGCACAAGTGCAAACCCAAGAGGCGGTTTATGAGCTAACCCAATATTTAAGTAAACTTTCAACTAACGAGCAAAGCGCAGCAGAAATGGAAGAGCGAATTTCTGAATTGTACGGCTTGGCTAGAAAGCATGATTGTCAAATTGAAGCCCTGCTAACAGCACGTGATCAGATTGAACAAAAATTAGATGAGATTGGCGGTGGAGCAAATTCTATTGAAGAAATGAGCGGCCAGCTTTTAGAGATTAATGATCGTTATCAGCTTAAGGCGCAAATCTTAACCAAGGCTAGAATTAAGAAATCACAAGAGTTGTCAAATCTGGTGACTGAAGCCATGCAAGTATTAGGCATGCCAGGCAGTGAATTTAAAGTGGGGCTTAATGAAAAGCCCAACGGGGTACATTTAAACGGCAACGAAAGTGTAGAATTTTTGGTGAAAACCAATATGGGACAGGAATTCAGCCTACTTAAAAAAGTAGCTTCTGGCGGTGAGTTATCACGCATTTCGTTGGCTATTTCAGTAGTAGGCAGTGATAGTGAATATACACCAACCCTGATTTTTGACGAAGTAGACGTGGGTATCAGTGGTGCAGTTGCAGAAGTAGTGGGTAAAAAATTGCAGGATTTAGCAAAGAATTATCAAATTATCTGTATCACGCATTTGGCTCAAGTAGCTGCCTTTGGCCACCAACACCTACAAGTTAGTAAGGTTCAGCAAGATGATAGCGTACAAACAACTGTTATCCAGCTTACAGATGATCAGCGAGTGGAAGAGGTGGCGCGTATTGTGGGCGGTGCAACTATTACTGATAAAGCCAGATTGGCTGCAGAAGAAATGATTTCTGCCAGTAGAGCAAAGTAATATCCAAAAAAAAAGCCGCTTTCGCGGCTCTTTTTAACTAATCTATTTCTTTTTTAAACGTTCAATGCCTAACATCTTAAAGATGTACTTTTGATAGGATGGCTCAGAATTTCCTGTTTTCATATTACGAATAAAGAACTTTTCGAAAGCAATTTTAGCCAAATGCATCATCTTGCCTTTTTTTTGCCCAAGTGACATTTCTGGGTGGAATCTTAGGCATGGCAACAAATGCCGCACCAGTATCGCCCATGTCAGCAATACAAACCGCGTTCCAAGTAGGGATGATTGTGCACTACAGCAGTCACCATTGATTCAATCATGTAGCCTGTTTTTGGCGTACCACACATAACTGGCGTGGCTTCAACAGGCGGGATGGCGATATTAACGCCGACTGAAAAAATGTTTTCTTTAACAGGTGATTGTTGATAATCATTAATCATCACAAAACCACGTGGATTAACATAGCCTGCATCAATTTCTGCTAATTTTGAAACAGTGTCAACCCCCCTTTAAAGGCCGGTAGCATCATTGTATGCATGGTGGCAACTTCATGGGTTTTAATAGTTTTTCCTTCATCATTGACTTCGTCAACATTGACCGTATCAGCAGTAACCAAAGTTACTTTTGCATTGGTAATCCATTTGATATGACGTTGTCTAAATTCAGATTCAAGTAGCCCTTTAGAATCACCAACACCACCTAAACCTAAGTGACCAATATAAGGCTCAGCTGTAATAAAGGTTATTGGACATTTGTCGCGAATACCGCGTTTTTTCAAATCGGTATCCATAATGCAGGCAAATTCATAAGCCGGACCAAAACAAGAGGCACCTTGAACCGCGCCTACAGCGATTGGGCCGCCACCATTTTTACAAAAGGCCTCCCACATTCGCTAGAGGCAATTTTTGCGTGTGCTGTGGTACAGATAGATACGCTGTGACCCTCTGGACCTAGTCCGTCAATTTCATTAAAGGCTAATTGTGGGCCGGTCGCCAATACCAAATAGTCGTAATCAACGACTTGATCACCAACCATAACTTGATTATCGTTTGGTTTAATCTCTGTTGCTTCTCCAACTATAAGATCAATATCTTTACGAGATAGGCGTGGTTCTAATTCGAAGCTTATGTCATCTTCATTGCGCCAGCCAACGGCCAACCAAGGATTTGATGGAATGAAATTACAGTTTGGATTGTTAGAAATAACAGTCACATTATGACCATCACCTAACGTTTTTTTATATCGTAAGCAAAAGGCAATCCGTCCGTACTTGCACCAATAACGACAACATGTGCCATATCTTCTCTCTTCAGTAGAATTAGTTCAAAACGTGATTATTATTGAGTCAAACTTTAAGTCTATCAAGAGCATTATAAAACCATAATGCAGTTGATTAAAAAACAATTAAAGATCACTGTTTTTTATTAAAAAGTGAATAATTGATAGTATATAATGTTGCGATCTATGGAATACATTGCTGGCGTTTTGATTGCGGTACTAAATCAAGGCCTACTTAATTGGCGAATGCGCCAACTAACGCATAAGAATATCATGGATCCTAAGCAAGTAATTAATCTAGCTAGGATTTCGTTGATAGAAAGACTTATGTTGGTTGGACTATTGTTAGTGTTTGCTATGCAGCAGTATGATCCATTGAGTGTTGTAGTGAGTTTTTTTATAATTAATTTGGGTTTTGCTTTTTACAAAAATGTCAGTTGAAACAATAACATCTTCAGAATATATTAAGCACCATTTGCAAAACTTGACGTATGGTCAGTTTGACGGTCAATGGCAGTTTGCGCATACTGCTGAGCAAGCTGCAAGCATGGGATTTTGGTCGCTAAACGTAGACTCTATGTTCTGGTCGTTAGTAACCGGCTTAATCTTTTATGTTGTTTTCCGTTCAGCAGGTAAAAAAGCAACGACAGGCGTTCCTTCAGGATTTCAAAATTTCATTGAAATGGTGATTGAATTTATCGATTTCAGTGTTCGTGATTCATTCAAGCACAAAAACAAACTCGTAGCGCCAATGGCACTAACTATTTTTGCCTGGATTTTCTTAATGAATGCGATGGATCTTATTGCAGTTGACTGGTTGCCACAAATAGCGGCACTTTCAGTGGAAGCGATGGGTGGAGATCCGCACGCAGCCTTCTTTAAAGTTGTGCCATCAACAGATCCAAACATTACTTTTGGTATGGCAATTTCAATCTTTATCTTGATTGTGTACTACAGTATTAAGCACAAAGGCTTAGGCGGATTTTTTGCAGAAATATTATTCCATCCATTTGGCAAGTGGGGTCTTCCTGCTAACCTTTTATTAGAAGGTGTTGCTTTAATTTCTAAGCCAATCTCATTAGCGTTGCGTTTATTTGGTAATATGTACGCCGGTGAAATTATCTTTATCCTAATTGCTATTATGTATGGTGTAGGTATTGGATTTGGCGTATTTGGCGGTATATTGCAAGTTGGTTGGGCATTGTTCCACATCTTGATTATTACCTTACAAGCCTTTATTTTCATGACACTAACAATCGTGTACATGGATATGGCACACGACAACGAACACTAATTTTTAATTTTTTATTTAATATCACAGGAGAAGTAAGATGGATGAAACAAGCGCAATTTTATATGTAGCAGGCAGTATTATGATGGGCATGGGTGCACTAGGTGCAGCGATTGGTATTGGTCTATTGGGTGCTAAAGTGCTAGAAGGTGCAGCACGTCAACCAGAGCTAATTCCAATGTTAAGAACTCAGTTCTTTATTTTCATGGGTCTTGTAGATGCGGTACCAATGATTGCTGTTGGTTTAGGTCTATACGTACTGTTTGCTGTAGCATAAGCTATTTGACGTTTTTTAATTCTTAAGTAAAGGTAAGCCCTCATGAATATAAATGCTACATTAATTGGTCAATCAATTGCATTTTTCATTTTTATCTATATGGTCAAACAATATGTTTGGCCGCCGCTAATTGCAGCCATGGAAGAGCGTCAAAAGCGTATCGAAGCTGGTTTACTTGCAGCGGAACGTGGTTTATCTGAGCAAGCAGAAGCTGAGCAAGCAGCGCAAGAGTTAATCAGCCAGTCTAAAGATCAGGCGGCAGAGATTATCGCTAACGCGTCTAAGCAAGCATCTAATATGGTTGAAGAAGCTAAGGATGTTGCGATTCAAACTGCTGACAAAGTTAAGTCAGCTGCTAGCGCAGAGCTTGAGCAAGATACCGCTCGTGTCCGTAATGAACTACAAGAGCAAGTATCGGCATTAGTTATGCAAGGTGTTAATGCAGTGTTGTCTAAAGAAGTAGATAGCAAGACGCACAAAGACATGTTATCTAAACTGTCTCAAACGCTATAGTAAACGATTATGGAATTAGTTACAATCGCCAAACCTTACGCAAATGCAGTTTTTTCAATTGCTCAGCAGGATAAGTCTCATGATGATTGGAAGACTGTATTAGAAGCATCTGCAGTGTTAGTTGCGGATGATCAAATGCAAGTTTACCTAGATTCACCAAGTGTTTCAAAGCAAGATAAAAGTAGCGCTATTCAGAGTCTTGTTGCCAGTGTTATTAATCGTAAATTAAACACCAAAGAAAATGAATTTTTATCATTAATTTTAGCGAATGATCGAGCTGCAGCATTACCAAGTATCTTGTCTTTGTTCGAAGATCGATCAAATTCGTTTGACGATGCAAAAGCGTTTAGCGTGATTAGCGCCTATAAGCTGACTGCTACTGAAGAGAAAAATATTGTCAAGGATCTTAGTGAGAAGTACAACGCTAGTGTAAGTATTGAAACAACTATTGATGAGTCGCTGGTTGGCGGTCTGATTATAAAACTAGGGGACAAAGTGATTGATTTATCAATCAAAGCTCGCACAGATGAGCTTAACTTACGTCTAACAACACATTAATTATAAATTTATATAAAAGGAAGAGTTATGCAATTAAACGCCAGCGAAATTAGTGATTTAATTAAAAAACAAATAGAAGGTTTTGACTTTGGTTCAGAAGCTCGCACAGAAGGCAGAATCGTAAGTGTTAGTGACGGTATTGTTAAAATCCACGGTTTAGCTGACGTTCAATTTGGTGAAATGCTTGAATTCCCGGGTAACACTTTTGGAATGGCACTTAACCTTGAGCAAGATTCAGTTGGTGCGGTTGTATTAGGTGATTACCTTCACCTTTCAGAAGGCGATATTGTTAAGTGTACTAACAGATTGGTAGAAGTACCAGTTGGTAAAGCAATGTTAGGACGTGTTGTGAATCCATTAGGCCAGCCAATTGACGGCAAAGGTGCAATTGCAACAACAGCCTCGCTTCCCTTAGAAATCATGGCACCAGGTGTAATTGAGCGTAAGTCAGTTGACCAGCCGATTCAGACAGGTGTTAAAGCAATTGATGCAATGGTTCCAGTTGGCCGTGGTCAGCGTGAACTTATTATTGGCGATCGTCAAACAGGTAAAACAGCCGTTGCGATTGATGCAATTATCAATCAAAAAGACACGGGTATTCGTTGTGTTTATGTTGCGATTGGTCAAAAAGACTCATCAGTGGCAGCAGTGGTTCGTAAATTAGAAGAGCACGGTGCTTTAGAGAATACAATCATCGTTAATGCAGGTGCAGCGTCATCTCCAGCACTACAATACATCGCACCATATGCAGGTTGTTCAATGGCTGAATACTTCCGTGATCGTGGTGAAGATGCATTGATTGTTTATGATGATTTAACTAAACAAGCATGGGCTTACCGTGAAGTATCATTATTGCTTAAGCGTCCACCGGGACGTGAAGCTTACCCAGGCGACGTATTCTACTTACACTCTCGTTTATTAGAGCGTGCATCGCGTGTAAACGCTGAGTACGTTGAGAAGATGACTAACGGCGAAGTAAAAGGTAGGACTGGCTCATTAACAGCATTACCAATTATTGAGACTCAAGGTGGCGACGTATCAGCATTCGTACCAACAAACGTAATTTCAATTACTGATGGTCAGATCTTCTTAGAAACTGACTTGTTTAACGCTGGTGTAAGACCAGCGATTAACGCTGGTTTGTCAGTATCTCGTGTTGGTGGTGCAGCGCAAACAAATATCATTAAGAAATTAGGTGGCGGTATTCGTTTAGACTTAGCCCAGTACCGTGAATTACAAGCATTCGCTCAGTTTGCGTCAGATCTTGATGCTGAAACAAAAGCACAAATTGATCGTGGTCAGCGTGTAACAGAATTGATGAAGCAAAAGCAATACTCTCCGCTATCAGTGGCCGAGCTTGCAACCTCATTATTTGCTGCTAACTCTGGCTCGCTAGATGATATTGATGCAAATAAAGTTGTTGATTTTGAAGAAGCTTTATTAAACTACATGAAGTCAAACCAAACTGCGTTAATGGATGAAATTAGCAAAGACGGTGAATACAACGACGATATTGCTAACAAGTTACAAGCGGCAATTGACGATTTCAAGGCAAACCACACTTGGTAATTAAATAATATGGCAGCTGGAAAGGAAATTAGGACGCAGATCGCGAGTATTAAAAATACTCAGAAGATCACTTCGGCCATGGAAATGGTGGCTGCGTCTAAAATGAAAAAGGCCCAAAATAGAATGGAGGCATCACGCCCTTATTCTGAAAAAATCACCAAGGTGATTGGTCATTTAGCAAACGCACATCCTGAGTTCGAGCATCCTTATATGAAAGAGGTTGGTGAGCTTAAGCGTGTTGGTATTATTATCATCTCGAGTGATCGAGGTTTGTGTGGCGGTCTAAATACTAACTTGTTTAGAAGTATTTTAAAGCAAGTTGCAGGCTATCAAGCTAAAGGCATTGAAGTTGACATTTGTACGATTGGAAAAAAAGCTACCGCTTTTTTCAAAAATTCTGGCTTAACCATTAAGTCTGTCTTAACAGATTTGGGTGATGCGCCACATTTTGATGACCTGTTGGGTACAGTTAAAGTAATGTTAGATGCTTATGACAAAGATGAATTTCAGCAATTGTCAGTCGCCTACAATAGATTTGCCAACACCATGACCCAAGTGCCAACAACGGTGCAGTTGATTCCAATGGTTGCATCTGATGCTGAAGGTGTGGATCATCGTTGGGATTATATTTATGAGCCAGACGCTGAAGAAGCATTAAGCGCATTGTTAGTTAGATATATTGAAGCACTTGTTTATCAAGGTTTAGTTGAAAACATTGCTTGTGAGCAATCATCTAGAATGGTTGCCATGAAGAGTGCAACAGATAATGCTGGTGACATGGTAGATGAGTTAG
Organism: uncultured Candidatus Thioglobus sp.; assembly: GCA_900180385.1. GTDB lineage: Bacteria > Pseudomonadota > Gammaproteobacteria > PS1 > Pseudothioglobaceae > Thioglobus_A. The sequence goes on along the minus strand of FXLX01000009.1, from coordinate 44,358 downwards.
AGATGGTTTACAACAAAGCAAGACAGGCAGCAATTACTCAGGAAATTTCTGAGATTGTAAGTGGCGCGTCAGCAGTATAAAATTTAAAAATAAAGATTTAAAAAAAGGAAAAGCAAAATGAGCAGCGGAAAAATTACACAAATTATTGGCGCGGTTATTGATGTCGAGTTTCAGGCAGATAACGTTCCAAATATTTATGATGCCTTGATTGTTACGCAAACAGGCCTTACTATTGAAGTACAGCAACAGCTGGGTGATAACACGATTCGTGGTATTGCTATGGGTGGTTCAGAAGGTTTGAAACGTGGTCTTGAAGTAACAAATACGGGTTCTCCAATTCAAGTACCAGTAGGTACTAAAACTTTGGGTCGTATCATGAACGTGCTAGGTGAGCCAATTGACAATGCTGGTGATGTTGGCGCTGAAACACAGTGGGCTATTCATCGTCCTGCGCCCGCTTATCATGAGCTTGCTCCTGCTGCAGAATTATTAGAAACCGGTATTAAGGTAATTGACTTAGTTTGTCCGTTTGCTAAAGGTGGTAAAGTTGGTTTATTTGGCGGTGCTGGTGTTGGTAAAACAGTAAACATGATGGAGCTTATTCGTAACATTGCGATCGAGCACTCAGGTTATTCAGTATTTGCTGGTGTTGGTGAGCGTACTCGTGAAGGTAACGATTTCTACCACGAGATGAAAGAATCAAACGTACTTGATAAAGTATCGTTAGTTTACGGCCAAATGAATGAGCCACCGGGAAACAGATTGCGTGTTGCATTAACTGGCTTAACAATGGCTGAGTATTTCCGTGACGAAGGCCGTGATGTATTATTGTTCATTGATAACATTTATCGTTACACGCTTGCGGGTACTGAAGTATCAGCACTATTAGGTCGTATGCCTTCTGCAGTAGGTTACCAGCCTACGCTAGCCTCAGAAATGGGTGCATTACAGGAGCGTATTACTTCTACTAAGAAGGGTTCAATTACATCAATTCAGGCGGTATACGTACCAGCAGACGACTTAACTGACCCATCTCCAGCAACAACATTTGCTCACTTAGATGCAACGGTTGTATTGTCTCGTCAAGTAGCAGAATTGGGTATTTACCCTGCAGTAGATCCGCTAGATTCAACTTCTCGTCAGCTTGATCCATTAATTGTTGGTGAAGAGCACTATGAAGTGGCTCGTGGTGTACAAGGTGTGTTGCAGCGCTATAAAGAATTAAAAGATATTATTGCAATTTTGGGTATGGATGAATTATCTGAAGAAGATAAGCAATCTGTATCACGTGCACGTAAAGTTCAGCGTTTCTTATCTCAGCCGTTCTTCGTTGCTGAAGTATTTACAGGCTCTCCAGGTAAATATGTTTCTCTTAAAGATACAATTTCTGGCTTTAAGGCGATTCTTGATGGTGAGTTAGACGATCTTCCAGAGCAAGCATTCTACATGATGGGCTCTATTGAAGAAGTTCGTGAAAAAGCTGCTGCAGGGAAAGTGTAAATGTCAATGATTCATGTTGATATCGTAAGTGCTACTGAGTCGTTATATTCAGGAACAGCTAAGTGTGTATTTGCTCCTGGTAATAGCGGCGAGTTAGGTATTTATCCTCAGCATTTACCACTTTTGTCAACACTGCGTCCTGGTGAAGTTCGTGTGGAAACTGAGAGCGGTGTTGAGTCAATTTACGTTTCTGGTGGTATTGTTGAAGTGCAGCCAACGGTTGTAACTATTTTTTCTGACACAGCTATTCGTGCGTATGATTTGGATGAGTCTAAAGCATTAGAAGCAAAACAAAGAGCAGAAGACGAAATGGCTAATGCTGATACGGATCAAGATATTACTTCTACTCAGGCTGCTTTAGCTGAGTCTATGGCGCAATTACAATTGATTTCTAAGATGAGAGGCAAGAAGCGTTAAACGCAAATTTCATCAAAATTTACAATTTTATTGTTGAACACTTGAACGCCTTCTTTTTGAAGGCGTTTTTGTTTGAGCGCCAATCCAAAAGCATAAGCGCCCAGATCTCCATTTGATTTAACCACTCGATGACAGGGTATCCTGGGTGCAAAGGGGTTTTTATTCATGGCAGATCCAACTGCTCTATAAGCATTGGGGTGGTTGATTAGTTTGGCCAAACCTTTATAGGTAATGACAGAACCTGCGGGAACGTATTGTTCAAGCGCATCGTAACAGAGTTGTTGAAAAGCGGTCAAAGCAAATATTTAGCCATTGCTAGATCGTAATTCTCTTGAGATTTTAAAATAAAATCACACACCTCTCTCACTGCGCCATGGCCACCTTTTTTATCGGTAACAATGCAGGCATTTTCTTTGACCAGTTCATGTGCATTGGCAACTGCAATTGGCAAGCCGATTTTACGCATCACTGGTAAATCAACAATATCATCACCCACATAGGCCACTTGCTCTGCAGTCAGTGACAACTTAGCCAATAGCTCATTAAATGCAATTAGCTTGTCACTTTGACCTTGATAAAAATGTTCAATATTTAAATTATTCATTCGATGGGCAACATTTGGTGTGTTTCTTGCACTGATCACTGCAGGCTCAACACCATATTCTTTTAATAATTTAATGCCCAGTCCGTCTAATGAGTTGAAACGTTTTATTTCTGTACCGTCATCGGAAAAGTAAAGTCCACCATCGGTAAGTACACCATCTACATCAAATATAATCAGTTTAATTTTTTTAGCACGCAGATAGGCTTTGTTTAATAAGTTCATGTTAATTGACTCCATTCAAATGCAGGCCCGGGATCGGTTTTTCTACCCGGAGCGATATCACTATGACCAACAACATTGGTAATTGGATAGTGAGATTTTAAAGTTGATAATACGTGATTTAACGATTGATATTGTTTTGTTTCGTAGTTGATATCATCAGATCCTTCTAGCTCGATACCAATAGAATAATTGTTACAATCAGCAGTATTATTATAAATTGAGTTGCCCGCATGCCAGGCACGCTGGTCAAAATCTACAAATTGAATAATCGACCCATCACGTTTGATTAGCAAATGAGTAGATACCTTAACACCCTCAATTGTCTTAAAATAATCATGCTTGCTAGTGTCGAGCTTATTGGTAAAGAAATCTTCAATATAAGAGTTATTAAATTTAGAAGGCGGTAATGATATATTGTGAATAACAATCAGCGTTATTTCGGCATTTAACGGACGTTGATTGAAGTTCTCGGAAGGGTTTTGTGTTGCACTATCCAGCTGATGATTGGTAATCATGTGAATAATTATAACCCTTTATTGGATCTTATTAAAATAACGTCCGCGTAGCATTAGTCTTGGCGAATCGGGTGACTCTATAAATGCAGTGCGCTTGTGTAAGATGTTATTGCAAATCAAGCCTTGGTTGGCGTTCATAGTGTGTGAAAAATGATACTCGGTAGTATCGGCCAGTAGTTGGTCAAGTAGCTCAACTGCTTGTTTGATTTCATCCGAGTTATAAAATTCAATGTTTTTCTTTCGTTGCGTGTAACGCATTGATAGTTGATTGGTTAATTCATCGATGAAGAAAATTGGGCCGACAGATGTTTCGCGTCTTATTTTTCCATCAACAGTATGTGCTGGAATGCTCATAGCTTTTGCATGTATTAGCGCCTTAGCCACATCTGGGTTTTGCTCTCTTAATAGTAAGTAAACCATTTGATGGTCAATCCAATTGTTTTCTCCGCCAGTTTGCGCAGGGTTGACACAAAATAAAGAGAACGCACGAATTCTATTTTTTACAGCGTTGTAATAGCCATCAGTATGCCAACCAATCGCACGATTGGTATAAGGAATAAATTCAGCCTGATCTTTTTGGCTGCTTTGAGTAATATGCGCCAAACCTTGATCTTTTACATATAAGTGTTGATCAAAGGCTTGTAAGCCAAACTGCTGATTAAATTTGACTAAGCTTGTTTCATAATTTTGCAATGGTGACGTTTGAAATAATGCAAAGTTATTGCGCTCGCATAAAGTAACAATCTGATTCTTTTCAACTTGCGTTAATTGTTCAGGATCACTAACTTCTATTAAGCAGTCTTCAACATGAATGGCAGCATTAGCAAGCTTCTGATCTCGCCAAAATTGGTAGTCATCAACCGAAGTGATGATATTAGCCATTAATTCTCTTGTTGATAATCCATTGCTGTGTAATTGATAAGATGTTGTTAACTACCCAGTAAAGTACCAATCCTGATGGGAACCATAGGAAAAAAATTGTAAATACAAATGGTAGTGCCATCATAATTTTGGCCTGCATTGGATCAGGCGGCGGCGGGTTAAGTTTCTGTTGTACAAACATAGAAACACCCATAATCAATGGAAGAATATAGAATGGATCTGGCGCTGAAAGATCTAGCAAGTACCAGAATGGTGTTTGGCGTAGCTCAACCATTTCTAATAGCACCCAGTAAAGAGAGATGAACACTGGGATCTGTACTAAGATCGGCAAACAACCTGCAGCAGGATTGATCTTTTCCTTCTTGTACAGCTCCATGGTTTTTTGACCCATTTTTTGCTTGTCATCACCATAAGTTTCTTTTAGCTTGGCCAGTCTTGGAGATAGTTTTCTCATGCCAGCCATTGAGCGGTAAGACTTCTCACTAAGCTTGTAAAAGGCCAGCTTGATTAAAATTGTTAGAATGATAATCGCATAACCCCACGATTGTACAAATGAATATATCCAATGCAACACTTCTGATAACGGCTTGGCAATAATAAATAAAATACCGTAGTCAACTGTTTTGTCTAAGCCTGGCGCCAGGCTATCAATGCGTTCTTGTTCTTTCGGACCTATGTACAAAGCATTTGTATTAAGTGTTGTAGTAGTACCTGCTGCAACACTTTGAGCAGGATTAACAATGGTTAATAAGTATTTTCCGTTGTTAATTTTAGAAGAGTAATTATGAGTATTTTGTGCTTCAGGAATTATGGCAACAAAGAAATAATGCTCAATCATAGCCATCCAACCACCTTTAGAAGTGGTTTTTGGCTGCTCATCAAACTCATCAAATGCTATTTTTTCAAAAACTTCTTGATCATCATATTTTGCACCACCTGTATAGGTAGGCATCATCATGTTTGACTGGTCTAAAGCGTTGCGAACCAGTTGTGTATAGCTTGTAACATCAACTGCGTTGTTAGAGTTGTTGCTCACTTGGTAATCTACATTAACAACATAACTACCCCTAGTGAAGTGATAGTTTTTGGTAACAACCGTACCATTCTCACTTTTCCAAACCAAAGGCACAACTAAGCTATCACCCTGCATTTGATAATAACTTTGACCCGAGCTAAAGAATGAATGATGCGTCGGCATTTTCTTACTTGGTAGCAAGCCACTTTGCGCCTGGAAAAGCTCACCAGATTTATCGCTTAATAATTGAAACTTAGGCTCAGATCCAAGTTCAATTGGGTAATCATTGAGCCATGCGTTGATGATGGTACCACCTTTGTGACTAATTTCTAGCGTTAGTAAATCAGTATTAACAGTGATAAAAGAGCCGCTATTAGTTTCTTTAGCAACAGGTACATCCGCTGTAGTTGATGTTGTGCTGATGGCACTTGGCACATTAAGCGCCTGATCATTTGTATTAGAGGTAGCATTGGTCGCTGTATTTGCAGTTTGTGTCTGGTAGATTAAATTTCCATTAGCATCAACGGCATGTTGTCTATCCCACTGCTCATTAAGCAAGAATAAACTAAGAAGAATGGCAACAATAAGGAAAAATTTTTGATTGTTCATCGGTATTTTTAAGTTAAGTTAAATTATTTTTTTTGGTACTGGATCATATCCGCCATCATGCCAAGGATGGCATTTACTGATACGTTTTGCACTCAAGGCAAAGCCTTTAAAAAATCCATGATCCTTAACGGCATCATAAGCATATTGAGAGCAAGTCGGTTGAAATCGACAATTAGAGCCAAGTATTGGACTAATAAATAGCTGATAAAATTTGATTGGAATAAGCAATAAATAGCGCATTATTTAGTGGCCACTTTAGTCAGTAGCATTAATAAATCTTGTGCAATAGTGGCGTTATTTGCAGTTTTGACATGTCTTGCCATGACAACAAATTCCCAATTTTTAAATTCAGCTTGCTGCAATCGAAAAGTTTCACGCGCAATACGTTTAAAGCGATTTCTTTCAATCGCTAGACGGTGTACTTTTTTAGAAATAGCAAGCCCAAGTTTGGCTTTAGTTGTGCCTGTCTTAATAGCCATAACCTGCCAATATTTCCCCCTAGTCATATTGCCATTATTGAAAATGGATTTATATTCACTAGATTTTAATATTTTAGATTGGCGGGTTAATCTAAAAGACATTTACAGATCGGTATTAAGCTGTTAAACGCTTACGTCCTTTTCTTCTACGTGCATTAACAACTGCGCGACCTGCTTTGGTGCTCATTCTTGATCTGAAACCGTGCTTACGTTTACGTTTAATAACACTCGGTTGGAAGGTCCTCTTTTGCTTCATAATGAATATCGCTCAATAAAATCTTGCAATTTTACCATAACTTAACGAGACTTGCATTCACAGTGATGAATATAGATTCTAATAATTGACAGATTCTATCATTGTCATAAAGTGCTACAATAACAAGCATTCAAAGGTTATTATTAGGATCTAATGGATTTAGTCTACTGGTTGTTGTTATTAAAGGCGCCACATTTAGGTGTTAAAACATTTTATAAAGCTTTACAATATTTTGAATCGCCACAACAGGTGTTTTCTTCAAGCCATACTGAAAGGCTCAACTCGGGATTATTTCGCAAGCCCACTTTAGAATATTTGGCCACAACAGATACATCCTTAGTGCAGGCTGATCTTGATTGGCTTGAGGGTGATGATTGTCACATGCTAACATTGATTGATGAGAATTACCCATCACAACTAAAAACCATTGCTGATCCGCCACCTTTATTATATGTCAGAGGCGATGTTTCTTGTTTATCCAAGCCACAGCTCGCTATTGTTGGTAGTAGAAATCCGAGTACAGGTGGTAAGCAAAACGCATATCAATTTGCTAATCAGCTGGCAAATCTTGGGCTGGTTATTACTTCAGGCATGGCTAGCGGTATTGATGCGCAGGCGCATATTGGTGCATTAGAAGCACAAGCAAACACCATTGCAGTTTGTGGTACAGGGCTGGATAGAATTTATCCTGCTAAGCACAAATCCTTGGCGCATCAAATTTCACTACAGGGCGCACTGGTTTCTGAATTTTGTATTGGGACAGCGCCAATTGCAAGTAATTTTCCAAGGCGTAATCGCATTATTAGTGGATTGAGCTTAGGCACACTAGTGGTAGAGGCTAGCATTAAAAGTGGCACCATGATTACTGCAAAGCTAGCCGCTGATCAAGGCAAGGAGGTATTCGCCATTCCTAGTTCAATCCACAACCCATTAGCCGAAGGTTGTCATGATTTAATCAAGCAAGGCGCAAAATTAACCAGTAGTATTGATGACATTATTAATGAGTTGCCTGAGGGATTATTGGGTAATATGTCACCCCTAAAAACCAGTCAATCAACAAAACAGGTGGACAAAACAGGGTTTAACGTATTAAAATGTCTCAGCTATGAGGCTTTGACGGTTGATCAATTGGTTGAAAAAACCAAGCTTAGCCCACAACTAGTAACACAAGAGTTGTTGTTACTAGAGCTTAACGGCCAGATTGAAAGAACCAGCTCGCAAGGCTATATATTAATTAAATAAAGCAATATGACGCATAATATTCTCGATGTTTTAACTTATATGTTTGATTATCTTTTCGAAGAGGCAGAATATAATGACGCCCATGAAATCGATGATATTGAATTAAAAGCTCATTTATTTGATGCAGGTTTTGATGTTATTGGTATTGATAAGGCATTAAATTGGCTTGAAAATATAGCTGCTTTACAAGATGGAAAGATTAAGCCTTTTAGTACTGTATATCGGTCAAGCATGCGAATTTATTCGGAAGCTGAACAGAAAAAATTGGATTCAAAATCACGTGGATTTTTATTATTCATGGAAAATATTGGCCAGCTAGATGCCAATCAGCGCGAAATGATTATTGAACAAGTGATGTCATTGGGCGAAGCAAAAATTGACTTAGAAGATCTTAAATGGGTGGTAATGATGGTGCTAGGTAATAGTGTCGAAGGTGAGATATCAGCGCAATGGCTTGAGTCCATTGTTTTTCTTGACGAAAAACGTACTTTACAATAATGGCTAAAAATTTAGTAATTGTCGAGTCCCCCGCCAAGGCCAAGACGATTGAAAAATTTCTAGGCAAAGATTATGTGGTTAAGTCTAGTATCGGCCATATCCGCGATATGCCAAAGAAAAACATGGGCATTGACATTGAGAACAACTTTGAGCCAACTTATGAAGTAACAGCTGACAAAAAGAAAGTTGTTGCCGAATTGCGCAAAGCCGTCAAAACCGCAGAAAAAATTTATCTCGCAACGGACGAGGATCGTGAGGGTGAGGCCATTGCTTGGCATTTGTTAGAAGCATTAAAATTACCAAGAGACACCCCTAGAATTGTTTTTCACGAAATTACCAAAGGTGCAATTACTAATGCGATTGTTAATCCAAGAACCGTAGACTATGATTTAGTTGATGCACAGCAAGCGCGTCGTATTATTGACCGACTAGTGGGTTTTGAAATCTCCCCAGTGCTTTGGCGCAAGATTTCAGGTGCGCGTTCAGCAGGACGTGTTCAATCTCCAGTGATGCGATTGGTGGTTGAGAGAGAGCGTGAAATCACCAAACATACTTCTATTTCGACTTATAAAGTCAAGGCAGAATTGGTTAGTGATAATGGCGAAGTAGTTGATGTTAAATTAAACAAAGACTTTGATTCAAAAGATGAGGCTTTGGCATTTGCAATCAAACTTTTATCATCAGATTTAACTGTTTCTTCTATTGAAAAGAAGCCATCTAAGCGCTCTCCAAAAGCACCATTTATTACTTCTACATTGCAGCAAGAGGCGTCGCAAAAACTTGGTTTTTCAGTTAAACAGACCATGACTATTGCACAAAATCTATATCGTGAAGGTTCAATTACCTACATGAGAACAGACTCATTTACTTTGTCTGAAACAGCTATTGAGGCGGCAGGTAAAGTGATTGAGCAAGAGTTTGGTGCTGAGTATCATAGTGAAAGACGTTTTAAAACTAAAGATTCTGGCGCTCAAGAAGCACATGAAGCCATTCGCCCAACTGACTTAACCAAGTCAAGTATTTATGGCGTAGATGAGCAAACTGCAAGGCTGTATAGTTTGATTTATAAGCGCACGTTGGCATCTCAGATGAGTGATGCTAAATTACAAAAAACACAAATAAAAATTGGCCTGTCAAATGCGCAAGAGATATTTTTGGCAAATGGCGAAATTCTAACTTTCCTTGGATTTTTAAAGGTTTACGATTACTTATCAGCCGATGATAAGTTATTGCCTGATTTGCAAGAAGGTGAACAATTAACGTTAGCCAGTTTCTCTGCAAGAGAAAGTTTTTCACGTGCTAAACCAAGATATACCGAAGCTTCATTAGTTAAAAAAATTGAAGAAATGGGTATTGGCAGACCTTCTACATTTGCCACCATGGTATCAACTGTGCAAGATCGAAACTATGTCACCAAAGAAACCAGAGAGGGTTTTGAACGTGAGTATGAGTTAATTGAAATTGAAGAAGGTAAAGTTGTAGAATCAAAGCCAAGTGAAACTACGGGTGCGGAAAAAAATAAATTGTTCCCAACTAATGTTGCTTATTTATTGAACGACTTCTTGGTAAAGAACTTCAGCAATATGATTGATTACGAATTTACTGCAAAATTAGAATCTGATTTTGATACGGTTGCAACAAAAAATGTACCTTGGAAAAATGTTGTTAAGAATTTTTATGAGCCATTCCACGCTCAAATCGTAGCTGCCGCTGATATTTCAAGAGAAGAAACGCACGGTATGCGTGAGCTCGGTGAAGATCCAAAATCTGGAAAACCAGTCAGTGTTCGTTTTGGTCGTTATGGCGCGTTCGCGCAAATTGGCCACAAGGATGACGAAGATAAGCCTACTTTCGCCGCACTTAGAGGTACATTAGATATCGAAACTATCACCTTAGATGAAGCGTTAGAGTTGTTTAATATGCCACGTACTGTAGGTGAAACTGATGACCTTGGTGTTATCAAAGCAAATTATGGGCGTTTTGGTCCTTATATCCAATACGGTAAAAAGTATGTTTCACTAAAAGAGGTTTCCCCTGAAGAGGTAACGTTAGAAACAGCCCTGGAACTAATTGCAGCTAAAGAAAAATTTGATGCCGAGCGTATTATTAAAACTTTTGATGACAGTGAAATACAAGTTCTAAATGGTCGTTTTGGCCCTTATGTTTGGAATGGTAAAAAGAAAGGCAAGGGTCAAAAAAATATTACCATTAAGAAGGTTTTTGGCGATAAAGATCCTGCTGATCTTACCCTTGAAGAATGTAAAAAAGCTATCTCTGGCAAGCTAAAGCCTAAAGCTAAAAAACGTAAAAAGGCAGCACCTAAAAAAGCCGCCACTAAAAAGAAGGCAGCAAAAAAATAATACAACAACTTTTATTAAGAGTTTAAAGAAACGGTATTAAAGTAAAATGTTTTGTTATGGTAAGATATATTGATTTATTTTCTGGTTGTGGTGGTCTTTCTCTTGGGCTGCAAAAATCTGGTTGGAAAGGGTTATTTGCTATTGAAAAAAACGCGGATGCATTTCTTACATTAAAGCATAATCTAATTGGTAAGCGCAGTCATTTTGATTGGCCTGACTGGCTAGACTTAAAAAACCATGATATTAATACTGTAATTTCTAAATACTCAGATAAATTAAAATCTTTGCGAGGTACTATTGATCTTGTGGCTGGCGGCCCTCCTTGTCAAGGATTTTCTATGGCTGGTAGACGTAATGAAAAAGATAATCGCAATAAGCTTATTGATTCTTATGTTGAATTTGTTAATTTAGTCCAACCAAAAATATTATTTTTTGAAAATGTTAGGGGTGAAGCATATTCTGAATATGTGTGGAAAAAATTACAAAAATTAGGCTACGATGTTCATGGTGAGATTGTTAATTTTTCAGAATATGGCATTCCACAAAAACGACGTAGATTTATTTTGATAGCGACAAAAAATGGACAGGCACAAGATTTTTTTAACTCTATTGTCAAAAATAGAGCAGATTTTTTTAAATCTAAAAAAATAACAGATAATACATCTTTAAGCGATGCTATTTCTGATTTGACCAAAATAAACGGGACGCAAGATTCTCCAGACACTCAAAGCTTTCAAGCGGGTATTTACTCAAAACCAAAGAGTAATTATCAAAAATTAATGAGACAAGGGCGACCCTTAACTAATAAAGTTGCAGATAGCCATAGATTTGCACGGCATAGAGTTGATACTGTTGAGCGCTTTCAATATATTTTAGATAATTCTACAGCTAATTTAACTATAAGCGACGAGTTAAGAAAGAAATACAACCTCAAAAAACACACCATTGTTCCTTTGTGTGAAAAGTCTTGTACACCAACGTTAACTACTTTGCCAGATGATTATATTCACTACTGTGAACCTAGAATATTAACAGTTAGAGAATATGCTCGTATTCAATCTTTTCCTGATAGTTATGAATTCAAAGGTAAATATACAACCGGTGGTAATAGACGAAAATTTGAAGTTCCTAGATACACTCAAATCGGTAATGCTATTCCGCCATTGTTTAGCGAACAAGCGGGGTTGGCCTTAAAGGATATGCTGTAATGGAATTTAAAATTAGCTCTGAATTAAAAAATATTATTGGACAGGATTTAATTGTTAACGATCAAGTTGCTATATTTGAATTAGTTAAAAATTCTTATGACGCCCATGCAACTAGAGTAGATATAGTTTTTGAAGAAGATAAGATTACTATTAGAGATAATGGCAAAGGCATGAGCTTGAATGATTTAAAAAATAAATGGTTGTTTGTTGCTTATTCAGCAAAAAAAGATAATAAAGAAGATGAAGAGTTAAGATTCGACGATAGGTATAAAGACTATCGTAATAGAATTAATTTAAAAAGAGGTTTTGCTGGTGCTAAGGGAATTGGCAGGTTTTCAGCAGATAGGCTCGGTAAAAACCTTAAATTAATTACAAGAAAAATAAACTCTGATGAGGTTCATCAGTTAGATGTTAACTGGGGAGATTTTGAGAAAAATTCACAAACAGAGTTTGCCAATATTGGGGTTAAGCATACTAAATTATTACCAAGTAAGTATAAAGATTTTGATTACGGTGTAATTCTAGAAATCTCTAACTTAAGATCTAGGTGGAGTGATGATGAAAGTAAAGGTTATAAAGTAAAGAAAAATAGCAAAATAGACATTTTAAAACGTTCTTTGAATAAATTGATAAATCCATTTGAAGTTAATACGCAATCTAATAATTTTCAAATCTATATCATAAAACATGGCAGCAAAATTGGAGAGCCTATTGCCAATGACTTAGTAAAACTATTAACTTTAAAAACTACTAAACTCAAGGTTGAAATAACTGAAAAAATAATAAAATCAAAGCTTACTGATAGAGGGATGTTAATTTATGACATTGAAGAAGCAAATAATTACAAACACTTAAAAACACATCAATTACTTTATTGTATTTAAATACAAGTGCTAAAAATAACTTTACTAGAATCATGGGAGTGGAGCCAGTAAATTTTGGCAATATAATGCTTTACAACAATGGATTTAGGGTTTATCCATATGGAGAACCAACTGATGATAGTTTTGATATTGACAGAAGATACCAAAAAAGCTAAAGCAGCTAATTTAGATATTTTGTTTAAAACAAGCAAATAATATTTAAAGATAACGGTAAGGGGTTAGATGCAAGCGTTGAGAATATAAATGATGTATTTCAGAAAGGCTTCACTACTACAAAAGGATCTGGGTTAGGGCTTCACCATATTAAAAAAATTGTTAATTCTATGTATGGCAATATTTTTTTGAATAACAATAAAGAAAAAGGAATTAATGTTGTTTGGGAGTTGAAAAAATGAAATTAGTTTATAAAGTATTGTGGATAGACGATAACCAAGTTTTTTTCAAAAACCACGAAAGCGTGATTAGTGAGCATCTTGAAGATAAAGGCTTCGTTTGCGATATAACTAAATATACAAGCATTAGTGAATTCGAAGACAAGGAAGCAAGCTCCGAGCATCAAAAATTGTATGATTTATTTTTGATTGATTTAAACCTTGATAATGATGATACTGGCGATCAAATTATTAACAACATTAGAGAAAATACTTTGGTTGATATTATTTTCTATTCCACAGTTTTAGATAATGTCAGAAAGTCAGTCAGTGAAAATAATATAGAGGGCGTTTACATTACAAGCAGAAATAAAGATGATTTTGAGGAAAAAGTTACAGATGTTATTGACGTAACTATTAGAAAAGTTCAAGATGTTAATAATCTCAGGGGTTTGATTATGGCTGAAGTTGCTGAATTAGATAGAATAAAAAAAGAGATTATTAAAAAATTTACACAAAATAACCCTGACCATAATGAATTAAAAAAATATATTAGAGATAGTGTTTTTAAGAAATTTAATAATGATAAGAATACATTCTATCATTTGTCAGCAAATGATGAAACTTATATAAATATAAATGTAGAAGAGTTGGTAGATAATTTAATTTATGATAGCTATAAAAAAGCACGCACGGTTCAGAAAATAGCTGATAACGAGTTTACCCTTAAAGACTATAATCAAGATATTATAAAAAAACGTAATGTTTTAGCTCACGAGAAGGAGAAAATTCGAGAAAATGGAACGCATTTTTTTTTTTATTTTGATGGAACAGAGTTGGAATTTTCAGAAAATCAATGTATTAAAATTAGAAAAGACATTCAAAAATATAAAAAAATCGCAGCTAAATTATGAGTAAATTGATAGTTTACGGCGATATTCATGGTTGTTATGATGAATTAGTGCGGTTTCGACAAAAAATAAAACCTCAAAAAAACGATATAGAGATTTGTGTAGGCGACGTAATTACTCGCGGCAAAGACTCTATTAAAGCGCTTAGATATTTACAAAGTAACGGCATTAAATCAGTTATAGGAAATCATGAAGATAAGCTCATTCGTTATTTAAAACACCAGAAAAAAGACAAAAACAACCCAATCACTTTAGATGAAGATGAGAAAGATATTATTATCAACCTAAACAGTGACGACATTGATTTTTTACAAAATATGCCTTTATTTTTACGCTTTGGTAAAATCATTGTATTGCATGGAGGGTTGCAAAATCATCAAAATTTAGACAAGCTAAGTAAAAAAGACAGGGCAAAAATTCTCAGACTGCGGTTTGTAGATGAAAATCAGAATTTTGTTAGCTTTGGCAGGGAAAATGAAGAGTCTATTTTTTGGGCAGATGTTTATGATGGCAACCAAGGATTTATCGTTTATGGTCATCAATATTTCAAAGAAGTAAAACAAACGAAAAATACATTAGGAATTGATACAGGCTGTGTTTATGGAAATAAACTAAGTGCAGTAATTTTTACAAATACCCAAACTAAAGAGTTTTCTATTCAAAGTGTCAAGGCTAATGTAGCGTAAAATTCTTCGTATTTATATATAAACAAAACTATGTTATTAATCAGTGAAATAATGATCGGCAACCCTCAAATAGATAATTTTGAGGAGTTGGTCGTGACACTTAGAGCTATTGCTAAATCATCCGATGAGCGTTTTTTCCGTATGGATGTTAAGCCAGACTATCAGGACGTACCAGATAACTGGGAAGACCGCCTAGAAGCGGCTTTTTACTAGAGGATAAATCATGGGAAAATACCTAAATAAAGAGCAAATTTTTGATGCTGAAGATGGCGAAGATATGTACGCCAATGAAGAGCAGTTAGTTGCACGTCTAGATTTTTTTGAAAAGCAATTGATGGATCAAACTGCCGATACACCAGTTGAAGATAAAATCAATACTTTGCTGGAAATTGCACGAATTCAAGTTGAGCGTTATAAGGGTGCTGATGCCTGGGAAAAAGCCATGACAGCATTTGATCTGGCTAAAGAAAATGAGCTTTGGGAATTAGCAACAGAAGCTTGTGATGCCATGTTCTTGTCTGAAGGTCCAGATGCATTAAAGGCATTAGGTCACGCACTATGGTTGGGTGTTACTTTCCCAATTGATGCTGAAATTACCGTGGCTATGCTGCAACATTTGGTAGAAGAGTCTCCCAAGGGTGCCGATACGAAAGCCTATGCTGCTGCAGTAGCGCATTATATTGTCTCTGTTCGACGTGGCACAGACGATGACCTAACCTTTTTTGCCTCGCAGATGATTGCCTCAGTTGCAGATGAGCATTCTCATGTTTCAGATCAATCAACCTTTGACTTATGGCGTAAAACATTACAACTAGATAAGCCAGAAGTTTTCTTATCTAAACTTTCTAGTGCAATCGATCAACTGGTGGGTGAAGATTGGTGGGTTGATCGTGATGCCATTAGAGAAAAATTAGACGCTGAAGGAAAATAAATGAAAATCAAAGTTTGCGGATTTACTCAAGCACAAAATGCACGCGATGCTGCGATGTTGGGTATTGACGCAATTGGCCTGGTTTTTTATGAAAAATCTCCGCGACATGTTGATATTGATCAAGCGTTGGAAATTGTCCAAGCGTTGCCACCCTTTATTAATAGAGTGGGTTTATTTGTTAATGCTGATTCGCACTTTATTGATGAAGTATTATGCGAGGTGCCATTGGATACCTTGCAATTCCATGGCGATGAAACGCCCGAGCAATGTGCACAATATGCCATGCCGTTTATTAAGGCGTTGCGTGTTAACGAGCAAACAAATATTATTCAGTTGGCACAAGATTACCAGCAAGCAAGCGGGCTATTATTAGACGCTTATAATCCAAATGCTTTTGGCGGCACTGGCGATCAATTTGATTGGGCCTTAGCAAAGGTTGATACCGACTTACCAATCATCTTAGCAGGTGGACTTACGCCTGAAACAGCCAATCAAGCTGTTAGCCAAGTTAGCCCCTATGCGCTAGATGTTTCTAGTGGCGTAGAAAGTGCCAAAGGTGTCAAAGATATTGAAAAAATTAAGAAATTTATTAAACAAACAAATTTATGAGTAATTACAACTTACCAGACGATAAAGGCCATTTCGACAAATTTGGCGGTGTTTTCATTGCAGAAACACTCATGACAGCAATTACTGAACTGCAAGATGCGTACGCAAAATATAAAGATGATCCTGAGTTTATTCGTGAATTTGAACATGATTTAAAGCACTATGTTGGGCGTACAACACCACTTTATCATGCAGTTAATCTAAGTAAAAAATTCGGTGGTGCGCAGATTTACCTTAAACGTGAAGATCTGAACCATACCGGCGCACATAAAGTTAACAATACTATTGGTCAGGCGCTACTGGCTAAACGCATGGGTAAAACCCGCATTATTGCAGAAACGGGTGCAGGCCAACATGGTGTTGCTACCGCAACGGTTGCCGCAAGATTGGGCATGGAGTGTGTGGTCTATATGGGTGAGGTGGATGTCGCTCGTCAAGCGCTGAATGTATTTCGCATGAAGTTATTAGGTGCAACGGTTATTCCGGTCACCTCGGGTTCAAAAACACTTAAGGATGCGCTGAATGAAGCCATGCGTGATTGGGTAACAAACATTGATGATACGTTTTATATCATTGGTACAGTTGCTGGCCCGCATCCTTATCCGATGATGGTGCGTGATTTTCAATCAATTATTGGTAAAGAGGCTAAAATCCAATTCGCCGATCAAGTTGGCGGACTACCTGATGCATTGGTGGCTTGCGTGGGCGGCGGTTCAAATGCTATTGGCTTATTCTATGAATTTATTGATGATGCTTCTGTTGAAATATACGGTGTAGAGGCAGCAGGTCATGGCCTTGATAAAGGCCCTACAGCGCATGCCGCGCCTTTATGTGCAGGCAGTGTTGGCGTACTTCATGGCAATAGAACGTATTTGATGGAAGATGAAAACGGTCAAATTATTGAAGGCCACTCTATTTCTGCCGGTTTGGATTATCCAGGCGTTGGACCAGAACATGCTTATTTAAAAGATTCTGGTCGTGCGCAGTATGTAGCCATTACCGATAAAGAAGCACTAGAAGCCTTTCATACGCTCACTAGAGTTGAAGGTATTTTGCCTGCGCTTGAGTCTTCTCATGCTGTTGCTTACGGCGTTAAATTGGCACAAAAACTTGGAAAAGATAAAAATATTATTATTAATCTTTCGGGGCGTGGTGACAAGGACATCCATACTATAGCCGAAATCGAAGGCATCCAATTTTAGAATAGTACTTTTTCATAATTACTGCGTCAGTTTCCGTACTCAAAGTATGCCATTTCAATAATTTCCAAATTTTTTGGCAGGATAAAAAACTAAACGGATTTATTATTAAGCCACCATAATAATACAAGTAACTGGACAATGAGTAATGGTACAGCAGAGAGTAGTACCATTTCCCAACCGACATTAAATACAAACCAACCAGCTGATAATGAAGCTAAGGCTTGAATACCAAAAATTAGAAAGTCATTTAAAGATTGAACTTTAAATTTTTCGTTGTCGCTGTAAGCTCTAGGCAGTAAGCTGGTGCCACCAATAAATAAGAAATTCCAGCCTAATCCTAATAGTATTAACGCTATCCAATAGTTGTTAAGAGCATGGCCTGAATAAGCGAAGACTACACAGGCAAAGTAGATGGCCACACCAGTAAGCATCATTCTGCTAACACCCAGCCATTTCACAATAAACGGGGTGAATAAAGACGGCAAGAACATGGCGATTACGTGTGATTGAATCACAAACTTGGTTTGCTCTAAAGAAAACCCATCAATCACATGCATGCTCATTGGTGTAGCTGTCATTAAATAGCTCATCACCACATAGCCAACAGCAGCACTAGAAATGGCGATAATAAATACAGGTTGTTTGATAATGACCGACAATGGACGAGCGTCGTTATGTTGCACTTCGATTGCAATATTAGTTTGTTGATAAAACCATAAGAGTGCAAAGGCAACAAAAAAACACGAGCTTAATATAACGAATGAGCCGATAAAAGTTGTATCGAATAAGTCTTTACCCAGGGTGGCAATTTCAGGGCCTAAAAAGGCTGATACCAGGCCACCAATTAACACTGCTGAAGTGGCTGTAGCACTTAGATTGTCACTAACACTTTCGATGGCAGCAAAACGAAATTGATTCATGGTTGCAGTGGTTGCGCCAAATAAAAAAGTAGCCAAACAAAACAAGTAAAAAGATTGAATTTGTAGGGCAGTGATTGCCAGTGCAATAATAGCTACTGTGTAAGTGCAAATACTTAGAAAAACTCGACGACGACTAATAATGGCCATTAATCGATTAATTGGAATAATAAAGCTAGCTGTGCCAACTACTAATAATGCCACGGGCAGAGTGGATAGACTGTCAGTTGGCGCTAAAGTTTGGCCGATGATGCCGCCCAAGAAAATCACAAAAACACTCAGCGACATAAACAGTGATAAGCTGGCTGTTAATATCCAGACGTTGCGTGGTAGGGCGAACATTTATTTCTTAACTGGGCGTTTCCAGCTTTTCATAATGATTTGTTTGCTGCGGCTAAGTGCTAGTTGATCATCTGGTGTGTCTTTGGTAATGGTTGATCCTGCACCAATAGTAGCGTTTTTACCAATGGTAATTGGGGCGACTAGCTGAGAGTCTGAGCCTACAAAAGCGCCATCTCCAATAATGGTTTGGTGTTTATTGACGCCATCATAATTACAAGTAATTACGCCTGCACCAATATTTACATCATCACCCATAGTGGTATCACCCACATAGCTAAGGTGTGAGACTTTTGAGCCTTTGCCAATAGTGGATTTTTTGATTTCAACAAAGTTGCCAATTTTGGCATTTTCACCAATGATGGCTTGTGGGCGAATACGCGCAAAAGGACCAATGGAGGCGCCATTATTAATAACAGCATCTTCAATAACAGAGTTTGCTAAGATAATCACATTATCGCCAATTTTAGCGTTTTTTATTGTGCAGTTCGGCGCAATTGATGTATTGTTACCCAAAGAAACTTCACCTTCTATTAAGGTATTTATGTCAATTTCACAATCCTGTCCAAAGCTTAAATTTCCACGGCAATCAAAGTGTGAAGGATCTTTTAAGGTTAAACCTTGTTGCATAAAACCAATAGCTTGATTCTTTTGAAAGACTCTTTCTAGCTCTGCAAGTTGCACTTTGTCATTAACACCGGCTACTTCAAACTCGTCTTTTGTAATAACTGAAGTAATGGTTTTATTGTCATTAACAGCCATCTCAATAATATCAGTCAAATAAAGTTCGCCTTGGGCATTGTTAGAGTCTAGGCCGGCCAAGTATTGTTTAAGCAGTTGGGTGTTAACAGCCATAATGCCAGTATTAACTTCATAGATTTTAAGTTGTTCTGGGTTGGTGTCTTTTTGTTCAACAATCGCTTGAATGATATTATTTTGACGAATGATTCGTCCGTAGCCTGTTGGATTGTCTAACACAACAGACAGCAAAGCCACGCCCGAGGTGTTTGCTGCATCAATGAGTTGCTCTAGTGTTGCTTGTTTGATCAGTGGCACATCACCATACAATATCAGAGAGATTGAGTCATTCTCGATATGTGGGGTTGCTTGTGCAACGGCGTGTCCTGTTCCTAACTGCTGAGCTTGCTCGACCCAGTTAATTGAATCATCGTTAATAGTTTGCTTTACTTGATCGCCACCAAAGCCATAAACTACATGTACTTTTTGACTAATGGCTTTGGCCTGAATAAGTACATGCCCTAGTAGCGTGTTGTCAGATAAAGTTTGTAAAACTTTTGGCTTGGATGAGTTCATGCGCGTGCCTTTGCCCGCTGCAAGAATAATGGCGTGAATGTTGTTCATTTAAAAGTCTTCGGTAATAGGGTTTTGAATTAGGTATTCTTCGGTAATGCCTGGCACGATAAAGCTAATAGTGCCAATAACTTGCCCATCTTTACGACCTACGTTGTAAGTAGCAGCGCGCATTTTAAGAGGAGCATCTTTGAAAATATCAGAGAATTTACGAGATTTTCTTGATTGAGTAACAAACTCATCTTTACTAATAAACGTGTATTTAATATTATATTTTTGATAGGCCTCATTTTCAAATTCAGCAATCATCTTGGTAAATTCATCTTTATTAAAGGTATTGGCGCTGACTTCTAAAATATCGAATTTATTGGCACCATCTTCAATTAGCACTAAGTCAAATTGTGTCTTAAGCACGTGGAACATTTTTTTAATTTTTCCAACATCGTTAAGCGGCATCATCAACACAACTGACACCAAACGATCGCTGAGAAAGCGAAAAGCTAATTCTGCACTTTCGCCGGCTAATGAGTGTTTTTGTAAGCACAAGGTGCCTTGTTCATAGCGCTCAGAACAGTCTTCTAGTGCATGTGCTTTTTGTAAAAATATTTTTGGCATGCCAACCAAATATTGTTTATAAAGGCGAATTTGTTCATTAGCAACACTGGGTGTGGCAAATAAAAATACTAAACTTAATAATAGTAGGCGCTTCATACAAAAAACTCATTTTAATTTGGTTCATATTGTAAACGCATAAGTCTTTAAATACAATAAAATTACCACTTATGGACAACACTTGTTTTCACTGTGGGCTAGAAGTCAACAGCCGTAATCGCATTCAAGCTAATATTGATCAGTTATCGCATGATTTCTGTTGTGTGGGTTGTGCTAGCGTGTGTCAAACTATCCATCAAAGTGGTTTGAGTGCTTTCTATCAGCAGCAAACTAGTCCAATTTTGCCGGTAGTTGATCTTGAGTATCCGCTTGAATTTTATGATGCAGATGCATTTCAGCAACCTTTTTTAGAAGCTGGTAATGATGGTGAAAAAATCATTACCCTAATTAGCGATACCATTCATTGTGCCGCCTGTGTATGGTTAATTGAAAAAGCCGTTAGCGCGTTAGAAGGTGTCAATTGGGTGCGGGCTAATCTTACCGATAAGCGTATTCGAATTAGTTGGCAAGATGATCAAATTCAACTTTCAAATATCATGCAACGTTTGGCAGAGTTGGGTTATAGCGCTATGCCTTATGAGCAAAATATGGCTGAAAAAATGGCCAATAAATCGAATAAAGCCATGCTTTATAAAATAGGGTTTGCAGCATTCACAATGATGAATTTATTGTGGATTTCAATCGCCATGTATACGGGTGCTAGTGATGGAAAGTATTATCACTATTTTCAATGGCTTGGATTTGCATTGGCAACACCCACTTTATTTTATTCCGGTCTTGGGTTTTTGACTAGTGCTTATAACGGCCTTAGAAATGGCATTATGAATATGGATGTGCCGATTAGTATTGGCGCTTTAACCACTTATTTTTATTCAGTTTACGTGTTATTTGGGTTTTCTACCAAGGGCGAGGTATATTTTGATACGGTGGTGAACTTCATCTTTGTTATTTTAATTGGTCGCTATTTAGAAAGCTCGGCTAAAAAATCTTCTATTTCTGCCTCGAGCTCATTGCAACAACTACAACCAAAAGTTGCTTTGGTTATCAAGGGTGATGAAGAGGTGATCACTCCAATTAGTGCCATTAGCATTAATGACCGAGTGTTGATTAAGCCGGGAGAGCGAATTCCAGTTGATGGACGTGTGGTATTTGGTACTAGTGATGCGGATGAATCTTTACTGACAGGAGAGTCTCGCCCGATTGCTAAAGATTTGGGTGATGAAGTATTTTCCGGCTCGGTCAATGGCCAAGGTGCATTAGAAATACAAGTTGAAAAAACACTAAAACAATCAGTTTTGGGAAAAATTGTCAGTTTGGTAGAAAATACCCAACATAATAAAAGTTCAATTGTTTGTAGTATTGACAAGATCATTCCGTATTTTGTTGGTGTGACTTTGTTTTTGGCAACACTCACTTTTATTTATTGGTATCCACAAGATTTTGATTTAGCGTTATTAAGCGCAACCAGCGTATTGATTATCACCTGCCCCTGTGCCTTTGGTTTGGCTACGCCAATGAGTATTGCTGTGGCAAGCGGTGCAGCGATTAAAGATAAAATGTTGATTAAAAATAGTGACGTGTTTGAAGTATTGGATCAAGTCGACTGGGTGGTTTTTGATAAAACTGGCACGCTCACATTGGGCGAGTTTAAAATTACTCAGATAGAATCTGACCAAGATGATTTGATTCAAATTATGGCCAGTATTGAAAAGCGTTCTGAGCATCCATTAGCCAAGGCCATTGTGGCAAAAAATAGCGATAAACTTTTATCTGTTGCTGAATTTAATCCAATACCAGGCCAAGGCGTGAGTGCTACTATTGAAAGCCAAGTTTACAAAGTTGGGCGACTATCTTTTGTGGATACTGATCAGCAAGTAAATCGGCAGATGCTAGAAAAATCTCAAGAGATTGAACGCCAAGGTGCGAGTTGTATTTGGTGCAGTGGACCACAAGGTGTCTTGGGCTTTGTGGCATTGTCAGATCAAATCAAAGCTGATGCCAAAATAGTTGTCCAGAAATTACAAACACAAGGCAAGCAGGTGAGTATTTTGAGTGGCGACAGCCAGGCAGTCACGCAAAAAGTGGCCACTTACTTAGATATCAAGCATGTTGTTGCTCAAGCTTTACCTGAAGACAAAGCCAACTATATTAAGTGGCTACAAGAGCAACACAAAGTTTTAATGATTGGAGACGGCGTGAATGATGCCCCTGCCTTGGTTCAAGCAGATACCAGTATGGCGATTGGATCGGGTAGTGATGTGTCGGCTAACCATGCGGATGTGGTGCTATTAAAATCAACATTGTCGCCAATTATTACAATGATTAATTTGGCCAAGCGTACTAATCGAACCATTAAACAAAACATTGTTTTTGCACTAACGTACAACGTGCTGATGGTGCCATTAGCGATGATGGCGATGATTACGCCGCTATTTGCTGCGATTGTAATGCCGATCAGTTCACTCATTGTTATTGGTAATGCAGCACGACTTAGAAAAAAATAAAAACAAATTGCTAAAAAATAAAGTGCTGAGGTGCAAATAGTATATAATTTGTCCTCTTTCGAGATTTAACAATATTAAGAACATGAAAACAGATATTCATCCTAATTACGACACCGTTAAAGTAGTTTGCTCATGCGGTAATACATTCGACACACGCTCAACTATTGGTAAAGAAGAGTTACATCTTGATGTTTGCTCAAGCTGTCATCCTTTCTATACAGGTAAGCAAAAAATCATGGACAGTGCTGGCCGTGTTGAGAAGTTTAAATCACGTTATGGCGCATTCAAGAGATAAGCCTAATAGATTGACAAAAAAGCCACATTTATGTGGCTTTTTTTATGCCCGATTGAATGAGATTTTTGACCAAATATCGTTATAATTATGGCATTCATTTTTTATACACAGCCCCATGTCATTTGATTACATAAACGCCTTACTAAAGAAGCCAACAACTCGTACACCAATTTGGGTCATGCGCCAAGCAGGCCGCTACCTACCTGAATACCGCGCAACGCGCAAACAAGCGGGCGATTTTATGAGTTTGTGTAAAAATCCAGAGTTGGCATGTGAAGTAACTATGCAGCCAATGGATCGATTTGATTTGGATGCGGCTATTTTATTTTCAGACATATTAACTATTCCTGATGCAATGGGATTAGGGTTGTATTTCAGTGAAGGCGAGGGCCCAAAATTTAAGTGCCCACTTAAAACACTGGCAGATATTGAGGCTATTCCTTCAGAGGCTAACAACGATTTAGCCTATGTATTTGACGCCGTATCAACTATCAAGACAGCATTGGGTAATCGCGTACCCTTAATTGGTTTTAGCGGCAGTCCATGGACATTAGCAACTTATATGATCGAAGGCGGTAGTAGTAAAACCTTTGCCAAAACTAAGGCGATGTTATTTAATGATCCGAAAATGCTACACTTGCTATTAGATAAACTTGCAGATAGCGTTATTGCTTATTTGGATCAGCAAGTAGTTAGTGGTGCAGATAGCTTGATGGTATTTGATACTTGGGGTGGCGTATTGTCCAAAGCTAACTACTTGGACTTTTCGTTAAGCTACATGCAAAAAATTGTCAGCGGCGTTAAAGCCAAACACCCAGATACACCAATTACTTTATTTAGTAAAAACGGTGGCAAGCATTTAACTGAAATTGCCAATACGGGTTGTGATGGCGTAGGTATTGATTGGACAGTTGAGCTTAGTGATGTTGAGCGCCAAATTGGTAGTCAGGTTGCTATTCAGGGAAATTTAGATCCTGCAGTTATGTACGCCACACCTGAGATTATCAGAACAGAAGTTAAAAAAGTATTAAGCCAGTTTAAAGGTGATACTGGACACATCTTTAACTTAGGTCATGGCATCACTCCAGACGTTGACCCTGAAAACATGAAAGTGTTGGTCGATGCGGTGCACGAATTTAGCAAGAGGTAGATGATGAAATTAGATATTGAAGTTAAAAATTTAGGTAGATTTAAAGGTGGCACGATAAAGGTTCGCCCGTTGACCGTGCTGACTGGTGAAAATGGCACGGGTAAGAGTTTTTTTACCAAAACGCTGTATTCTATTTTTAGTATTGTTAATAAAAATTTACTTTATATTGAAACTATTGATAATATTCGAATGAGTAGTTTTGAAATTGATATTTTTGATAAATCTTTAACACGCAAAGGTAAAGAGGATGAGAGCCACATTAAATTATTAAAATCAACTCTTGATGAACTCCACTCTGTATTAATGAATATGAAAGATTATCCTGTAAATGCCTATATTCAAACTTGTTCTATTGCAACTAATATACAGGTTAAAAATTTTCATAAATTTATAAAGTATTTAAAAAAATTAGAAACAAAACAAAAAATTAAGTCTGTTCGTCATCCTGTTGATTTATTAAATAATAATTTAGATTCTTTGATTCTTAGTTTAACGCAAGGAGAGGGCAAATATATTGAACTACTAGACAAGACTTTAAAAGAAGAATTACAAGAAAACTTCCAAATAGCCAACATATCAGAATTGGTTTCTTTCGAAGAAAATGAGACAAAGTTATCTACTAAAGGGCTTGAACTATCTTTTGATACGAAAAATAAGATTGGCTTTAAGCTTGATTTTGGTTTTATTAACGATATATCCAACCTTTCAAGAGTGGTGTTTTTCGAATCTCCTGCTTATTGGAGCGTTAGAGATGCGCTAAACAATTCTAAGGAAATTCAGAAAGAGAATGATTTAACAGGTGTACCAAAGTATTTTTATGATTTAGATAAAACCTTAAACACCAAATCAACCAGTCCACCATTAGAGGTTATTTCAGAATTAGTAGTTAAGTTAAAAACAGAAATTGGTGGAGAGTTTATTTTCGAGAGCGGTCGTCTGTCTTTTGTTGATAATTCTGGTAGAAGCATTGATAAAAATTTAATTTCCTTTGGTATGACAAATCTAGGCATGATTCAAGCCTTATTAAAAAACAATGTAATAAGCGAAGGATCGTTTGTATTTTTTGATGAGCCAGAAACAAATCTACATCCTGCTTGGCAAGTTTTATTAACCAAAGTCTTAATTCAATTGGCAGAAAAGGATGTTAATGTGGTGATGGCAACGCATAGTCTGGACATGATTAAGGCGTTAGAAGTCCATACTAAAGAAAAAAATGGAGATTTTATTGCAATCAATCATTTTACAAAAGAAGGCGGTTTGTTTGAATTTGACTCTGATGATATTACTGAGAATTTAATAGAATCAAGAGACGAGTTGATGAATGCTTATGAGGATTTATTTTTATCAGAATTATATCAAGGCGATGAATAATCTAAGCCAACACTGCGAAACAATACAACAGGCAAAAAATAACGGTATAGAATTTGCAAGTTGTGGGGCAATTAAGTTTGATGGAGGTTTTACCAATGTGGACAATGTGGTAGATTACATAGACGTTTTTGAAATAGGTCTTATTATGATTGAAATGAAAGATTTGCAGTTAAAAGTATTGAACAATTTTAAAGGCAAGCCGTCTCGCCAAGAATTGAAAAATATTTTTAAAAATATTAAGGGTAAATTTGAAAACTCTTATGAATTAGTAAAAGAAAAAATTGATCCTGATTTAATTGAAACACTTAATTATTTAGTTTGGAAAAATAATACCGAAGCAGCCCTGATGGACAGATATTTGCCAGTAGAGTTCAAGGATAAACCTTACAAAATTTGCAAAACAAATGAAATCTGTAGTAAATTAAATGGATTAAACACTAGATCGTGTCAAGAATAAAAAGAATATTCACTGATTTAAAGCAAACAGGCCAAAAGGCTTTTATTCCTTTTATTACCGCAGGTGATAGTGGCTTGGAAAACACCTATGAGTTGATGCTAACCTTGGTTGAGAATGGTGCTAACGTGATTGAATTGGGTGTGCCATTTTCGGATCCGATGGCAGATGGTCCAGTGATTGCTAAATCGCATGAACGGGCAGTGGCAGATGGGGTGAGTTTGCGTGATGTGTTGGCGTTGGTTAAAAAATTCCGACAAGGCAACGACACCACGGCGATTGTGCTGATGGGTTATCTTAATCCGATTGAAGTTTTTGGCTATCAGGCGTTTGCCAAAGCGGCACAAGAAAGTGGCGTGGATGGGGTGCTGGTGGTAGATATGCCACCTGAGGAAGCGTGTGATTTAAAGGCGTGTTTAAATAACTCGGGGGTTGATTTTATTTTCTTAGTCGCCCCAACTACGACCGATAAACGCTTAAAATCTTTGGCAAATATTGCCTCAGGCTTTGTTTATTTTGTTGCTCTTAAGGGGGTAACAGGTGCAGGGCATTTGGATGTTGATTTGGTCAGAACGCATCTTTTAAGAATTCGTCAAATGATTGACTTGCCTATTGGTGTTGGCTTTGGCATTAAAGATGCTAAAAGTGCAAAAGCAGTATCCGAGCATGCTGATGCCGTTATTGTAGGCTCATCACTGGTTGCATTTGTTGAACAATATGCTGATGATAAGGCTAAAATGTTGGAAAGTGTTGGCGCATTGGCGAATGAAATTTCGAGCGCCATTAAATAAGGAGCAGTAGCAATGAGTTGGCTAGAAAAAATATTACCCTCAATTACCAGTGTTGTTAAAAAAAATATACCAGAAGGTCTGTGGAGTAAATGCCCTAAGTGTGATGCAACCATCTACACTGAAGAATTAAAAAGCACAACTTATGTTTGTCCTAAGTGTGATTATCACATGCGAATTTCTGCCAGAGTTCGACTTGAAAGCTTCTTGGATGAGGCGGGTCAAAAAGAAATCGCAGCTAATTTAGAAGCGGTTGATCCACTGAAATTTAAAGATCAAAAGAAATACAAAGATCGTTATAGTCAAGCGCAAAAAAACACGGGCGAGAAAGATGCACTAATTGTTAAAACTGGTACATTGAACGGTTTAAAAGTTGTTGTTGCAGCCTTTGAATTTAAATTTATGGGGGGCTCGATGGGCTCTGTTGTTGGTGAAAAATTTGTTCGCGCTGCTCAATACAGTATTGAAACGGATGCACCGCTTATTTGTTTTTCAGCATCAGGTGGTGCACGTATGCAAGAAGGTTTGTTCTCGCTTATGCAAATGAGCAAAACATCACTTATACTTAAGTTATTAAGTAATAAAAAAATTCCATTTATCTCAATTTTGACAGATCCAACTATGGGCGGCGTTTCAGCCAGTTTTGCTATGTTGGGCGATGTGCATATTGCTGAACCTAATGCATTGATTGGCTTTGCCGGCCCGCGTGTTGTTGAACAAACAGTACGTGAAGAATTGCCCGAAGGTTTTCAACGCAGTGAATTCTTACTTGAAAAAGGTGCAATTGACATGATTGTGCATCGCCACGATTTACGCATGCAAGTACACACACTATTAAGCGCAATGACGTTTAATGGCTAGCTACAAAATTCACTATAAATTAAGTCATGCAAATGGCGTATTAGTTGATGAATCCTGGGACGAGCCATTATTGTTTGAAATTGGTGATGGCCAGCTTGATCCTTGTTTAGAGCGGTGCGTACTTGATGCCAAAACTGGCGAGTTACAAACTTTTCTTTTAAGTGCTTCCGAGGCATTTGGCGATAGCTTTGATGAAGCTTTTCAAGTCATGCAACGAGGTGATTTTCCAAATGACCTTAAAATAGAATTAGACGCTGCAGTTGAATTTAAAACCCCAACAGGGGATTCGTACGTGGGATGTATTGATAGTATTGAAGCTGATGATATTCGAGTTAACTTTAATCATCCGCTAGCAGGCGCTGATGTTTCATTCCAAGTTAAAGTCTTAGAAAATTCTTAATGAAAATATTACTCGCCAATCCTAGAGGATTTTGCGCTGGTGTTGATCGTGCAATTGAAATTGTTGAACGAGCACTAAGCAAACACGGTAAGCCGGTTTATGTGCGTAATGAAGTTGTTCACAATAAATTTGTTGTTAATGATCTTAAAGCAAAAGGCGCTATTTTTGTTAAAGAAATTAATGAAGTGCCTGACAACCAGGTTGTTATTTTTAGTGCGCATGGTGTTTCTCAATTGGTTCGTAAGCAAGCAAAAGACATTGACTCAACTATTTATGATGCCACTTGCCCTTTGGTAACCAAGGTTCATAAAGAAGTTGTGCGCAAGCAAAAACAAAACGCTCAAGTGATTTTAATTGGCCACAAGGGTCATCCAGAAGTGGAAGGCACCTTGGGCCAGGCAAGCGAGACCAACCAAGTTACTTTGGTTGAAAGTGCTAAAGATGTTGAAAACCTAAATTTGGATTTAAATAGCGATATATCGTACACAACTCAAACAACATTGTCAGTTGATGATACGCAGCACATTGTTAATAAGCTTAAAGGTAAATTTCCAAAAATTCAATCACCAAAAAAAGATGATATTTGCTATGCAACTCAAAACCGCCAAGATGCCGTTAAGACGCTAATACAATCATCAGAGGTATTACTTGTATTGGGGTCGAGTAACTCCTCAAATTCAAATCGACTCAGAGAAATTGCTGAAAAAATGAATATTCCAGCTTATCTGATTGATGGAGCAGATGAGATTAATCCAGAGTGGCTAAATAATGTCAAAACTGTGGGCGTTACAGCCGGTGCATCAGCGCCAGAAGTATTGGTACAAGAAGTTGTGAATTATCTATATGATCAAGGTGCAACGCAAGTAGAAGAAATTAACGGCGCAGAAGAAAATGTACATTTTCCTGTGCCAGAAGAATTAAGACAATAATTAGGAGAATATAACATGTCAAAAACAGCATTAATTTGTGGCTCATATGCCTTTGATTCCATCATGGTTTTTCAAGACCATTTCAAAAACCACATCTTGCCAAACAAAGTACACATGCTAAATGTGTCATTTTTAGTACCAACCATGCGCAAAGAGTTCGGTGGTTGTGGTGGCAATATCGCTTACAATTTGCATTTATTGGGCGCTAATTCCATTCCAATGGCAACGGTGGGCGAAGACTTTACGCCGTACATGAATTGGATGGAGTCACACCATATGAACACCACTCATATGAAAGTGATTAAAGATAGTTACACCGGCCAGGCATTTATCACTACAGATATGGATGACAACCAAATTACTGCGTTCCATCCAGGTGCGATGAGTAATTCTCATGAGAATAAAGTCAGCGATGTCAGTGTGGCAGATATTGGTATTGTATCTCCTGATGGGCGTGACGGTATGATCGAACACGCTCAACAATTTTCAGACGCTGAGATTCCCTTTATATTTGATCCTGGCCAAGGTATGCCGATGTTTTCTGGTGAGGAGTTGGTAACGTTTATCGAGCGAGCAACTTATGTTGCAGTGAATGATTATGAATCACAGATGTTGCAAGATAAAACAGGCCTAGATTTAGCAACTATTGCTTCTATGGTAGATTCACTAATTATCACTAAAGGTGGCAAAGGTTCTGAGATTCACACTAATGGCGAAATAATCACTATTATACCTGCCAAAGCAGAGTCTACTCAAGATCCAACAGGTTGTGGTGATGCGTATCGTGCAGGTTTGTTATACGGAATTATGAATGATTTTGATTGGAAAAAAACTGGCCAACTAGCAGGATTGCTGGGTGCAATCAAAATTGCCCACTTAGGCACGCAAAATCACAAATTTAATATGAGTGATATTGAAAAAATGTATCAGCAACAATACTCAGAACCATTGCTATAAAAGCTTTTCTGGGGGGGCACTATAAATCTATTGTTAGTAGGGTAAGTTAATAGAATATAATGAAATTCAGATTAAGGACTCTTGGGAGAGGAAGGTAGCATGAAAGCGTTAGAAAAATTATTTGAGTTACGCCGTTCGTTAGATACATATGAACGTGAGATGGGTTTTGACAAATTCTCAGAGGTAGAAAAATCAGTATTGGAATATGTAATACACAGTAAAGATGCAAACATTACCGCTATTACTAAAGATCAATATTTTTCCAAATATTCACTGTCAACCATTAAGCGCACTGTTGGTGTACTATTGACTGAAAGTATTATTACCGCTACCCAATCTAGTGCCGACAAGCGTGCAATGATCCTAACATATAACAAGTAGATCTTTTTAGCTTGATTATTTATTTGACCTTAAAATTACTTGTACCACTTCTGGCCATGCTAACTAATTAGATCAAATAGCATTAATAATTCCTAAAAAAGACTAATTTAGCTTTTTTAGCAAATTTTCAATTAACTCAATTCGTCTAATGTCTTCAGGCATGGTTTCTTTAACAATTAACTGATTTTGACCCTTAAGTTGGTAGTTTTTAGATTGTTTTTGAATTAATTGGATGATTTTGATTGGTTCTATGATGTTTTTGGTGCCAAAAGTGATGATGGCTTTGTCGTCATAAAGGTTAATTTCATCAATTCCGATTTTTTCGCAAAAAAGTTTCAATCGTGTGTTGGCAAATAAGTGTTTGGTTGAATCTGGCAATAAGCCAAAACGGTCAATCATCTCTATTTGTAATTCTTTAAGCTCTTTGTTGGTCTTGCAGCTGGCAATGCGTTTGTATAAAACTAAGCGCTCGTGCACGTCTTCCAAATAGCTCTGTGGAATGATTGAAGGCAAGCCACAATCAATTTGAATTTCATGATTAATTGGATCGTCCAGTTTAATTTTTCGACCTGCG
Source organism: uncultured Candidatus Thioglobus sp. (assembly GCA_900180385.1). Classification (GTDB taxonomy): domain Bacteria; phylum Pseudomonadota; class Gammaproteobacteria; order PS1; family Pseudothioglobaceae; genus Thioglobus_A. Next base: position 13,054 of record FXLX01000009.1, on the reverse strand, counting down.
CGCATCGCATCAATGGTGCGTTTGAGTAAATCATGATAGAGGTTAAATCCAATTTCACTGATTTTCCCTGATTGGTTATCACCAAGTAAATCACCCGCGCCACGGATTTCTAGATCATGATTGGCGAGCATAAAGCCTGCACCAAGCTCTTCTAAAGATTCAATTGCATCTAGGCGTTTTTTTGCATCTTTAGAAAGTGACTGATGTGATTTAATAATTAAGTAAGCATACGCACGATGATGCGATCGTCCAACACGACCACGAAGTTGATGCAATTGGGCTAATCCAAAATTTTGAGCATTATTGATAATAATGGTATTGGCATTGGGAATGTCAATACCGGTTTCAATAATGGTAGTACAAACTAAAATTTGAAAACGTGCATGATAGAAATCACTCATGATGCGTTCCAATTCACGCGTCGGCATTTGCCCGTGAGCAATCCGCACATGCACATTTGGCATGAGCTCTTTAAGGCTCTCCGCCATATTATCAATTGAATCAATATCATTGTGAACAACAAATATTTGCCCACCACGATGTAGTTCACGAGTACAGGCTTCTTGAATATTACCATCTTTCCATTCTTGTACAAAAGTCTGAATCGCACTTCGTTTAGCAGGTGGCGTAGCAATGATGGACAGTTCTCGCAAAGATCCTAGCGCCATATTTAGCGTTCTTGGAATAGGGGTTGCTGTCATGGTGAGAATATCACTTTGACCACGCAGTTTTTTAAGCGCTTCTTTTTGCTTGACGCCAAAACGATGCTCTTCATCGATAATTACTAGGCCTAAATTTTTATACTTAATACCGCCTTGGATAATTTTATGTGTACCAATAACGATATCAATATTGCCTGAATTCAGTTTTTCAACAATTAGTTTTTGCTCTTTAGGGGTTTTGAATCTGGATAGGGACGCTATTTCAACAGGGTAGTCGATAAATCGATCAATAAAAGATTGATGATGTTGGTTAGCTAATAAGGTGGTTGGTACCAAAATAGCTACTTGTTTTCCGGCATCTACCGCGACAAAAGCAGCACGCATGGCTATTTCAGTTTTGCCGAAGCCTACATCGCCACACACCAATCGATCCATTGGCTTATGAGAGCGCATGTCGGCCAAAACTTCACCCATGGTTTTAAGCTGATCAGGTGTTTCTTCAAAAGGGAAGCTGGCCACAAACGAAGAATAAGCATCATTTGGCTCAGGAAATGAAAATCCTGTTTGTGATTCACGTTTGGCATAAATTTCTAATAATTCTGCAGCAACATCATGCAATGCTTCACCTGCTTTCTTTTTAGCTTTGCTCCATTGCGGTGTTCCAAGTTTATGTAGCGGTGCACTATCAGGCGAAGCACCTGAATAACGAGAAATTAAGTTCAGTGAGGTCATTGGCACCATGAGTTTGGCGCCACCAGCATATTCAAGTTGCAAGAAATCTTGAGATAAGCCATCATATGTTTGTGTTTTTAAGCCTAGGTAGCGGCCAACACCGTAATTTTCGTGAACGATTGGATCGCCTTTTTTAATCTCGACTAAGCTTTTAATGGCTTCATCAAAGTCTTTGTGTTTGGCTCTACGTCTGCGTTGCTGTTGAACGACATCTTGGCCAAATAAATTTTCTTCAGTGATGATGGCAATATCATCACTGAGTAACCCTTGTGTTAGTGATTGATTGGTAATGCTAAGTTGCTTGTCGCCTTTAACAAAACTCTGCCAATTGGCGGTTGATTGTGCTTCTAGGCCATGGTTGGCTAGCAACTCTTCTAAAACACTTTGTCTACCTTGAGATTGGCAAACAATTAATACTCTTTTTTTGAATCGAGCAATAAAGGCAGACAACTTCGCCAATGGATTTTTCGCCTGAGGATCAATTCTCAATGGTGGCAATAATTTAGAGCCGAAATTAATATTTCCACTTTTATTGTCTAGTTTAGAGTGGCCAATCACAAGCTGAGATTGCTGTTTAATGGCCGAAAATAAATGATCTTTACTTAAAAATACTTGGCTAATGTCTAATGGCTGACGATCGAGATCTTGCTTGGCATGGTCAAAACGTGATTGAATGTTGGCGTAAGTATGATCAACTTGATCGCTAAACCCAGCAGAAGTGGCAATAGTAATTGAGTCGGGCAAATACTCAAACAAGGTGTTGGTCTTGTTAAAAAATAGTGGCAAGTAAAATTCAATGCCACCTGGCAATCGACCTTCACTGATTTCTGTATAAATAAAACCTTGTCTGGCAAATGCTTGGTCATAATTGCGCTTGAACAATTCAATACTTGATTGATCTGTTGCAAACTCACGTGCAGGCAATAAAGCGATTTGCTTAACTTGGGTTTCGCTTCGTTGGGTTGAGGTGTCAAAGGTTCGTATGGTTTCTATTTCTTGATCAAATAGATCTATTCTGTAGGGTGATTTAGCGCCCATTGGGTATAGATCAATCATTGATCCCCTAATATTAAACTCGCCATGTTCCATGACGGTGGTAACGCGGTTATAACCAATTTTCAATAATTTTTCGCTAAAATCATGAGTTTCCAGACAATCGCTGATTTTAATATTAAAACTATATTTTTCACTAAACTCAATTGGACACAGGCGTGAAAACAGCGTTTCTAAGGTGGTAATAATAATGCCATTGTTTAATTTTCGTAATTTTGATAACGTACTTAGACGTTTTGAGGTAATGTCTGGATGTGGCGAGAATTGGTCATAAGCTAATATCTCCCAGTTATCAAAGATAAGAATGTCTAAACCGTGGTTGTAAAAATTTAACGAATTATAAAGACTGTCTAAATGTGCAATGTCATTGGCAATGAGCAAGACAACTTGGGGTTGTCGCTGTACATATTCAATTAATGCGAGCGCATCAGCGCTGCCGTATAAAGATCCCCAATAAGTTTTTCGACCTGAGTTTGAAGCACTAACCTCATCAGGATATAAATAAGACATTGACCTATACCTTAGGGCTGAGGATATCAATGCCTTCGTTTTCTAATAGCTGAATAAGCTTAATTAGTGGCAGGCCAATTAATGTATTGGGATCATTACCCTCAAGAGCGCTAAACAAGCTAATGCCTAGTCCTTCTGATTTAAAACTACCCGCGCAATTGTATGGCTGTTCTTTTTTAAGATAATGATCAATTTGTTGAGTGCTAAGATCTCTGAAAACTACTCTAAAAGTTTCTACAATTGTTTTAATATTGTTGGTATTTGTATTTAAAAGACACAAACTTGTAACGAATGTCACAGTATTTCCAGAACATTCGCTAAGTTGTTTAATGGCATTTTCATGTGTGTGTGGCTTGCCTAATACTTGATCATCAGCGCCTTTTCCATCTTGCAGCGTTGCCACTTGGTCTGAAGCAATAATTAAGCCATTATGAGATTTGGCTACTTCTTTGGCTTTGAATTCTGCCAAACGATAAACTAATTGTTCAGGCGTTTCGTCTGATTTTCTTGATTCATCTATGTCTGGCGAGTGGGTTGAAAACACCAAACCAAGCTTATTTAAAAGTTCTTTTCGAAAGGGTGAGGAGGAAGCGAGAATTAATGCCACGAGTGTTACCAGTGTTTGTAAAATAGAAGCCATTTTACGTTATTTAGGGCTTTTCATGCGCTTATCCATCATCGTTGCAATGGACGACAATCAACTCATCGGTAAAGATAATGCTTTACCGTGGCATTTACCCGCTGATTTGGGTTATTTTAAAAAGACCACCACAGGAAAAACCGTACTAATGGGTAGAAAGACTTATGAGTCGATCGGCTTTCCCTTGCCAAATCGCCGTAACGTGATTGTTAGTCGTAACGCTGATTTTACGGCTAAAGGTTGTGAAGTGGTCAGTAGTATTACGGCGGCTTTAGAGTTGGCTAAGCATGATGATGAAGTTATGATTATGGGTGGTGCGTCTTTTTATGAGCAAATGCTGCCAAGTGTTGATCGTTTATACATTACTCAAATTGAAGGATCTTATGAAGGCGATGCACATTTTCCAACATTTGATCGATCTGACTTTTCTGAAAGCTTTAGAGAGTCACACCAGCCTGATGATAAAAATCCGCACACGTATCACTTTACAATTTTAGATAGAAAATAAGTATGTTTAAATTTATGACATTAATATTAGCTGTTTTATTATTATCAAGTTGTGTATTAACCAAGGTTGCAACTGTGCCGATGCGTGTAGGTGGTGCTATTATTTCAGTGATCCCTATTGTTGGTGATGGTATTGATGAGGCTATTGATGATGCAGCTGATGTGATTGATGCTGTACCAATTTAAAATCAAATTTTAAGTATTAAAAAAAGGTTGCTATTGCAACCCTTTTTAGTGAACTTACTTTTTAGCATTTTCAGCCAGAACTCGTTTTAGGTCTTTTGGCATAACCTTGATGAAGTGTTTGATTTCATCATTCCAGTTATCTAGAATACGCTGAGCAACGACTGACCTAGTTAACTTAGCATGATCAGTAACAAAGACTTTAAGCTCAGTTTTCGCTTCATCATCCATTGGATCAAGATCAATCGTAACCGGGTTAACCATGTCTTTAAATGTATCATTTGGGTTATAAATATAAGCAATACCACCACTCATACCTGCGCCAAAGTTACGACCCACTTCACCTAGAACAGTAACGCGTCCGCCAGTCATATATTCACAACCATGATCACCGATACCCTCAACAACTGCCGAAACACCTGAGTTACGTACACAGAATCTTTCTGAAACACAACCCGACAAGTATATTTCACCACCTGTTGCACCGTAGCCACAAACATTACCTGCGATGATTTCATCTTCAGAATTAAAAGTTGAGTTTTTAGGTGGGTAAATAATAACCCTACCCCCTGATAAGCCTTTGCCGACGAAGTCGTTGGCATCACCTTCCACTTCTAGGGTAATGCCTTTAGCGGTAAATGCGCCTAATGATTGACCAGCAGAACCAGTAAACTTCACATGAATGCTATCGTCATTTAAAGTGTTTCCACCACGTGCTTTAACCAAGCGTGATGAAAGCATCGCACCAACTGCACGATCAACATTGGTAATTTTACTTTCAATATGTACCGGTTTGTCATTGTCAATTAATGATTTTGACTGCTCGAATAGCTCATTATCAATTTGTAGCTCTAGTTGATGATCTTGAGCAATGGTTTGATAAGTGCCAGTATCTGCATGTGGTTTTTGTGCCGGTGTTAATAATGCATCCAAATTAATTGTGCCTTGTTTCCAATGCTCAATTGCTTTGTTCATTTCCAACATATCAACTCGACCAATCATTTCGTTAACGGTTTTAAAGCCAAGATCTGCCATAATCATGCGCAACTCTTGAGCAACCATAAATAGGTAGTTCACTACGTGTTCAGGCTTGCCGGTAAATTTTTTGCGCAATTCTTTGTCTTGCGTTGCAATGCCTACTGGGCAAGTATTGAGATGACATTTACGCATCATAATGCAACCCATGGTAATTAGTGGCGCGGTTGAAAATCCGAATTCTTCTGCACCTAGTAATACGCCAATTGCAACATCACGACCGGTTTTTAGCTGGCCATCTGTTTGAATAACCACACGCGAACGAAGATCATTCATCACTAGGGTTTGATGGGTTTCTGCTAGGCCAAGCTCCCACGGCAAACCCGCATGCTTGATTGAGGTTAGTGGTGATGCACCTGTGCCACCATCATGACCAGCAATAACAATGTGGTCAGATTTTGCTTTGGTTACGCCAGCCGCAATAGTTCCTACACCCACTTCTGCTACTAATTTCACACTAATACGCGCTTCTGGATTAGAACGTTTTAAGTCAAAAATAAGCTGTGATAAATCTTCAATTGAATAAATATCATGATGAGGAGGAGGAGAGATTAAACCCACGCCTGGTATTGAATGACGAATAGCAGCAATGCCTTCATCTACTTTTGAGCCTGGTAATTCGCCACCTTCACCTGGCTTGGCACCTTGCGATATTTTAATTTGAATTTCATCTGCATTGTTGAGGTAGTCAATGGTAACGCCAAAACGACCAGAGGCTACTTGCTTAATCGCACTTCGACGTGAATCACCATTTTCATCTGGCGTCCAGCGCTTAGCATCTTCGCCACCTTCACCTGTGTTTGATTTGCCACCTAAGCGGTTCATAGCAATGGCAAGTGATTCGTGAGACTCGGCAGAAATAGAGCCGAAACTCATGGCACCAGTGGCAAATCGCTTGACAATTTCTTGGGCTGATTCAACCTCATCAATTGAAATTGGATTGCCTTGTTTGAACGACATCAATCCACGTAACGTTGAGTTACGAGTACCTTCTTCATTGGCATGCTTAGAGAATGCCCAATAAGCAGATTCATCATTATTTTTAGCAGCCAATTGCAGGTTTGAAATTGCTTTCGGATCCCACATGTGGGTTTCGCCACCACTTCTCCAATGGTATTGACCAGGATTGTCTAGTGTTTCAGTGTTGTAAGCGTGGTGGTGACGCTTTTCACTTTCAGCTTGTAGAATGTCAAAGTTCACACCATCAATACGTGATGCAGTTTCAAAGAAACATTTCTCCATTATTTCTGGCGCCAAGCCAACCGCTTCAAAGATTTGTGCACCTTTGTATGACTCTAATGTAGAAATACCCATTTTGGCCATCACTTTAAGCATGCCTTTGGCAGCGCCTTTGCGATAAGCGGCAATGATAGCTTCATCACTATTCATGCTAATCATGCCATCTCTGCGTGCTTGCCATAGTGCTTCAAAAGCTAAGTAAGGGTTGATCGCATCAGCACCGAAACCCGTTAATAAGCAAAAATGATGAACTTCGCGAGCTTCGCCTGTTTCTACAATAATACCAACTTGTGTTCTTTCTGAGCTTGCCACTAAATAACGGTGTAGCGCTGAAGAGGCTAATAAACTTGATACCGCAACACGGTTTGTGCCAATATTGCGATCAGATAAAATAATTAAGCTGTAACCATCTTTAATAGCTTGAGAGCCTTGCGTACAAATGTCGTCTAGTAAATCAGAGATTTTTTTGTTTTCATTAATGTCATAAGTAATGTCAATGGTTTTACTGGTCCAACCACGATGATTACAATGTCTTAGTGCGGCAGTCTCTTCGTTGGTTAAGATTGGATGCTCGATTACTAAGCGATGAGCATTTTTAGCTTTGTCGGTTAATAGATTTCCTTCTGGTCCAATTGAGCAGCGTAGTGACATAACCACTTCTTCGCGAATAGAGTCGATCGCTGGATTGGTAACTTGAGCAAATAATTGTTTAAAGTAATCATAAATAAGTCGGGTTTGATCAGATAAACAAGCCAAGGCTGAATCATTACCCATTGATCCTACTGGATCACGAAGCTCATTTACCAGTGGTAGCAGCATAAATTGCAAAGTTTCAGTGCTATATCCAAATGCTTTTAAGCGGTGTATCAACGATTCAGGATGAAATCCATGAGACTCAGCTGCACAGTTAAGTTCTGATAAATATATTTGTTGGTCGTCTAGCCACTCTCTGTACGGATTCTTAGCAGCAAATTCAGCCTTAATGGTCTCATCATCAACCAATTCACCTTTGTCAAAATCAACTAAGAACATTTTTCCTGGACGTAATCGGCCTTTGGTTTTAATATTGTCCGTTGCGACATCAACCACGCCAACTTCAGAAGCCATAATAACGCGGTCATCATGAGTAAGGTAGTAGCGTGAAGGGCGTAATCCATTACGATCAAGTACGGCGCCAATATAACGACCATCAGTAAAGGCAATGGAAGCTGGCCCATCCCACGGCTCCATTACATTTGAAAAATATTCATAAAATGCTTTTCTTTCGTCGCTCATATTGGCGTCATTTTGCCAAGCTTCAGGCACCATCATTAGTACTGCCTCTTGCAAGCTACGACCATTCATCATTAAAAATTCTAAAACATTGTCAAAACTACCTGAGTCAGAAACATCAGTTTCAATAACTGGTAGTGTTTTGTCCAGGTTGTCAGCAAATAACTCACTTTCTAATGCGCCTTCACGAGCGCGCATCCAGTTGTAGTTTCCTTGGCGCGTATTGATTTCACCATTGTGAGACATGTAGCGACAAGGTTGCGCTCTGTCCCATGATGGGAATGTATTAGTTGAGAATCTTGAATGCACCATGGCAAGATATGTTGCATACTCAGGGTTGGATAAATCTGTATAAAAATCAAGTACTTGTGACCCCATCAACATACCTTTATAGATAATGATGGTGGTAGACAAACTACAAACATAAAATAAAGCTGCTTCTGACAAAGCCTCATCAGTACGAATGGCGTGTGATGTTTGTTTTCTAATAACAAATAATGCACGCTCAAAAGCTTTGGTATCAATATTATCAGCTTTAGCGATAATAAGTTGCTTAATGACTGGTTGAGATTCTTTGGCGATGTTGCCTACATTGGCTTTGTGAGTATCAACAGGAACATCTCTCCAGCCAATTAATGTTTGACCTTCGCTAGTAATCGACTTTTCTAATAGTGTCATACAATGTGTGCGTTGTGATTTATCTTGTGGCAAGAAAATATTACCCACAGCGTAATCACCTTGAGCTACTGAAGTGTTAAACAGAGTGTGAATTTCAGCGGTAAAGAAATCATGTGGGATATTGGTTAGAATACCAGCGCCATCGCCCGTGTTTGTTTCGCAACCACAGCCGCCACGATGATCCATGCGAGTTAGCATTTCTAATGCATCTAGCGTAATTTGATGAGAGGGCTCACCCTTAATATGGGCGATAAAGCCAACGCCACAATTTTCCTTTTCATTTCTAGGAGAATAAAGACCGTGCGCTTTTGGCAAATGTAATAGTGGGGTTTTCATAGGCTAAAATTTACAAAATAAAGATCGAAAAAAACCTCCCAATTATAAACTAAAACACCCCTCTATTTAAGCTGAAATCCCTTAGTGTCAGAGTGCATATGCTTCGTACAATAAGGTAGAATATTTATTAATCATTCATTTTAAAAAAAGCTGGACTATGTTAGCGGTTATTTCTCCTTCAAAAACTCAAGATTTTTCTACACCAGATATACATGATCATACATTTACTCGTCAATTAGACGAATCGAAAGTGCTGGTGAATATTCTCAAAGATAAAACTCAAAGTGAGCTGATTAAATTAATGTCAATCAGTGAGAAATTAGCCACACTAAATTATGGTCGATTCCAAGATTTTTCCACACCATTCAATTTTAAAAATTCCAAGCAAGCATTGCTGGCTTTTAAAGGCGATGTTTATACGGGTATTGACGTACCTAATTTATCCAAAAAAGATTTAGAATTTGCACAAAATCATCTGCGCATGTTGTCCGGCTTGTATGGTGTTATTCGCCCGTTGGATTTAATTGCGCCGTATCGTTTAGAAATGGGCACTAGACTTGAAAATCCAAAAGGTAAGAATTTGTATGAATTTTGGGGTGATAAAATTTCCAAAGTATTGAATGAAGATGAGCCTGAAGTAATTATTAATTTGGCTTCTAATGAATATTTTAAAGGCATTGATCAAAAAGCGTTAAAAGCCAAAATTATCAATATTGCTTTTAAAGAGTTCAAAGGCGACAAATATAAAATTATTGGTATTTATGCTAAGCGTGCACGTGGACTCATGGTGCAATATATAATTAAAAATCGAATAAAAAATCCACAAGATTTAAAAGCATTTTCCATGGAAGATTATCGTTTTAGAGAAGACATGTCTGATTCAACAACATGGGTATTTACACGAGGCTAACAGCTTTTATACCCAAACAGTCTTGTGTGCTTTGCACCGAGCAGTCAATATTTTGCGTGTGTGAATGTTGCGAGCAAAGCCTTCAGGTTAGCCAGCATCGATGCCGCTCATGTGCAGCACCTTTAAATTCTGATTTGCATTTTTGTGGATCTTGCTTAAGTCGGTCTCCATTATTTATCAATGCCTATGCCTTGTATGATTATTCAGGTGTTTGTGCTAATTTAATTAAGCGTTTTAAGTTTGATCATCAGCTCTGCATTGGTGATTTTTTTGCGCATAAATTGCATGAAAAGTATCTTGATATTGTTAACGATCAAGGTGAGTACGACGCCATTATTCCATTACCATTAAGCGCAAATCGTTTGCGTGAAAGAGGCTATAACCAAACCCATGAGTTGTTAAGAATACTTGCTAAAAAATCCGATGTATTGATTGATCGAACCAGCGTTAAGCGTACCAAATCAACGCGCGCATTATCAACCTTAAATTTAGAAGAGCGAAAAATTGAAATTAAGAATGCATTCAGCGCCCAAGCCATGACTTATAACAAGGTGCTATTGGTGGATGATGTTATGACCACAGGATCTAGCTTAAATGAATTGTCAAAAACCGTTTTAAAGGCAGGCGCTAAGTTGTGTGATGTATTAACAGTAGCTCGAGCGTAGCATTTTTTTTGACATTAATATGTACTTGATGTACAATTAGTACATATAAAAAAAATAGGAGAAGGTAATGAATACAATTTCTACAGCGGATGCTAGAAAATATTTTGCCGAAATTATTAATCAAGTGTCTTATGGCCAAGAGCAGGTGTTACTTACTCGTAGAGGTAAAGAAGTGGCCGCTATTGTTTCAGTTGAAGAGTTAAGGCTTCTTCAAAGAATTGAAAACAAGATGGATATTATTGACGCCCAAAAATCTTTGGAAGAGTCTGGTGACAATATTTCGGCTGAAGACACTTGGAAGCAATTAGGACTATAAATGCAATACTTAGTCGAGTTTAGGCCTAGCGTTATAAAGAGTTTAAAGCGTGTTCCAAAGCAGGATTTGGTTAAGATTAAAAATAAAATCGACAGCATTTCTCGAGATCTGCCCCAATTCAAATATTACCAAATTAAAAAGTAATGATCCATTCCATCGAGTTAGATCAGGGAGTTATCGTGTTATTTACGAGATTAATAACAATCAGTTAGTTATTTTGGTGGTCAAAATTGGACATAGAAAGGATATTTATAAGCGTCTTTAGTTGTATTCTTAAAATTTCCGAAATTTTTTTAATTCTCTTCATAGGCAAGGCCTATAGCATTTCAGAATGTCAATTTTTAGTCAAAAATAAGCATTTTTCAGCTTTAAATCAGGGGTTTAGCTATCTCTAAGCTAAGAGAAATCATTTTTTATAGTAAAAAACCACCCATTGTCATTATTTTCGATATTTTTTGTCAGATTTTTTCAAAATCTGATCTACACTTCCAAATAGGGTAATAATTGGAATATCTAAAATTTTGGCGATTATTAAATTTATTAAATTTTGTAACTAAAATGTGATACCATATTGTTATGAGCAAAAAAGACAAACTGTTAAAGAAATTTCTAGAAAAACCTACTAGAAAAGATTTAATATTTGATGAATTAAGCTCACTATTAACAAACTGTGGTTATAAAAAAATAGAAGGAAAAGGTTCTGCCGTAAAGTTTTATAACAAAAAAGAAGATAATTTAATAAATCTGCATAAACCACATCCAGGCAATATATTGAAAGTATATTTAGTAAAGCAAATACAGGTGAAATTAAAGGAGATTTACGATGAGTAATATTATTGAATATAAAAATTATATTGGTAGTGTTGAGTACTCTAATGAAGATAAGTGTTTTTTTGGAAAATTAGAAATGATTGATGATTTAGTTACTTTTGAGGCGACCAATGTTGAGGAGCTAGAATCCAACTTTAAGCAAAGTGTCGATGATTATATTAACACTTGTGCCGAACTAGAACGTGCACCACAAAAAGCTTACAAAGGTGTTTTCAACGTTAGAATTGATCCCGACTTACATAGAAAAATTTATAAAAAAGCCTTGAAAGAGCGCATTTCTCTGAATGCTTTTATTGGTAAAACTCTATCTGAAAGAGTTGCAGAATAAAAGCGTAAATTGATTTAATTATTTCTCAAATTTTTAGTCAGATTTTTTCAAAATCTGATCCACACTTTCAAATAGGGTAATAATTGGAATATCTAAAATTTTGGCAATAGTCGCTAAATGTTCAATATTAAAGTGTTTGTTGTTAATGCCAGCCTCTGCGCACGAAATTAACCCTGCTGTTTGGTGCCCCATTTCTACAGCAAGTCGCAATTGAGTCATATTTTTGATTGTTCGTTGCCGTTTAACATTAATAGTAATTTGTGACAGTATTGCTTTTAGTGTTGCTTCATTCAGTGCGTCAGTCACAATAATTACCTATAGTTAAACTATTCATGGGTAGTTATTTTCAAATATTCAAAAAATTAATAATTACCTATAGGTAAGTAAATTTATGTATAATTCAGCATCAACCACAAATAAAGAAAGGATTTGTGAGTAAGCCATTAAAAATCACAGTACTAAGTGCTGCCGTTACACTTGCCTTAGGCTTGTCGTTTAGTGCTAACGCACAAACAGTCAGTCAAGCGGTTGACAGCTTAAAAAACAAAGCTATTAATGCAACTGAATCATTCGTTGAAGGTGCCGGCTTAAAAGGCTTAAACAGTATCTTTGATAAAGCAGAACTGAACATGGAGTTTAATGATGGCTCGCCAGAGTTTGAACTTGGTGCACTTAAAGCTTACGATGAAGCCAATCCAAATGCTTTCTTATTTAATCAAATCGGTATCAACCGATTTGATGATCGTACCACGTTTAACCTAGGCTTAGGTTATAGAATGCTGAATGCTGATCAAACTTGGATGGGTGGTGTGAATGTATTTTACGACCAAGAGTTCCCAGATGATCACAAACGTTCAAGCATTGGTGTTGATCTGGTTAGCTCGGCAGTACAGTTGCGAGCAAACAAGTACCATGCAATTACCGGTTTTATTACCGATAAAAGCGGTACAGGCCAATCGGCACTTGATGGTGATGATATTAGCTTAAAACTAGCCTTGCCATATATGCCAGGTGCATTCTTTGAGTACACTAAGTAGTCAACCCTTAAAAACCACACAACAAACTGATTTATAACAATAAAACCACAATATATCACAGACAAATCAACCAGATTTTGATAAAATACCCTATCTTTCTTGGTCGTTTTGCTGATAAAA
>FXLX01000008.1 GCA_900180385.1 uncultured Candidatus Thioglobus sp. | reverse complement strand
AGCATCAGTGTTTAGTACGGACATGGATCTTGCTATGGATGTGGCTAAAAAACTTGAAGCTAGTGCAGTGATGATTAATGATTACACCACCTTTAGAGTGGACTGGATGCCGTTTGCAGGGCGTAAAAACTCTGGCTATGGCATAGGCGGTATTGGTCATACTATGAGTGATATGCTAGAACATAAAATGCTGGTGATTAAAAGCTAGTTTTTAAACTGATGGCTATATAAGCCGGCATATTCACCATTTGCATCAAGTAACTCTTGGTGTGAGCCTTGTTCAATAATATTTCCTGCACGCAATACAATAATTCGATCAGCCTTTTGAATGGTTGATAATCGATGAGCGATAATAATAGTAGTGCGATTTTTTTGCATTTTATCAATGGCTGTTTGAACTTGTTTTTCTGTGGCTGAGTCAAGTGCTGATGTCGCCTCATCTAGAATTAAGATTGGGCTGTCTTTGGCAATTGCCCTAGCAATGGCCAGGCGCTGACGCTGACCACCCGAAAGCTTGGTACCATCTTCGCCAATTTCAGTATCAAACTGATCGCTCATTAAGGTGATAAATTCAGTAGCACTAGCTATATTTGCCGCATGTTTGATTTGAGTATCACACATAGTGTCCAGCTGACCTAAGGCAATATTACCTTTGACAGTATCGTTAAATAAGCGCACGCTTTGATCAACAAAAGAGATTTGTGAGCGTAAGGAGTCAATTTCTAAATCGTTAATATTAACACCATCAATGGTAATTGAGCCTTGCGATGGAGAATAAAATCGGGTGATTAGTTGAATGATGGTGGATTTACCACTCCCAGTAGAGCCAACTAAAGCAATGGTTTCTCCAGGTTTTACATCAAGATTAATATTGTTAAGTACTGTTGTGTCTTGAGAATATCCAAAAGAAACGTTATTAAATTTAATTGCACCTTTAGTTGTGTTGAGATTCTTTGTACCTTGGTTTTTTTCCTCTACTTCATCTAGCAGTCCAAATACACTTTGTGCTGCAGCCATAGCTGTTTGCAATGGCTTGTTAATGTTAACCAAATTTTTTGCAGGTTTAACCAGCATACCCATAGCGGTAAAGAAAGATAAAAATTCACCCGCACTCATTTGTAGCGAAGTGGAGGAGAAATACACCACACTACCTAACGACAGACCAATCAAAATATTGACAAAACTGCTGTTAAAGGCACCGGTCATATCCACTTTAAAGCGCTGTTGACGGATGGTTTTAACCAGGTGATCGAATTTTTGACTTTCTTGATTTTGAGCGTGATAAATTTTAACCAAGCTACTACCAGAAATATTTTCATCTAATAGGTGAGTCATGCTGCCCATAGATTTTTGCACCTTGGCGCTAGCACCACGCATGCGCCCTGATGATAGTTTAACTGCAAAAAATACCAAGGGTAAGAGTACGAGAAGGGTTAAGCTTAGTTGCCAATTTTTATAAAATAAATAGCCCACTAAAATAATAACAGACAAAGAAGATTTGATAAAATCTAGCCAAATAGTTGAGGCAGCAGCAGCGATTTGTTCTACATCGAAAGTAAGTTTGGATAGGGTTTTACCAGTAGGGTGTTTGTCAAAATACGATTTAGGTAATCTGAGTAATTTGGCGAACATATCTACTCGCAAATCCATGATGACTTTATTAGACACCCAAGAGCTAGCAGCAGTTGATGTTAGTGCAAAAATAGAGCTTAAAGTAATAACTCCAAATAATGCTAAAGCATAAATAAAGGCGGTTTGTGAGCTACGATCATTGGCGAATAAATCATCAACAATACGCCCTGTAATTTCAGGAATGGCACTCTCAAGCGCAGTTGCAAACATCATCATTACTGAGGTAAAGACAAGCTTGCCAATGTGTGGCTTTAAGTAGATAAATAGGCGAGAAACAAACTGTTTGTACTGCATATTGCAATTACTTTATATTTTGATGATCCATATTATAACGCCTTAGGGTATCATAAGCCTTTCAACTTTGTAAAGGAAACTTTAGTCAAGTTATAGAATTTTGTAAGTGTTATTGGGTATTTTAATAAGGCATAGTCGTGAAAGTAATAGTTTCTCATATTACTAAAAGACTTAACGCAGTTGGAATACCCAATAACACTTACCCGCGGGACGTTGCTAAATCCCCATATATTTTGAAAATTTTATTGTCATATGAATAACTATGACTTCTAAATTTTTCTTTACCTATGAGGATTTAGCTTAGTCAAAAAAATATAACTTGATTGAAGTCTCCGTGATTTTCAATGCCCACAAAATACATCTTTATTACCGGCGGTGTGGTCTCTTCTTTAGGTAAGGGAATCGCCTCAGCCTCACTAGCAACACTCTTAGAATCTCGTGGTCTTAATGTGACCATGCTTAAACTTGACCCTTATATTAACGTCGATCCGGGCACAATGAGTCCGTTTCAGCATGGTGAGGTGTATGTCACTAATGATGGTGCTGAAACCGATCTAGATCTTGGTCATTATGAGCGTTTTATTCGCCAACAACTGGGCAAGAAAAATAATTTTACTGCCGGCCGTGTTTATAGTAATGTTATTGAGCGTGAGCGCCGTGGTGATTATTTAGGCGCCACTGTTCAAATTATTCCGCATATTACCAATGAGATCAAAACATTAACAGAGGCAGGTGCAAAAGGTGCTGATGTTGCTTTGGTTGAGATTGGTGGAACTGCCGGTGACATTGAATCATTGCCGTTCTTAGAGGCTATTAGACAAATGGGTCTTGAGTTAGGTCGTGAAAACACCTTATTTATTCACTTAACACTATTGCCTTATATTAAAGTAGCGGGCGAGCTAAAAACCAAACCAACTCAACACTCTGTCAAAGAGTTGCGTGGCATTGGTATTCAGCCCGATATTTTGATTTGTCGTTCAGAGCATCCATTACCGGATGCAGAGCGTGCCAAAATCGCCTTATTTACCAACGTACCAGCAGATTCTGTCTTCACTTCGTTAGACGTTAATACTATTTATAAAGTACCAAGAGCGCTTCATGACCAAGGCTTGGATGATGTTGTCGTGCAAAAGCTTTCATTAAATTGCAAACCAACAGATTTAAGCGAGTGGGATAGTGTTATTCAAAAACTTAACTCACCAACTTTTAGTGTTGATATTGCCATGGTGGGTAAGTATATTGACCTTACCGAAGCTTACAAATCACTTTCTGAAGCCTTATTGCACGCGGGTATTAATACCAGTACAAAAGTTAATATTCATTATTTTGATTCTGAAGAAATTGAAAAAAATGGCACAGATTGTTTAAAAGAAATGAGCGCTATCTTGGTTCCGGGTGGATTTGGTAATCGTGGTGTTGAGGGTAAAATTGCAACCGTTCAATATGCGCGTGAAAATAAGGTACCTTACTTGGGTATTTGTTTAGGTATGCAAGTTGCAGTAATTGAATATGCACGTAATATTGCTGGAATGATCGATGCTAATAGCACTGAATTTAACTCAGACACGACACATCCAGTGGTTGCATTAATTACTGAATGGCAAGATGAGGACGGTTCTACACAGACTCGAGATAAAGATTCTGACTTGGGTGGAACCATGCGTCTTGGCGGTCAAGAGTGTGCCCTAGCTGAGGCTACGTTAGCTAGAGATATCTATGGTACGCTGATTGTTACTGAGCGTCATCGTCATCGCTACGAGGTCAACAACACTTTGATTCAACAGATTGAAGATGCAGGATTGGTTATCTCTGGAAAATCAATTGACGGTACTTTAGTTGAAATGGTTGAAGTGAAAGATCATCCTTGGTTTGTTGCGTGTCAGTTTCATCCGGAATTTACCTCAACCCCTAGAGATGGTCATCCATTATTTGAGAGCTTTGTTAAAGCTGCCAATGAAGCGCATAATCTAATCCTTTCTCCTTAAAAAAATATTACCAAACAAGGTGTTTGATCAAGCATTAAAATCTTGGGGCAGTGTTGATTTTCCCCGGAATTTTAAACAAGCTTTTAAAGCATTAAGTCTTGAAGAGTTACCTTTGATGGCGTGTTGCACCCATAGTGGTGTAATCGATGAAGATAGTATTGAATTGAACATATTGTCAAATCATGCAACTGAACAAGCCATCACCCTGAAAATTGGTGTATTTTTTTGTGAAATACTATCAGGCTGCGCTTGTAGTGATAATCCTTCCCAGGCAATGATTCTTGAAAATTCTTATTGTGAATTAACACTGAGAATTGATCGACTTAATGCTCAGATAAGTTTTATCTAGCGCTTCTTACGCTTTTTAATAAACTTCATTAAACGACGTCTTTTGTTAATTTGACGTGCATTTAATTCATTCTTGGTATCTTTGAATGGATTTTCACCACTTCTATATTCGATTTTAAGCGGTGTATTTGTTAGCTTAAGCGCATTGATAAAAAAGTTCTTTAAATAGCGGTCATAGGCATTTGGTACATTCTGAAGGTGATTTCCATGAAAGGTAAGTGTCGGTGGAAATACATCTGTTTGGTTGACGTATTTAATTTTTAGACGTCTACCTTTTACCGGCGGTGGTTGATGACCATGGTTGGCCGCTTCCAATATTTTGTTTAAGGTAGAAGTGGAGTGCTTTGTGCCGGCATTTGTATATGATTTAACAATTGGTGCGAATAGTTTGCCAACGCCAGAACCGTGTAATGCTGAAATATAATGCACGCTGGCATAATTAACAAAAGATAGTTTTACATCTAGCTTGCGTTTAACTTCAGATTTTTGATATTCATCCAGTCCATCCCACTTGTTAATCACAATTAGTAGTGCACGACCTTTGTCAGCAATCATACCTAGTAGGGTGGCATCTTGCTCGGTAACACCTTCTCTTGCATCTAATACTAAGACGACAACATGAGAGCGATCAAGTGCATCAATAGCTTTAATGATGGAAAAAATTTCAATTTTTTCATGAGTAGAGCGCTTACGCCTAATACCCGCAGTATCAATTAGTGTGTATTTTTGCCCTTCGCGTTCAAATGGAATATAGATGCTATCACGAGTTGTGCCTGGCATATCAATCGCCAAAACTCGCTCTTCACCAAGAATACGGTTGATAAGGGTTGATTTACCAACGTTAGGCCTGCCTAATACCGCAACAGCAATGCCTTCTACTTCTTCCTCTTCTTCAATAACTGACTGAGACAGAAAGGGTAATGTGTAGTCAATTAAATCACCAATACCTTGGCCGTGTTCTGCAGAAATTAGCTTGGGCTTACCCAAACCCAATTCGTAAAATTCAGCAGTCAATGATTCATCTAGCCCTTCGGCTTTGTTGCAAACAAGAATAATATCTTTCTTCAGGCGCCTAAGGCGAGCGGCAATTTCAAGATCAAGGCCTATCACACCGTCACGACTACTGACAATAAAATAAATAACATCAGATTCTTCTAAGGCATTTAAAACTTGCCCTTGAATGCCGCTGTCAATAACATTGTCTTGATTAGTTAAGCCGCCAGTATCAATAATAGTAACAAAAGTATCAGACTCTTCGTCGAGCAAGATTTCGGCGTATTGGCGATCACGCGTTAAGCCTTCAAAGTCAGACACCAATGCCTGACGAGAGTTGCTCAACCTATTAAATAAAGTGGATTTACCAACATTTGGGCGTCCAACGAGTGAAATTGTAGGTAGGCCCATAATAGTTTTAGATTAGTTTAGGTCGGCAAGCTTAATACTAATTAAGCTTTGTAGTTCAGAGTCTGTAGAGATTTGCGATAAAGCAAGTCTGTAGTATTTTTTTGCTTCATTAATATTATTACTAGCAACATAGATGTCACCTTTCAGTTGACTGTACAAGCCATTAAATTCATCTGCAGATGTGTTGTTAAGTGTGGCAATTGCATCAGAAAAGTTGCCCATTTCTAATTGAACACTAGCCATTCTCATGGTTGCAATATTGGCAATTAATGAGTTTTCATCATTTATTAATGGTGACAAGTGTTGCAAGGCAAGCTCATATTTTTTATCTTTGGCAGCAATTTTTGCTTGCATTAATATGGCTTGTTGTAAATAACCACTATCTACATGATCTTCATTAAGCTGTTCAAAAGCAGCTGAGTTGCTATTTAAATAAAGCATTCTTGCATCGATTGACTGTTGATATTCATGAGCCTTATAAGCATCCAAACCCCAAATACCACCCAAACCAAGTACAATGCCTGCAATAATTTGGGGAATATTATCTCTAAGCCATTTTTTTATTTGCTGTTCTTGTTCATCTTCAGTTTTTCCAACTGTAATAAAATTTTTCATTTTTAATCCTTAATTTTTTAAAAAATCAATCGCCTTTTCAAGGTTTAGTGTTTGTTGTTTATTTTGAGATTTTAACGGTTTAATGCTAACTTGGTTGTTGTTTAATTCTTCTTCGCCAAGAATTAATGCAAAGTCAGCATTGGCTTTATCAGCTTTTTTAAATTGGCTTTTAAAACTACCCAGAGTGATGTCATTATAAATAATAAAATTTGGTAATTCTTGATGGAGTTTTGCCGCTATTTGCATTGATTTAATTTGCGCTTTATCGCTAGACGTAATGATGTAGATTGAAAGCTTGTCGTTGGCTAATTGTACCTCCTGCTCTTCTAAAAGTAAAAGAAGGCGTTCTAAGCCGATAGCAAGACCAACTGCTGTGGTTGATTTTCCGCCCATTTTTTCAACCAGGCCATCATAGCGTCCGCCGGCGCAAATAGTGCCTTGCGCGCCTAAATCTGTTGTAGTCCATTCAAACACAGTGCGGTTGTAATAATCAAGCCCACGTACTAAGCGTGTATTAATAACAAAATCAATCTCTAGGCAATTAAGATAGCTTTTGAATTGTTCAAAATGCTTGGCAGAGTCTCCATCCAAATGATCCATGAGTTTTGGTGCATTATTAATTAACGCCTGCATATCCGAATTTTTACTATCAAGGATTCTTAATGGATTGGTTTCTAATCGTCTAAGACTGTCTTCATCGAGCTGATTTTTATGCATTGAAAAATACTCAACTAAGATTTCTCGATAAGAGGCTCTTGCTTCATTTGATCCTAGTGTGTTTATTTCCAAGGTTAGGTTTTTTAAGCCTAGATTTTGCCATAGGCTGTGAGTCATCATCATTAACTCTGCATCAACTTTAGCATCAGCTGCGCCAAATACTTCAAGACCTACTTGATGAAACTGTCGGTAACGCCCTTTTTGTGGACGCTCATGCCTAAACATAGCGCCTTGATAAAAGACTTTTTGAATGCCTTCGCGTGGAAGATTGTGCTCAATCATCATGCGCACACAACCTGCAGTTCCTTCAGGGCGCAAGCTTAATGACTCGCCATTGGACTCTTTCCAAGAATACATTTCTTTTTCAACAATATCTGTCGCCTGGCCAATTGCTCGACAAAAGGTGTCTGTTTTTTCAACCAGCGGCGTACGAATATTTTTATAGCCATACGAGCTAAATAAATCAGCAATAGTGCGCTCTACATAACCCCAAAAATCAGAATCTTTTGGTAGTAGATCGTTCATGCCACGAATGGCTTGGATTTTTTTACTCATGGAGTTGGATGAAATTAACGTAATGGCGTATTTTACCAATAATTACAAAGGTTTAAGCCGAATTACGCCGAATCTTCTTTGTAATAAATAGAGATGATAAAAAAATACTAAAGTAGTAAAAAATAGACGAATGCCAATAAGCAAGAATATATCCGCACCGAAAAATACGAATAGCAAGATATTTTCAATAATAGCGTGTGCAACCATTAGGAAATAACACACAGATACAATGTGCTTCTTACTCATGTATTGCGCTTCTTTTAACAGTACACCTGCACCATAGGTAATACCTATTAAAGTGCCTGTTAGCAAAGCCATAATAGTGCTTAGACGATGCTCAAATTTTTGTAAGAAACTTAATCCTTTGATAAAGATAACAACAAAAATAACCAAGCTTACAAGGATAATAATTTCAATCGAAAGTAAGATGGCTTCATAGGTTTTTTGAATGATAAAATCCGTAAAATTATTAGCCACAGTAAGGTTTGACTGAAACAAAACACTGGCAACTTCATTGAGATTGTCGAATAATAATCCAGTTGGAATAATCAGTAAGGGTGTTAATACCACAAAAGCCATAACAAGTCGAAAGCCAATAGATTTTATCCAGTCAATGCCGAGTTTTTTCATAATGGCTGATTCGACTGGAATAGAATGAAGCGCGCCTAAAAATAACCCTAAAATCGTCCAATCATAAACACTTAACCCGAGTGGTGCGGCAAACGCAATGGCAGTGTATAAATTAAGAAAAACACCAGAAGCAAGTGCTAATGTTGCCTCTGGTGGAAGGCTTAATAAAGTTGTAAAAGGTTTAAAAATTTGAGCAATAACTGGTATTAAGCCAAAATACATTAGTAATTCTGCTAGTAAAAAATAAGGGATTACGGTAACAAGAATTATTTTTTGCAGTAGAGATTGAGCTACTAACAAATGCTTTGGTGTCAAAAGTCATGTGTTCGAAATTCCATTAGGAACGTGTCCAGTTGGGACATATTGAGAGGCTGATTGACAATGAGAGTGTTGATCGTCAAAGAAAATATCCGCGCCAAATTCTTTTAAAAATATTCCTTTATCTAGCCCACCTAAAAAGAATGACTCATCAATTCTAATACCCCATTCACGCATGGTGTGAATAACTCGCTTATGTGAAGGCGCTGATCGTGCAGTAACTAGTGCGGTACGAATTGGGTTATTTTCAACCGGAAAGGCTGACTGAATTTTTTGCAAGGATTTTAAAAAACACTTAAAAGGTCCGGCCTTAAGCTCTATATGAGCGGAGTTTTTTTCACTTTCTTCAAAGGCATCAATGCCTTTTTCTTGATAGATTTTTTCCGCCTCATCAGAAAAAATAACCGCATCGCCATCAAAGGCAATACGAAGTTGAGTTTCATGAGAATCTTTTGAGCCTTCACCAACAATAGATGCTGCCGCAAATCCTGATTCTAAGGCTTTTTGCACATCTTGATAATTGCTTGATAAGAATAGATCAGCTTCAAAAGCACCGACTAGATTATGGGTACTCTCACCACGCGTAAAGGCTGCACGAGAAATGTTTAAATCATAATGTTCGATCGAATTAAAAATACGCAATCCAGTGTCAGCACTATTTCTAGAAAGCAAGATAACATCGATTGGGTTTTTTTTAGTATTCAATGCTAATAATTTTTTAACCAATGAAAATCCAACGCCTGGTGGCAGGATGACATCTTCGTTTTTTTCTTGATGTTTGGCATAAGCCTCAACACCTTGTTGTTTAAAAATTTGGTGAGATTCATCTAAATCAAACAATGCTCTTGATGAAATTGCAACAACTAATTTGTCTTTAGCTTTTGGGTCTACAGCATCTGCCATGATTTTCCTTGAGAAGGTGAATTGGATTTAGCCAAGAGAGGTTGCCCTGGGGTATATTTGTCTAAACAGTAATCTAGCCATCTTTCTATAAATAAATTAAGCTCCCATTGTATATTCATATCGTTGCACTGTGCTAGATACGGATGATTAGAGTTAAGTGTGGTTTCATTGCACACTGAGAGTACCTCTAACAATTGTGCATCAAAATAAACTTTGAATTTAATATCAGGTTTATGCATGCCGCCTTCTAGAATATGTGTCAGTGTGAAAATTCCCGTATGAGCAAAGCGCTGATCAACCATTAAATGTAGATCGGCCAAGTTCTCATGGCGAATAACACTATGATGCGCAGTTTGCTTGAGTAGTGGAATGAGTTTAAATATTTTTAAATAATTTGACTCAAATAATGCACTAACATCATTATAGGTTTTTGGCTGCTGAGAGTTGTATAAGTCGTGCAAATATTGTGAGTCTATATCCATTGTGTCGTCCAGTTTATTTGACCATCATCATGTAAGGTAAATTCGTTAAAGCCAATTCTCGACTCTTGGTTAAATTGTAGTGCGGTCGATGGACAAGAAACAATCAAACAATTCTGATGATAAAAATCAGCAGATTCGTGAGCATGTCCAAAAACAACACAACGTATTTTAGAATGCTTATCTAATACTTGGAATAAATCTTGTGGATTTTCTAATGATAAGCTATCGTCCCAACTACTATTCATGGCAACAATTGGATGATGCAATACAACCAGAATGTGATCAGCATTTGAATTTAAAAATCTTTGATCAAGCTCTGCTAAAGCCTTTGATGTTACTAGGCCGCTGGTTTTTTCTGGCTGCACTGAATTGATGCTAATCATCTCCCAGTTTCCAAATTCTACACAACTGAATAAATTATCTTTAAAGGCAATATTAAGTTTAACAACATTGTCATGATTGCCAGCAATGACATGAATGGGCACTTCAATGGGAGATAGAATTTCTTTTAAATAAGTATATGAATTGGCCGTGCCATTATGAGTCAAATCACCACTAATTAGTAATGCTTCAAATTTACAATCATCAAGTTCTTTGACAATTTTTTTTAAATTGGCTTGGGTGTCAACACCCATCACCACAGCCTGATCATCAATATGACAATCACTAATTTGAATAAGTTTAATCATGTGTAATAAAACGAACGCGACTACTAACACTAGTCAGTAATTCATAGCCAATAGTGTCACTGTATTTTGCAACAGTTTCGACATGAAGTTTATCATGCCCCCAGAGAATGGCTTTATCACCGATAGATGCTTTCAAATCTCCAAGTTCAACACAGATTAAATCCATAGAAACTCGACCAATCAGTGAGCATAAAGTGTTGTTGATCAAAACTGGCGTGCCATTTTTAGCATGACGAGGATAGCCATCAGCATAACCAATGCCAATAATAGCAATATTAGCCTGTTTTTTGGCACTCCAGTTGGCGCCATAGCCAACACTTTCACCTGCCAAAATGGTTTTAATGCTAAGAATAGGTGCAGATAATTCCATGACAGCTTGCAGTTTATTGTCTTCAATTGCAAAGGGTGATACACCGTAAAGCATAATACCTGGACGCACATAGTCAAAATGCGCTTCAGCCATACCAAGAATCGCAGCAGAATTAGCCATAGAGCGATTAAACTTATTTATCTTTAGTTGCTTAAAGCTGTTAAGTTGTAGTGTGTTACTAGTGTGCTGTGGTTCATCAGCACAAGCAAAATGACTCATCACGGATTCAACATGAATATTTGAACAGGCTTTGAGTTGTTCTAGGCAGGTGTTAAGATCTGATGAAGACAAGCCTAAACGGTGCATACCTGTATCGACCTTTAGCCAAAGTGTCATGTGTTGCTTGCTATTGATAATAATTGGCAATTGAGATAAGTCATGCAAAACTAAATGACAGCCCAATTCAACTGCATTATTAAGATCAGTTTTATTAAAAACACCGGGTAATAATAAAATAGGTTTGGTTGTATATTGCCTAAGAGTTCGAGCCTCACTAAGCTCACTAACCGCTAAAAGATCAGCCTCTAGCAAGGGCTTGATTAAGTCTAAATGATGACCATAAGCATTAGCCTTAACCATACAAACAATTTTTGAATGTGGTGCTTGCGTACGAACAACGTTTAAATTATGACTCAGCGCTGATTGTGAAATAGCTGCTAGGGCATGCATAGAAATCTAGAAGGGTTCTTGGTCAAAGTTAGCCATATTATTGTTATAAGCTGCATCTATATGCTCATCTGGCATGCCTTGGAACTGATCTTCGTTGGCAAGGTTTTCAAAGCGTGCATATTCGCCAACAAATGCCAGTTTGATACTACCCGTTGAACCATTACGATGCTTGGCAATTTTAAGATCAGCCTTGCCAATTTCTTCAGGATTAGAATAGCTATCATCATGATATTGTTGATCACGATAGATAAAGCCAATGATGTCCGCATCTTGCTCAATTGATCCTGATTCACGCAAGTCTGACATTTGCGGTATACGACCTTTACCAGCTTTAGGGCGAGATTCAACACCACGGTTAAGCTGTGAAAGAGCGATAACTGGCACGTTAATTTCTTTAGCTAATGCTTTTAATGAGCGTGAAATTTCAGAAATTTCTTGAACGCGATTATCAGTCTTACCATGAACAACCATTAGCTGTAAATAATCCACCATGATTAACGATAAATCTGGGTATTGGCGCTTAAGGCGACGACACTTGGCTCTAATTTCAGTAGGCGTAATTGACGGTGTTTCATCAATCAATATTGTAGATTTTTCTAGCGCTAAAACTGCATGATTGAAACTATTCCAATCAGTTTCCGTCATAGTGCCTTTTAGATTTTCACCTTTAATATGCCCGAACGAAGAAATCATACGCATTACTAGCGCTTCTGTCGGCATCTCCAGGCTAAATACAGCAACAGGTTTTGGCTCTTTTGCAGTAATGGCAACATGCTCAATAATGTTCATTGAGAAAGCTGTTTTACCCATAGAAGGTCGTCCAGCAATAATAATTAGATCGCCATTTTGCAATCCTGAGGTTAATTTATCCAGCTCAGTAAAGCCAGTTTCAAGGCCAGTAACACCTTCGGTTTCTTGCATTTCATGAACGCGATTAACCACGTCTTTGATAATATCTTTAACGTTGGTTATGTCTTTTTTTCCACGTGTTACTTGCTCAGCAATTTCAAAGATTTTCTTTTCTGAAAGATCAATTAATTCTTGAACTTCCATCTCTTTTGGATTGTAAGCAGTATCCGCAATTTCATGACTAGCTACAATCAACTGACGATAAACGCTCAGTTCACGAACGTGTTTTGCGTAAGCCTCAATGTTGGAAATACTTGGCGTGTTTTCAGCAATTTGAGCCAAATAAACAAAACCACCAATAGTTTCTTCATTGCCTGTTTTTTTAACATGCTCTTTAACCGTTAAGATATCAGCAGGCTTGTCGTGATGCATTAGAGTTGAAATAGCTTCAAAGATGATGCGATGTGAAGCGTTGTAAAAATCAACCTCAGTTAGAATATCGGCCACCTGATCCCAGGCATCATTATGCAGTAGTAATCCGCCCAAAACAGACTGTTCTGAATCAAGAGAGTTGGGTGGAATTTTGACATTTTTAATATCCATGGGCTTGCCTAAAAAATAAAAAACCCTCTTGCGAGGGTTCTTAATTTTAACTCAATTTGAAGGGTGATTTTTACTCTTCTTCTTGAGTCTCCACAACAACTTTAATTGTAACTGAAACAGACGGGTGTAGTGTTACACTAACGTCGTATTCACCTGTATGGCGAATCGCTTCAGACATGTTGATTGTGCGTTTTTCAACTTCAAAACCAGCTTTCGCAAGGCTTTGTGAAATATCTGCTGTAGTGATAGAGCCGAATAACTTACCTTCATCGCTTGCATTTGCAGCAATTGTGCAAACAGTACCAGCCATTTTAGCTTCGATTGCTTGTGCAGTAGTAAGTGCAGTAGCTTCTTTAGCTTGTAAATCCGCTTTCAAGATTTCGAACTCAGCTAGGTTTGTTTTAGTTGCAGGTTTAGCTTTGCCACGTGGAATTAAGTAGTTACGTGCATAGCCTGCTTTAACATTAGCCAAATCGCCTAAAGCGCCTACTTTTTGAATTGTTTCTAATAAAATTACTTGCATGATCGTTACTCCTATTTCTTGTGCTTATCAGTGTAAGGAATTAGAGCTAAAAATCTAGCTCTCTTAATGGCAGTTGTTAACTGACGCTGGAATTTAGCGCTAGTGCCTGTCATTCTTGATGGTGTGATCTTGCCACTTTCATCAATATTCTTTAACAATGTATCAACATCTTTATAGTCGATTCTTTCAACGCCTGCTGCCGTAAAACGACAAAAAGTGTTGATTTTAATTTGAGGTCTGCGTTTTCTCTTTTGTTGCTTAGCCATTCTAATCTCCTATCGTCTAACTGGTTTTTTATCTTCGTCTTTAGCCGTCATCATGATTGATGGCTCTGTGATCGCTTTGTCTTCAGAAAGAATTAAGTTTCTAAGGATTGCGTCGTTAAAACGGAAATTATAATTAAGCTTATCAAGTGTATCTTGATCACATTCAATATTCATTGATAGGTAGTGAGCTTTGTAAATTTTGTTAATTGGGTAAGCCAGGTGTTTACGACCCCAGTCTTCTTCACGGTGGATTTGTCCGCCGCCAGTTGTAATGATTTCTTTGTAGTTATCCATCATTGTACTTACCTGAGCCGATTGGTCAGGGTGCACAATAAGTGTAATCTCATAATGTCTCATGAGTTGTATCTCCTTATGGTTATTAATAATAGCTTGGAACACCATGTTCTCAAGCAAGGGAGTGGGTATTTTATACTAGTTGTAAGTTTTTCACAATTTAAATTGATGCTTATAATTGTTGAGCGTTAAAATGAACTTAATATATTTATTAACTATTAGAGACCTTTGTATAAATATGAACAATCATCAAAACACCATCTTTCATCAATTTGAAAACTTTTTAAAAACACCCTTAACCCTGCTAGGAGTGGATTTAAAAAATTCCCAAATTAATAAAATCTGTCATTTTTCTAATCATCCTTATTTATGCAAAGGTCTCTATTAATTTAATGCCAGAAAATAACAAAAACTTCGAATCAGCACTATTTAATACGGCAGACAAATTGCGCAAAAATATCGATGCCGCAGAATACAAAAACGTGGTTTTAGGGCTTATCTTTCTTAAGTATATTTCTGATTCATTTTCTGAGCTTTATACCAAGCTTGATGCTGACAATTTTTCAGATGCCGAGGGTAGAGATGAGTACACAGCTGAGAACATATTTTTTGTACCAAAAGAGGCTAGATGGGATAGTTTGCAAGCCAAAGCAAAACTACCTGAAATAGGCGTAGAAATTGACAACGCCATGTCTGCCATTGAAAAAGAAAATATTGAGCTAAAACACGTATTACCGAAAGTCTATGCCAAGCCCAATCTTGATAAAACCACACTCGGACAACTGATTGATGTCATCTCTGATATTGAGCTTAAAGCGCAAGACGAGCATTCAAAAGATTTACTCGGCAGAGTATATGAATATTTCCTTGGTGAATTTGCCAATGCTGAGGGCAAGAAAGGTGGGCAATTCTACACCCCAAAATCCATCGTAAAACTCATGGTAGAAATGATTGAACCATACAAAGGCAGAGTGTACGACCCTGCTTGTGGTAGTGGCGGTATGTTTGTCATGAGTGAAAAATTTGTTGAGGAGCATCAGGGTAATATTTCTGATATTACTATTTATGGTCAAGAATCTAATCAGACCACTTGGAAACTCTCAAAAATGAATCTTGCTATTCGTAATATCAACTCACAGTTTGTATCTTGGAATACCCAAGGTAGCTTTTTGCACGACTCACATCCTGATCTTAAAGCCGATTATATTTTGGCCAATCCACCATTTAATCAAAAAGAATGGGGACAAGATGTTCTCGCTGAGGATGCTCGTTGGAAATACGGCCTACCACCCGCAGGCAATGCCAATTTTGCTTGGATGCAGCACATGCTCTATCACCTTGCGCCAAATGGTGTTATGGCAACCGTGCTGGCAAATGGCAGCTTAAGCTCTAACACCTCTGGCGAAGGTGATATTCGCACCAATCTAGTTAAAGCTGATTTGGTTGATTGCATTGTCGCCTTACCAAAACAACTGTTTTATAATACTGGTATTCCAGCCACTATTTGGATATTGCGCCGTAGTAAACAACAGCGCCAAGGCGAAACGCTATTTATTGACGCCTCAGAAATGGGCTTTATGAAAGACCGAGTGCATAGGGAATTTGCCCCAGAAGATATTGAAACCATCGAGCAAACTTATCATAATTGGAAAAACGATACAGGCTATGAAGACATCAAAGGCTATTGTAAATCTGCACAACGCGCAGAGCTAGAAAAACACAGCTTTGTACTTACACCCGGGCGCTATGTTGGTATTCCTGATGAAGAAGATGATGGCATTCCTTTTGCAGACAAAATGCAAGAGCTAACACAAACACTCGCCAAGCAAATGGCGCAAGAAAAATTGCTTGATGAAAATATCAAAACTCAACTGGCAAAAATAGGTTTTAAGCTATGAGTAATAAATTAATTATTTATCAGGCGGACAATGGCGCAATTGAGCTTAAGGGTGATATTGAAAATGAAACTGCATGGGCAAGTCAAAAAGAAATGGCGGAAATTTTTGGTGTGACGACGCAGAATATAACCATACACTTAAAGCAAATATTTAAAGACAACGAGCTAGAAGAAAAGGCAACTTGTAAAGAATCCTTACAAGTTCAAAAAGAAGGAAATAGAAGTGTTAAAAGAAAAATTAAAGAGTACAACTTAGATGTAATGATTGCAGTGGGTTATCGAATAAATTCAGTTATAGGTACTAAATTTAGAAAATGGGCAACCAAAACTCTTAAGCAGCATATCATTCAAGGCTTCACTATTAACCCGTCACGCATTGAGCAAAATTACACTAATTTTATGCAAGCGGTGGACGAGGTAAAAATACTCACCAGTAATAACACCTTACTTAAAACTGACGATGTATTAGCATTAATCAAAAGCTTTGCCCATACTTGGTTTTCACTTGAATCATTTGATGAAGACAAACTGCCTAAAGGTGGTTTAACCAAACAAGATATTCAGCTAGAATCTAGCGCCTTGTATGAGGCTGTGGCTCAATTAAAGCAAGGCTTAATTGCCAATAATCAAGCCACTCAACTATTTGCCCAAGAAAAGAAAAAAGACACCTTGGCAGGTATCTTTGGCAATGTTTTTCAATCCGTATTTGGTGAAGATGCTTATCCAACTATTGAAGAAAAAGCCGCACATTTACTTTATTTTATTGTTAAAAATCATCCATTTAATGACGGCAACAAACGCACAGGTGCATTTGCTTTTATCTGGTTTTTGCAAAAAGCCCAGCTTGATTTTAGAGCTAAAATCACACCAGAAGCACTAACCGCAATCACCTTGCTCATTGCCCAAAGTGATCCAGCAGATAAAGACAAAGTCATTGGTTTGGTGGTTGTGTTGTTAACAGGCAATCACCATGAGTGAATTGCCAACCGGTTGGGTTGAGACGACACTTGGAGAGGTGGCAGAAACTAATGTTTCGAGCATTGGCAGAAGTTATAAATATGATGAAATCTTATATCTTGACACTGGGTCAATTACAAAAGGACAGATTGAAGAGTTACAGACCTTGAAGATTAATGATGCACCAAGTAGAGCAAAAAAGGCTTGTAAAAAATGAAGACATTGTTTACTCAACCGTCCGTCCAAATCAAGAGCATTATGGGTATATTAAAACCCCAAAAGATAATTTGGTTGTTTCTACTGGATTTACAGTTATTGAGAACAATAAAGAAATTTCCAGTTCAAAATATTTATATTTTTTCTTAACACAACAAAGGGTGACTAGTGAGTTGCAGCAAATAGCAGAGCATAGTACATCAACATACCCCTCAATAAAGCCAAGTAATTTAGAGGATATGAAATTATTCCTACCTCTACTTGATGAACAAAAATCTATTGCTGATATTCTTGTCAGTTTTGATGACAAAATAGAATTGTTGCGAGCACAAAATAAAACCCTTGAAACACTTGCACAAACACTCTTTAAAGAATGGTTTGTGAAATTCAACTTTCCCAACGCCACCGGAGAAATGATCAACTCCGAACTCGGACAAATCCCTAAAGGCTGGCGAGTTTTTCGCTTAAATGAGCTTATTGATACTATTAATGGCTACTCTTATAAAGGCAAGGAGCTTGTAGAAAATAGCAACGAGGCATTGGTAACCCTTAAAAGTTTTAATAGAAATGGTGGTTTTCAAACTAGAGGATTCAAGCCTTTTGAAGGTAATCCAAAATCAACACAAGAAGTTGTTATTGGTGACCTAATAGTTGCTCACACAGATTTAACACAAGATGCTGAGGTGTTAGGAAATCCTGCCTTTGTATTTGAAAGTGGTGGGTTTGATAAAATGTATATCACAATGGATTTGGTTAAAGTTACCTCCAAAGTAGATAATATCGATAGTGCATTTTTATACTATGTAATGAAAGATAGAAAGTTTAAAGGACATTGTATTGGATATTCAAATGGCACAACTGTTCTTCATTTATCAAAAAAAGCAATTCCAGAATATGAGATTGCATTGCCTGAAGATTTAAAGTTAGCAGAGAAATTTTCGAAAATAGCTTTGTCAACAACTGATAAGATTAGTAACAATATCTTGCAGATTCAATCTTTGGAAAAAACTAGAGATGCTTTATTGCCAAAGTTAATGAGTGGTAATGTTAGAGTAAATTAATGAAAAATACTGGTTTTTAGCCCTATATTGAAAATATCCGAAATTTTCCAGTTTTCAACAAGCCAATCATTTTCTGCCCTTATAAAGCTTTATTTTTAGCTGTTTTTAGCTTAAAAACAGGGGTTTTCTGTTGATTTTATGGCTTTGCAGACTGCCAAAATCACTCGTTTTGATAATTTGCTAAATTTTTGAGTAAAAATCTAGAAAAAAATATACTTTTTTCTGGCAAATTTTAAAAATTAAATAGCTTTAAAGACTTACTGTAAAACACTTTTTATCATTTTTTAATAAGATAGGGGGGTGAGCACTCATCAAGCGATTTATATAAATTTTTTTAAAGCCTGCAATACATAAAATGTCACGAATAAAGCCTTTTTGTTAAAGGGTTTGTTAATAGCAATGTCACGATTAATAATTAAAAATATCATGATTATTTTTTTACAACGCTTAGCTTATTTTCTATTATTTAAAAACCCCTAATATATGGGCTATAATTATAAATAATGAATATACAGATTAATCCACAGCTTTTAAACTGGGCAATAGAGCGCTCCATGAAGAGTGCAGATGAATTACTGCGTAAATTTCCGAATTTGAAAAATTGGCAGAATGAAAGCAAAAGCCCAACATTAAAGCAATTGGAAAAATTCGCAAAGGCAACCTTTACCCCGATTGGTATGCTATTTTTACAAACCCCTCCTAAAGAAGTGTTGCCTATTGATGATTTCCGAACTTTTCAAGATGATGATTTTAATAGGCCTAGTGCAAATCTATTAGATACTATTTATGCTAGCCAGCAAAGGCAAGAGTGGTATCAAACTTATTGTCGACAGAATGGTTTTGATAAGCAGTCTGTTGCGGGTAAATGGACAATAAGAGACGATCCTGAAGATGTAGCTAAAGAGATATGTCAAATATTTTCTTTCCACCATAATTACAGTAGTTGGCAAAATGCGCTGTCTGACCGTACTGCATTAATTGAAAAGCAAGGTATTTTGGTAATGTCTAGTGGTGTTGCATTAGGTAATACGCATAGAAGTTTGGATTTAAATGAATTTCGTGGTTTTGCTTTAAGTGATGAATATGCGCCAGTAATATTCATCAATGCTAAAGATAGTATTGCTGCTAGAAGTTTTACTTTAATGCATGAATTAGCTCATATTGTGATTGCGCAGAATGGTGTATCTAATACTAATTCTTATAATGAAAATACTAATAGTGTTGAAAAATGGTGCGATAAAGTTGCAGCAGAAATATTAGTCCCTAGTCAAGAATTTAAGCAGAATTATCAATATAATTTAAATAGTTTGGGTGAGGATTTGACTTATTTTTCTAAGTTTTTTAAAGTTAGCACGTTGGTTATATTGGGGCGTATTTATGATTTAGATTATTTAGATAAGCGTAATTTCTGGCGTTTATTTAGAGAAGAAAAGGCAAAATTGATAAAAATTTTGCAGCAACAGAAAACCCAAAGCAAGGGTGGAAACTATTACAACACCAAACCTGCAAGCGTTAGTAAGCTTTTTGTTAAAACCATAACCGCTAGCACTTTAGAGGGTAGCACCTTGTACAGGGATGCTATGCAGTTATTAAATATTAAAAGTATAAAAACTTTTAACAATATAACTGAACAAATACATCCTTGGAGTGTTTAATGTATTTACTAGATAGCAATATATTCATCCAAGCAAAAAACCTACATTATGGATTTGACTTTTGCCCCGCTTTTTGGAATTTTCTTATTCAGCAAAATCAACATGAAGTTTTGTATAGTATAGATAAGGTTAAAGATGAAATTATTGCTGGCGATGATGGGTTAGTAAATTGGGTAAAAAAGGATGAGCTAAGTGATTTCTTTTTATTATCAGATGTTCAAACTGCTATGCAATTCAATTCTATAAATAAATGGGTTGAGAAAAAGAATTAT
The DNA here is from genome assembly GCA_900180385.1 of uncultured Candidatus Thioglobus sp. GTDB lineage: Bacteria > Pseudomonadota > Gammaproteobacteria > PS1 > Pseudothioglobaceae > Thioglobus_A. The sequence continues at coordinate 37,413 of FXLX01000008.1, read as the reverse complement.
CAACAATCGGCCATTCAAGGATTTATGGAAGTGGCTGATTATTATCTGATAGCTCAAGCTATACAAAGAAACTCAATAATCGTTACTCATGAGATGCCTAGTGCTAGTTTAAAGAAAATTAAAATACCTGATGTTTGTCTAGGGCTGGGTATTAAATTTATAACCCCTTTTGTGATGCTTAGGCAGTTACATGCAGAATTTGTTCTTGGTAATATTTAAAATGGCACTTTTTTGTGGAATGTAGCTGGTGACTAATTTAACCGAAGACGACATTGAACAAAATCTAATAGACTTATTAAAGTCTGAGGGCTATGAGTATTTTCATGGCACTGAGCTTGATGGTGTTCGAGCTGGGTTTGATCAAGTGGTTATTGAGGGTGAATTTAAAGGTAGCACCCTGGGTTTCTTCATTAATTTGGGGAGGTTTAATTTTTATACCATCCGACTCATCTAATATTTAAAATATGCCTAGGTTGGACGGTATAAAATAAGAAGGATTAAAAAAAACTAATGAATATGAGTGGCAATAAATCACAACAGTTAAAAGTAGTTGAGTTGTTTGCAGGTGTTGGCGGGTTTCGCCTTGGACTTGAAAAACATAATAATTATAATATTGTTTGGAGTAATCAATGGGAGCCTTCCACAAAAATACAGCATGCTTCGCTAGTTTATGAGAATAAGTTTGGTCAAGAAAATCATTCAAATGAAGACATCAGTGCGGTTGTAACAAGAAATATAGAGGAAATTCCAGACCATGATTTATTGGTTGGTGGCTTTCCTTGTCAAGATTACTCTGTTGCAACTACTTTACACAATTCAAAAGGTTTAAAAGGAAAAAAAGGCGTTCTTTGGTGGTCGATTTATAATATTTTAGAAAACAAAAAAAATAAGCCAAAATATCTTTTTTTGGAAAATGTTGATCGACTTTTAAAATCGCCAGCAAAACAAAGGGGTCGTGATTTTGCTGTAATGCTACAAAGTTTAAATGACTTGGATTACGCTGTAGAATGGCGTGTAATCAATGCGGCAGAATACGGCATGCCACAAAGAAGAAGAAGAGTTTTCTTTATTGGCTATCATAAATCTACAGAAATGTATAAAAGACTTCAAAAGTCTAATAAGGTCGACTGGTTGACTGAAGAGGGGACTATTGCAAACGTTTTTCCTGTAACTAAAACAAATGTAATTCAAGAAGTTGAGTTAAAAGGTGATTTGATAGATATAACGAGTAGTTTTAATAAGAATGGAAAGTTATCGCCATTTCAAAATACAGGTTTACTTATAAAGGGTAAAGTTTATACAGCCAAAACAGAGTCGAATTATGATGGGAAAAAAACCGTTTTAGCAGACGTTTTGCAAAACGGGGAAGTAACTGATGAATTTTTCGTTGATAAAAAAGATTTTACGAAGTGGGAATATTTGAAAGGAGCTAAGAAAGAAGTTCGAAAGACAAAAGACGGTTTTGAATATAATTATGCTGAAGGTTCAATGATTTTTCCAGACGCATTAGACAATGCTTCTAGAACTATTATTACTGGTGAAGGAGGGAGGTCTGCTTCACGATTTAAACATGTTATTGATTCAAATAGAGGGTTACGAAGATTGACACCAATCGAATTGGAAAGGCTGAACATGTTTCCAGATAATCACACCAAACTTGATGGAATTACCGATACAAAACGAGCATTTTTCATGGGAAATGCTTTAGTAGTTGGAGTAATTGAGAAAATTGGCAAAGAACTTTACAAGCAAATAAGTGAATAGCTTTAAATTTTATTTAAATGAAAAGTCGATTAGCCTTCAATTGAAACTAGTATTTTTATTAGAAATACAAAGTTATAGGAGGATTTCATTATGTATGACGTAAATTCCTCACATTCAATTATCGATTTTGCAAAACTATTGAAAAATCAAACTTTAAGACAAGCCTGTAGAGCTGAAATTAAAAAACACGGCTATAAAGGAAAGGGAAGTTTTGGTCAAATATTAGAAAAATTCTATTTTGGCTATGAGCCAAACTCTAATGCAGAGCCTGATTTTAAAGAAGCGGGAGTTGAATTAAAATCAAGCCCTTTGAAAACTTTGAAAAATGGAGAAATTCGCTCTAAAGAAAGACTCGTTTTAAACATTATCAATTATTTAAAAGTTCATAATGAAGTTTTTGAAACGAGTACATTTTGGAAAAAAAATGCACATTTGCTTTTAGTATTTTATCTTCACAATAAAGATTTAGACTTGCTTGATTATTTAATAAAATTAGTTGGCGACTGGAAATATCCAAATGAAGATTTAGTAATCATTAAACAAGATTGGGAATTTATCAATCAAAAAATCAAGGATGGAAAGGCTCATGAATTGTCAGAAGGGGATACATTTTATCTTGGAGCTTGCACAAAAGGCTCGACCGTTTTAAAGTCGTTTAGAAATCAGCCGTTTAACGACGAACAAGCGAAACAAAGAGCGTATTCTTTAAAACAAGGTTATGTAAATCATATAATTGCAAATATTGCCCAAGAAGAGACGGCTGTTTACGGAAAAATACTTAAGAAGCCTGAAATTTTAGATGTGGTTCAATCGATAGAAGAGGTGGTTATTTCAAAGTTTCAGCCATTTTACGGAAAATCAGCAGCTCAGATTGAGCAAGGGTTAGATTTAAAATTAAATAAAAAGGCCAAAAGCTATTTTGCTAATCTTACAAATGCAATTCTTGGACTTGGCCTTGGTCAAAAAATTGAAGAGTTTGAAAAAGCAGATATTCAAGTGAAGACAATTCGACTTAAGGAAAATAATTTACCAAAAGAGGATGTTTCATTTCCAACATTTGAATATAAAAAGCTTATTGAGACCGATTGGGAAGATTCGGATTTTAAAAATATTTTAGAAAGTAAATTTTTCTTCGTATTTTATCAATTTGAGGGAGGTAGCTTAATTTTAAGAAAAGTAAAGTTTTGGAATATGAAATATTTAGATATTCCCGAAGCAAAAAAAGTTTGGGAAAAAATGGTAAAAACTGTTTCAAACGGAAAAATTGTAAAAGAAGTAACAGGTAAAGGAGTAAGAAAAACTTTCTTTCCAAAGAAAACTGAAAATAGAATAAGTCATGTTAGGCCGCATGCAATAAATTCAGCAGACACTTATGAATTACCTCTTGCAGATAAATTGACAGGACTGACTAAATATACAAAACATTGTTTTTGGTTAAATGCAAGCTATATAAAAGATGAAATTTATAAAACTAATTTGAGCGATTTAAATTCAAAATTCAGTTACGCACCAGATAATGATGATTTGAATCAAAAAATGTTAAAAGCTGCTGAATCAGACCCTGAAGAATACAACCCTTTAAAGGATTAATAAAATTAAAAAACCACTCATTTCAATAATTTCCGAAATTTTTAATACAGCTTTACTGTGTATTGTCTGGATGTATAAGTTCTATTTTTGGAAAATAGGTGTTGTATTTTGACTTATCTCTGGTGATGAGTCCAAACTCTGAGACGCTTGCCGAGCAAATGGCGCAAGAAAAACTTGAAAAGTATTTAAAAATAATTTCTGAAAATTTATATTATGCGATTGAATCGGTTTCAATACTGAAGTCTATTGCAAGCAAAGGCAAAGAAATTGAAAGTTTGAATTATGGTAATTTTTTCTTTCCCTTGCAAAGAGTATTAAAAAATGACATTATTTTATCTTTGAGTAAAATTTTTGAAAATAATAAGCAAAGTATTAACTTTAACAAAGTTCAAAATTACTTATCTTGTAATCAAAGATTGTTACCATTAGAACAAAATTTTTTAGTAAAATTAGATAGATATAAAACTTTTGATTTTTCTGATTTACAGCATGAATTGGAAACCCGCTCACATGAAAAACAAATAAGCATTTATAGTCTTAAATCCTTTCTCAAATGTTTAGATGAAAATATTAAAAAATTTCAGAAAGAGTATAAATATGATTTATTGGCGTTAAAGGAATTTAGAGATAAAAATATAACGCATTCTGACGAACAGAAAATTCAAAATAAAACCACATGGGGGAGGATTGATAGATTAATAGAGTTCGTAAAAGAGTATATCGATATGATATCTTTTGCTTTTTTATCGATTGCACACTCTGGTGATAATACAAGTCCTTTTTCACTGACATCTTCATGTGCAAAGAGAGCAAGTGGGGCTTTTGAAAGGTTAATTAAAAATATAAATAAGTAAAAACCACCCATTTACAAAATTTCCGAAATTTTTCAACTTTCTAAAAACCAATCACTTTCCACGCTTAAAAACCCCATAAAAGCATAAAGTGTAGGCCTTGCTTGCATCTAAAAGGCATAAAAATCCTTATTTTTAGCTATTTTCAGCAATATTTTCTTATTTAGCACTTAAAAATCCACCTGAGTAGATAGAGTCTGCTCAGAAAACCATTCATTCATTAAATTTGCTAAATTTTTCCAATAAAAAACAATATATTTAACGTAAAAAATAATTAAATTAAATAATATAAATTTTGTATTTTGTGTTTTGTATTATTTGAAGTTTATGGATCACAAAAGCCTTTAAAATTATAGGCTATGATTACTTATTTAGATGAGTCTGGTGATTTAGGCTTTGACTTTACTAACAAAAAGCCGTCAAAAAATTTTGTTATTACATTACTAGTGTGTAAAGATAAGAGTGCGGCAGATTCTTTTGGGTACGCTGTTAAAAGAACCTTTAAAAACAAGCTAAATCATAAGAAGACAAATAACAGAAATACTGAAGAGTTGCATGCTACAAAAGATTCAATCTCTACAAAGAAGTATTTCTATAGGCGGATTAAAAGCACTAATTGGGAAATTTATACTGTCATCCTTAATAAAACTAAAATTTATAATCATTTGACTACTAAATCTGAACGCAAGAAACTTTACAATTTTTTAGCTCATTATTTATTAGAGAAAGTTGATTTAAGTAAAGTAAATTCTGCAGTTACTTTGGTTGTTGACAAATGTAAAAATAAGGCTGAAATTGAAGATTTTAACCAATATTTAGTGGCTAAACTAGAAAGGAAATTGCCTTTGAATTTACCACCATTGTTAATTAGTCATGAAGGCTCTAAGAGTAATACAGGTATACAGAGTGTTGATTATTTTTGCTGGGGTGTTTACAGGAAGTATGAGCATCAAGATCTGGAATGGTATGAGTGCTTTAAAGATAAAATATTAATTGAGCAGAAATATCTTTGATAAAACAGCAGACATAAAAAAGACGGCCCCTATTATGTCTAATTCTTGATACTCTTGCCAACCGCTGGAAGGGAACATATCAAGCACATAATAGGACTTATCCGTCTATGAATCATTATACACTACAAAATACAATATAACAATATATGGCAATAACCGACTGGCACGAAAACGACCGACCACGAGAAAAATTACTGAAATTTGGTGAAGCCAGTCTCAGTGATGCTGAGCTGTTGGCGATATTTTTGCGTACGGGTGTGAAAGGTAAAAGTGCAGTGGAATTAGCGCAGGATTTGCTTGATCAGTTTGGCTCGTTGCATAACTTACTCAATGCTAGTGAAAAAGAATTTTGCCAAGCCAAGGGTTTGGGTAAGGCGAAATACGCAAATTTACGTGGGGTATTGGCAATGGCAAAGCGCCATTTTGAATCAGGTTTAACCAAAGGTGATGTGTTTACTAGCCCTGAACAAATTGCCCAATATTTGCATTTACATATTGGCCATTCAAGTCGTGAACAATTCGCGGTTTTGTTGTTGGATCAAAAGCACAGGTTGATTGAGCTTGATATTTTATTTACGGGAACGCTTAATCAAGCGAGCGTACATCCACGAGAGGTGGTGAAAATAGCACTTGAGAAAAATGCTTGCGCGGTGGTTTTGGCGCATAATCATCCATCAGGCGATCCAATGCCATCAAAAGCGGATATTGATATTACTACTAGAATTAAGCAGGCATTAGAGTTGATCGACGTACAGCTGTTGGATCATATTATTATTGGCGATGGCGGGCGCTTTGAAAGTTTGGCGCAGAGTAATCAATTATGAATAGGGTGTTTTTAATGAAATGGCTAAAACGCTTAATACTACTGAGTATTTTACTCTTTGCGGTTTATTTAAATCATTTAGATAATGTGGTCAAAGAGGAGTTTTCCAAGCCTTTAGAGGTTGGTCAGCTAAGTTATGAGCAGCAGTCTAAAACTGTTATTAATATGTTGTTATTAACAGAAGATCAATTCTTTTTTGACCATCCAGGGGTGGATTTTAAAGAAATTGCGCGAGTTGTTCGAGATGTGGTTTTTTACGATAAACCTCTGCGTGGTGCTAGTACCATCACTCAACAATTAATTAAAAATGAGTTGTTAACCAGAGAGCGCAGTTTTCAGCGAAAACTCAAGGAAGTGCTTATGGCTTTATTGTTGGAAGCTTCTTTTGATAAAAAATTTATTCTTAATTATTATATGAATAGTGTCTATCTTGGGCAAAATGGCAGTTTGAGCATTCATGGCTTTCGTCAAGCTGCTCAGTTTTATTTTAACAATGATATTGATAAGCTAACTTTAGAAGAAATGGCAACATTAGTGGCTTTAGTTAAAGGTCCGAGTTACTATCATTCAATTAAACAGCCGCAGCGATTAGCCAAGCGTAGACAATTGGTATTGAGACTATATCACAAGTATGAAAAGATTGTAAAATAGCCAAATGCAAAATATATTAGCCATTGATACTTGTACGGAAGTCTGTTCAGTCAGTTTGTATGCGCAATCTAAGAAAACATCTCGTTTTTTAAAAGATGTGGCTAAAAGCTCAGGATTGATTTTGCCTTTGTGCGATGAAGTGTTGGATGAAATGGGTTTGAATGTTAAAGATTTAGGCTTAATTGTTTATACTAAAGGTCCAGGTGCTTTTACGGGCGTACGTATGTGCGTGAGTGTGGTGCAAGGTATGTCGTTGGCATTTGATATTCCAACTTTGGGGTTTTCTACATTGGCGGTTGTGGGTTATGGTGCTAGTCAAAAATTTAAATCCAATAATATTGCAATCGCGTTAGATGCACGTATGAACGAAGTTTATTGGGGTGTTTACGAAAACAACAGATTAATTGATGAAGCAATTTTTAAACCAGAATCTGCACCTAAACTTGGCTCGGATTATGTCGGTATTGGAACAGGCTGGAGTGCGCATCAGCAAGACTTAACTAAGGCAACTGGCATTGAGAATTATCAGGCTGATTTTTACCCTAAGGCTGAAAATTTAATCGAGATGGCTTTGATACATATAAGTAGCAATCAGCCAATGGATAATAATTTGCCATTGCCGACTTATTTACGCAACAACGTGGCCAAAAAATCCTTAAAATAATTTACAGACTTTATTAAAAAATATATTATGTGGAAATGGATTCAGGCGTTCGCCTCACCTAAAATTTTTTATTCAATAAGTGCCAAAATTATCCCTTGGCTTTTATACCCATTTATCATTATTACTTTGGTCGGTTTGTATTGGGGTTTGATTATTGCCCCGGCTGACTATCAACAAGGCGAGAGCTACCGTATTATGTATGTACATGTGCCAGCAGCTTGGATGAGTATGTTTATTTATGTAGTGATGGCTATTTCTGGTGGTATTGGGCTTATTTGGCAAATTAAATTAGCCAATATCGTCGCTAAAGTATCCGCACCAATTGGCGCTTCATTTACATTGCTAGCATTGATTACGGGCGCTGTATGGGGTAAGCCAATGTGGGGCACCTGGTGGGTTTGGGATGCAAGACTTACCAGTGAGCTAATTTTGTTGTTTTTATATTTGGCTTATATATCACTTAATAATGCCTTTGACAATCCTAAAACTGCTGCAAAGGCCAGCTCGATTTTGGCCATTGTGGGATTGGTTAATATTCCCATTATTCATTATTCGGTGACTTGGTGGAATACGCTTCATCAAGGTGCTTCTGTTAGCTCTATTGAGAAAATTACGCAACCGGCTATTCACTCTGATATGTTGATGCCGTTATTACTAATGGGGATTGCCTTTAAGTTATTGTACGGAACTTTAATGTTGATGCGAGCTAGAGATGAGGTATTAATACAAGAACAGAATAGCGGTTGGGTGAAGAAAATAATTATTATGGAGGAAGGTCGATGACATTGGCAGAGTATTTTTCATTTTTACCGTATGGTAAGTATGCATTTTATATTTGGTTTTCGTATTTAACGACTTTCGTTGTGATTGCGGTGTTATTCATTAGAACCAAATCTATTCATAAAAATATAATCAAGCAGTTACGACTTAAATATTCAAGGAATTAATTAAAATGACAAAACGACAAAGTAGAATGATTTTGGTGGCTATATTGGTTTCTGGCGTGAGTTTGGCAGGTTATTTTGGCTTAAAAGCATTTAATGAAAACCTTCTTTATTATTTTTCTCCGACCGATGTTGTTGAGGGTAAAGCACCACAAGGAAAGAGTTTTCGTTTAGGCGGCTTAGTAGGCATGAATAGCGTGAAGCGTGATGGTATTAAAGTGAGCTTTGATGTGACAGATAACGCTAATACTTTCACTATTAAATACGAAGGCATCTTGCCAGATTTATTTAGAGAAGGTCAGGGAATTATTACTACGGGATCATTAGTGAATGGTACGTTTATGGCAACAGAAGTACTGGCCAAGCATGATGAAAATTATATGCCACCAGAAGTGGCTGAATCTCTTAAAAAGAGCGGCTATCAAGCGAGTACTAGCCAGAGCGTTGAAAAATAATGGGGAAATTTTTACCCTTAGTTGTTTTTATTATCCTTGCTTGGTTTTTGTATGATGGTCTTGGTCGTGATACTAAAAAATTACCATCACCACTCATTGGAAAATCTTTTCCTAATTTGGAAGTAGAAGATTTTGCAACTACTGAGAAATACACCACTCAGTCGGTTCTAAAAGGCCAAATTACCTTGGTTAATGTTTGGGCCTCTTGGTGTGTAACTTGCCGTGCAGAACATCAAATGCTGATGAAAATTGCCAAAACCAATTCAATTCAAATGCTGGGTATTAATTACAAAGATACTCGAAAAAAGGGCCAGGTTTTTTTAAATAGATTGGGCAATCCATACGATAAAATTATTTTTGATCAAGCGGGAAAGCTTGGTTTAGAGTTAGGTGTGTACGCAACACCTGAAACTTTTATTGTCGATAGTCAAGGAATAATCCAGTTTAAACGTATTGGGCAGCTCACATCTGAGATTTGGAAAACGCAAATTTTACCGTTAATTCAACAGCTTAAACTATTAGAAAAAACTAAACCATAAGGTTTACCATATATTTTCAAAAAATGCGTTGACAGTAGGGGTATTTAATGGATAATTCATTGAAAGCGATTTAGTAGCGCTTAACAAATTTCAATATTGAAATATCATTTACGAAACAGGAGAATAAGTAATGAACAAGTCAGATTTAGTAGCGGCAATTGCTGAAACATCAGGTTTAACAAAAGCAGACGCAGCTCGCGCATTAGATGCCACAACAGGTGCAATCACTTCAGCATTATCAGCAGGTGATAACGTAGCCATTACAGGTTTCGGTAGCTTCTTAGTAAGAGATCGTGCAGCACGTGCAGGCCGCAACCCACAAACAGGTGAAGCGATTCAAATCAAAGCATCTAAAGTACCTGCATTTAAAGCAGGTAAATTACTTAAAGAATCAGTTAACGCATAAGATTTTTTCAGTATAATATGCCTCGTGCTTAAGCAAGTACTAGGTATATTGTTTTTCTTGGGCGATTAGCTCAGTTGGTAGAGCGTCGCCCTTACAAGGCGAATGTCACAAGTTCAAGTCTTGTATCGCCCACCAAGGAAAATATTTCGGAGCGGTAGCTCAGTTGGTTAGAGTGCCTGCCTGTCACGCAGGACGTCGCGGGTTCGAATCCCGTCCGCTCCGCCATAACTTTTATCTAAGTTTTGGCATCCGAATTCAAATTAATTTAAAACTATCTAAAACACCCTTTTTTCTTATAAACATTTTCGTTTATAATCTTGTTTTTATTATTTAAATTTTTTATCTTTAAATATCAATTTAACCCACTTACTTATATGCTTAGTTCAATTAAAAACAAAATCAAAGGCTGGTTAGCCTATTTCATTGTTGGTTTAATTACCATTCCTTTCGCTTTATTTGGTATTAGTGAATACTTTACCAGCGCTTCTAATGTGGTTGTTGCTAATATTAACGATGATCAAATCAGCAAGGAAGAGTTTTTGGCTGAGTTTAATCCACAAAAAAGACGCTTGCAGCAAAAACTGGCTGAAAAATACGACATAGAGTTTGATGCAGTGTTAAAGCAATCTATTATTAATCAAATGGTTGATAGACGTTTGCTGGATCAATTAGCGTTAAAGATGTCGCATACAACAACAGCAACCGAATTAAATAAAATCATTCAAGCGAATGATTTATTTTCAGAGGAGGGTCGGTTTTCAATTGATAAATATAAGCAATTATTAAGATTAAATGGCTACACGCCAGCTAAATATGAATCAATCAAAGCTCAAGAGCTGACTCAAAATCAAATCAAATACAATCTGCTTGATTCTGCTTTTGTATTGCCATCACAGCTTACAAGATTACAGCAGCTGAACGACCAGCAGCGTAATTTTTCTTTTATTCAGTTAAATGCTAAAGATTACACCGCCAAGGTTAAAGTTGACGGGCAGAGTGTTAAAGATTACTACGATAATCAAAAAGAATCTTTCTTTGCACCAGAGCAAGTAAAAATTGAATTTGTAGAGCTTTCTTTAGCTGAAATTGCGAAAAAGATTAGTGTGAATGACGATGACTTGTTTAATTTTTATGAAGATGAACAGGCTCGTTTTACCACTGATGAAGAGCGTCAAGCTCAGCACATCTTAATAGAAGATGAAAAGACTGCTAATGAAGTCTTGGAACTTTTAAACAAGGGTGGTGATTTTTCTAAGTTAGCTGCACAATACTCTCAAGACACAAGCTCTAAAGATTTAGCAGGTGATTTAGGATTTTTTACTCGTGGTGTTATGGTGGGTGCATTTGAAGATAGTGCCTTTGCCATGAAAGAGGGCGATCTAAGTGGCTTGGTTAAATCTGAATTTGGTTTTCACATTATTAAGCTTAATAAGATCAAATCAGGTGCGGTCAAATCATTTGATCAAGTTAAATCAGAGTTGGTTGAGCTTTATACTCAGTCACAAGCGCAAAAAGATTTATACAACTTAACTGAGCAAATGGCTAATTTGGCCTACGAGGCAAATCTAGAAGAGCTTGCTGGGCAAATGGGGCTTAAATTACAAATGACTGATTTCTTTAACAGGCAAGATACAAAGCTTGATACTAAGATGATTAAATCAGTTTTTAGTGATACTGTTCTTAATAAAAATGAAAATTCGGAAGTTTTAGAGCTTGGCAAGAATCGATATGTGGTATTACATTTAAAGGATAAATTACCACAACGTCAAAAGAGCTTTAACGAAGTTAAGGGCGAGATTAATACACATCTAGCCAGTTTATTGTCTAAAACTTTTGTTGACAATATTGCTGCACAAATTGTTATGCATGCCAAGGCCGGTGAAACTAGTGCTATTAAGAAATTAATGGATAAAAATTCACTTTCATGGACCAAGGTTGGCTGGGTTAAGCGTGATTCAAGCCAAGCTGATACTAGTATTATTAATAAAGTTTTTTCCATGACTAAGCCGAATAGTAGCTCAGTCTTTAGTGCTCAAAGTTTGAGCAATCAAAGTGCATTGGTTATTGATTTATCAGCACTTAAGACATCAACTGAACAAGTGCCAGAAAAAGAACTTGAAAGTATATTGATTGGATTTGAATCAAATGAAGTTTTTGTTAACATTCTACAAACTTTACGTAGTCAAGCGGATATAAAAATATATAATCAAAGCTTATAATTGCTAAAAATAGGCAAATTTTTATGACTAAACGGCTTTGTAGTGTGGCCATAGTTTTTTTATTTTTTCAACAATGGCTCATGCCATTACACTACCATCGCCATTGGTAGATTCAGAATGGTTGAGTCAGAATCATGATAAAGTTGCCATTCTTGATGTTCGTAAGGATCTCGATAGCTTTGTTGAAATCGGGCATATTGCTAATGCGCTATTGGTTAATGTTAAAAAAATCCGAATTAATCGTACTATTGATGGCATTGAGCTAACGCGTATGCGCCCTGATTCAGCTTCATTTGAAGACTTTATGTCAACACAAGGTATTAATAATGACGCTGCTGTCGTGATTACTCATCAAGGCATTAATCCTGGTAATGTTGCTGGTGCAGCTCGTTTATACTGGCATATGAAGTATCATGGGTTTGATAACATTGCTTTATTGGATGGGGGTAATGCAGCTTGGGTTGCTGCCTTGGAAGAATTAGTTGACAATAAAACGCAGGCTGGTAATTCGGTGTTTAATGCAGGTGTTGAGCGTGGTGAAATCTTGGCAACAATCTCAGAGGTTAAGTCAGCCATGATGGATAAACAGATTACATTGGTGGATACTCGTGACTTGCGCCAGCATATTGGCATCAAGAAAAAAAACTATGTTTATGAATTTGGACATATTCCAAGCTCTAAATCTTTTCCTTATAAGCTTTTACTTCCCTACAAAAAAACAAACTGAAAGTCGTTTTACTGCATTGAATATTAATTCTGATAGCGCTATTATTTTATATTGTAATAGTGCTTATGAGTGTTCGTCAGTTTGGTTCGCCTTGCATGAGATTTATAAAAATCAGCAAGTTCAAGTATATAATGGATTACTTCATCAATGGACCGAAGATACAAAAAATCCAATGACGATTAAAATACACTAATAAAGAATTTTACTTTCTTGATGTAGATCAATCTTTTTTGGCTTTGTTATATTAGAATACGCTCATAAATTAAAAAGAGGATTGTTCGTGAGATCAAAAAAATTGTTAATTGCATTGTTTTTACCGCTGTTTAGCTTTGCAGGCGGACAAGAGATTTATTCTGAGAATTGTGAAAAATGCCACGGTTTTTCTCGCCAAGGATCGTTAGGTTTGCCGCTGTATCGTTCAACCATTGCCAATTACTCTGATCAATACCTTAAGAAAACTATCCAATATGGTCGCCCTGGACGAATCATGCCAGGGTTTAATTTATCTAGTGCCCAAACTGCTAAGCTGATTCGCTTTTTACGTGCTGGCATTAAAGCGCCAGAATATGATAACACGCCAATTGTTGGCGATATAGGTGCTGGTAAATATACTTACGAGCAATATTGTCAAAGATGTCATGGTGCAGAATTACAAGGCGGCGAAGGTACGGGTAAAAATTTCTCATGGCAAAAGGATCGAGAAGTGTCACCACCAGCGTTAGCAAACAAAGGATTTTTGTATGCTGCCGAAGATCAAATGATCAAGCATATTATCATGAAGGGTATTAAAGATACTGAGATGATGTCTTTTGAAAAAAAGTTTAATTTTACCGATCAAATAGCTGATGACTTGGTTGTCTATATTCGTTCTTATCAGCAACCAATAGATGTAGTTTCTATCTCGAAAGTAGAAGGTGAGCCCTTGGTATTTGTTTATGAAAGTGCAAGCAGTCTTGGTGCAACAGTCGATAAATTACGTGAATCAGCAGCAGCCTATAATTTTAGAGTATATCCAACCAGAACATTGCTAGAGGATCTTGGTGGGGTTTCCGATGAAAAACAAGTGGTAATACGTTTTTGTAATTTTAAGAATATGCAAAATTTCTTAAAATTAGATTCAAGATTAGGTGTTATTCTACCGTGTCGTGTCACGGTTATTGAAAACGAAAAAGGTAAGGTCAAAATCTATCTAGAAAATTATATGCATGCAATGCAACGCTTTAATAATGAGCAAATTTTTATTAATGCCAAAGAGCTGATTAACAGCATGAAAGAAATGGTTGAGGAGGTAGTATGGTAATAAAAACTTTAGCATTATGCGCATTAATGTTGTCGTCAAGTGTTTTTTCCAGCAGTCATGATGAGTTATTAATCGAACGTGTAAATGCCAAGTTTTCTTACACTTGGTTGGCACTTAATAAAACCATTAAGGCGCATAATTATAAATCGGCCTATCTTCAGCGTTGTGATTTTGCTATGAATGAGCGTCATTACAAATCAGATAAATATCGTATTGTCTTTTTTGGCAAGTATGATGAAATGAAACGAATGAGTAAAAAATATCCTCAGTTGTCGCCATTTTTTCCATTGAAAATAACGGTTATGGAAGAAAGTAAGCATACGCTGATTATTGCCACACCACCAATTACATTACTGCCTTTGGTTGACACAAACGAAGACAGGATGACGGTTTTTCGCTGGAATGAGGATATGAAGAGTATTCTGAAGCAAGTCAAAAGTCAGTACAAATAACAATAAAAAAGCCTTGATTTATCAAGACTTTTTTATTGGTTAGAATCTTTAAGATTTATTTTGGACCTTTGTCATAAAAACTATATCCAGAATCAATATAAGTAATTTCACCAGTAATGCCAGAAGCTAAATCTGAACACAAGAAAGCAGCTGCATTACCCACTTCTTCAGTAGTTACAGTGCGCTTAAGTGCAGATGAATCAGCTGCATAATCTAGTAATTTACCAAAATCTTTAATACCTGATGCTGCTAGTGTTTTAATCGGGCCAGCAGATACTGCATTGACGCGAATACCGCGTTCAGGACCCAAGGCGGCAGCCATATAGCGAACATTAGCCTCAAGAGATGCCTTGGCAACGCCCATTATGTTGTAGTTTGGAATTGCGCGGATAGCACCCAAGTAGCTAACCGTTAATAGTGCGCCATTATCATTTAGCATTGACCCCGCCGCTTTAGCAAGCGCGGTGAAACTATATGAGCTAATATCATGAGCGGTCGCAAAGTTCTTTCGTGTGGTCGCCTCAATGTAGTTGCCATCCAATGCTTCTCGAGGTGCAAAAGCAACCGAATGAACGATAATATCAAAATTATCCCAATGCTGTTTAAGCTCAGTGAATGCTTGCTCAATGCCTTCATCAGTGGCCACATCACATTCGATAACAATATTTGAATTACAAACTGCAGCACATTTGTCTACGCGTTTTTTTAATTTTTCATTTTGATAAGTTAGTGCAATTTCACACCCTTGTTTTGCCATTGCTTCGGCAATGCCCCAAGCAATTGAACGGTTAGAGGCGACACCAACAACCAATGCTTTTTTTCCAGTCATGAAACCCATAAAATCTCCAAAATGTCATTAATAAAAAACAAATTATAACCTACGTAGCACCTATAATAGCTAACTGTTATTGTAATTGTTAGTTTATAAATGTTAGATATTTTCTTAACCCCGATTCGCGCTTTTAGAATGCGCTATATCCCGCTTCTGCTGATCTATTTTTCGTATGGTAGTGGTGTATTTGTTGCCATTTCTGAAAATTTTTGGGTTAAAGATACATTGGATATGTCGGCATCTGATTTGGCAGAATTAGCAGTATGGTTAGGTGTTCCATGGACCGTTAAGATGATCTTTGGTTCAATGGTCGATAGTGTTAATATTTTTGGCTCTAATCGAAAATCCTATGTTTATATTGGCGCAGTGCTCATTACTATCAGCTCTTTAATGATGATTGCTGTTGTTGGTGATTATGCCATTGTTGAAGGGTTTTCTAAAAAAGCAGTTTATGTTCTTGCCAGTGTCATTGCTGTGGTGGGTTTTGTAATGCAAGACGTGGTGGCTGACACCATGACCACGGAAGTGATTGATAAAAATCAGTCTCAAGAAGCAATCAATCAAGAACTGGCGACTATCCAGGTATTAGCACGCCTGTCTTTGGGTTTTGCTATTTTTATTACTGGCTGGATTGGTGGTGAGTTGGCCGATGTATTTCATGATAATCGTCAAGTGGTCTTTCAAATTGCATTATTCACTCCGCTATTGTCTATTTTAGGTGTTACCTTGGTCAAGCTTAATCCTGTACCAGTGTCGCCTATTAACAAGCATGTATTGTTTGGTGGTTTGATCTTTGCTGTGTTTATTGTGCTTATGGGCTATAACGATGTGCCTTATTCACAAGAGATCGTTTTTGTGATTTTTTTATCGGTTGTGTTGTATTTACTGTCAGATTTGATCAATGATCTTGATGCTAATACTATTCGTCATATCAAAATGGCCATGATTATTATTTTTGTCTATCGCGCCATGCCGTCAGTAGGCGCAGGTTTGAGTTGGTGGGAGATTGATATTTTAGGTTTTGACGAATCTTTCTTTGCCAAATTATCGGCTATTAGTGGCGGCATTGCTTTAGCAGGTATGTGGTTCTCGGCCAAATTTATCATTAAGAGAGACATTGCTGAAGTTCTTATTTTTCTAACCATTATCGGCACGTTACTATCCTTGCCAATTCTTGCAATGTATTACGATATTCATACTATGCTTGGCTTTGATGCGCGTACGGTAGCCTTGGTTGATACCGCTATGGCGTCTCCATTTGATTATATCGCCCAAGTGTTAATGTTAACGTTGGTGGCAATTTACGCACCTGAAGGAAAGAAGGGCACTTGGTTTGCGTTAATGGCCAGTTTGATGAATATCGCTTTGAGTGCTGGCGGATTATTCACAAAATACTTAAATCAAGCCTTTGTCGTCAGTCGTGAAGTGATCACTGATGGTGTTGTTACCACGGCGCAGAATTATAGCGAGTTGGGTAGTTTGCTTTGGATAGTGATTATCATCGGATTTGTGGTGCCGATCATCACTATCATTAAATATAATCCTAATAAAGCATGATCCACGTTAAATGGTATTTTTTAACACTATTTTTGATCATTGCTGATCAACTAACCAAGCTATTGGTATACGGTTATATTAAGCCGCATGAGTCATTAGAAATAACCCATTTTTTTAGCTTAACGCATGTGCATAATTATGGCGCTGCCTTTAGTTTTTTGGCCAATGAAGACGGTTGGCAGCAATATTTTTTAGTAGCTGTTTCATCAATTGCCAGTTTGGCTATTATCGTTTGGATGATAAAAACAAGTCAGCAGCAAGTACTTAAACTTGCAGCCTTAAGTTTGATTTTGTCTGGCGCTGTGGGTAATTTAATTGACCGAGCGGCGCTCGGTTTCGTGATTGATTTTATCGATCTGCATTACCAAGATTTCTACTGGCCAGTTTTTAATATAGCTGATATAACAATTAGTGTAGGTGTTGTTTTATTGATTTTGGCTGATTTTAAAAATGACAAGAGGTTAAAAAATGAGTGACTGTTTGGTAATCGGCGGCGGTGTAATTGGAATGATGACAGCTCGTTCACTTAGTTTGTCAGGTGCCAAGGTAACATTACTTGACCAGCAGCAATGTGCAAATGAGTCTTCATGGGCAGGTGGCGGCATTATTTCTCCGCTCTATCCTTGGAAATACGACGACTTAACCAATGAGTTGAGCATTGCTTCGCAGGCAGTTTATGAGCAGTTGTGTGCTCAAATTTTTGAAGATACAGGACTCGACCCGCAGTATTTAAAATCAGGCTTATTAATGATGGATGAGTTTGATACATCTGAAGCAAAAACTTGGATGCAAAAATACAAGTTGACTTATCAAGCTCATCCTCAAGGTGCATTATTTACCAATATCGCCCAAGTTCGCAACCCTAGATTGTTAAAAGCGCTTAAGGCAGATATTATTAATAAAGGCGTTAATATTATTGAACATACTAAAGTTGAAAGCTTGCTTATTAAAGGCGATTGTGCGATTGGAGTTAAAACTAATCAACAAGATTATTTGTCAAATTCTATTGTTGTTTGTTCTGGCGCTTGGAGCTCTCAGTGGTTATCATTAATAGAAGAGGTGTTTCCTATGAAAGGGCAGATGATTGTACTTAAAGCTGACTCATCAATTGTTGAGCATATTGTGTTAGATCAAGGTCGTTATATCATTCCTAGAAAAGATGGGCGTATACTGGTTGGCTCTACCATGCAAAATGTTGGATTTGATCGCTCTACTGATGAGCAGACTCGCCAATCATTGTATGAATTTGCATCACAACGTTTTGAGTTATTGGCAAAGGCTGAAGTTGAACACCATTGGTCTGGATTTAGACCAGCGAGTAAATTAGGACAAGTAATGCTCGGACGATACGCCCAGTTTGATAACGTTTATTTAAATACCGGTCATTTTCGTAATGGTCTTAATATGGCGCCAGAAAGCGCTAAAAGAATTACCCAATTAATCACTCATGAAGCTTAAATTTTTATTTGTTATCGGTTTTTTAATAATGAGCACATCCAATGCTCAGTTGTTTAAGGTGTCTGATCAAGGCTCAATTTTAACCAGCACCTCTTTAGAGCATCGCTGCATACTGGACGATCAGTCAAAACTAGTGTGGGAAGTAAAACTCAACACCAAAGGCTTACAAAATACCCAAAATACTTACACATGGTTTGATGGAAAAATTGGCGTTGAAAATGGTGATTACTCGCATAATTGTCATTGGGCAAAATCATGTAATACCCAAGCTTATGTTAAAGCGGTTAATGACGTTAAGCTTTGTAAGCAAGCCAATTGGCGCCTGCCAACAGAGGTCGAGCTAAGAGCGCTGCTGGTTTATGGCGATAATGACCTGTTGATTAATCAGAAATTCTTCATTAATACACAGCTAAAATCTTATTGGAGTTCAGATCAGCAAAGTGCTGATATTGCCATTGATGTGCCATTTTTCTATGGTGGCAGCAAGAGTGCTGACAAATCATTCGATGCCTACGTGCGCCTGGTGAGTGATGCTAACTAGGCAAATAGATTTAACATTGCTAGACTCTTACTCAGACGATATTCCGAGTTTTTTAAAAAAAATTTATGCTGCCAGAGGGGTAAGCGAAGTGCAATTATCACTTGGTTTAAATAAGCTTTTAACGCCAAATTTTGATCAATTAGATCAGGCATTATCACTACTTGAAATTGCACTAATAGAACAAAAACATATTTTAATTATTGGTGATTTTGACTGTGATGGTGCAACTGCATCAGTAGTGGCGGTTAAATCTCTAAGAATGATGGGCTCTAAATATATTGATTTTTTAGTACCGAATCGATTTGAGCATGGTTACGGTTTATCATCTGAAATTGTTAAGCTCGCCATTAAAGAAAAACAGCCTGATTTAATCATTACTGTTGATAACGGCATATCGAGTTTTGATGGTGCTAAATTAGCTAAAGAAAACGGAATTCAGGTGATCATCACTGATCATCACTTGCCGAGTGACACTTTGCCAGAAGCAGACGCCATTATCAATCCGAACCTTAAGGGTTGTGAGTTTTTAAGTAAGAACTTAGCCGGTGTTGGTGTGTGTTTTTATTTATTCTCAGCGCTTAAAACTCATCTGAATAAAATTAAATATTTTTCTAGCAATGGTATTCCATTGCCTGACCTACGTACCATGCTTGATCTTGTAGCGCTAGGAACCGTGGCAGATGTAGTGAGGCTAGATCAAAACAACCGCATTTTAATTGACCAAGGCATTAAAAGAATTCAAGCCAAGCAGTGCGCACCAGGAATTTTAGCTCTACTTGAAATTGCCAATCGTCCCGCACAAACCCTACAAGCTAGTGATCTAGGGTTTGCTGTAGGCCCAAGGCTTAATGCAGCAGGGCGTCTGAGTGATATTTCACGCGGCATCAAGTGCTTACTAACCTCGGATATGAACGATGCACGACGCTACGCAGCAGAGCTTGAAGCCTTTAATCAAAAACGCAAAGAAGAGCAGAATCGAATTCAAGATGAGGCGCAAGCGATTGTTGATGAGCAAGATGTTTCTGAGGGTAAATTCTCCCTCAGCCTGTATGATGAATCTTGGCATGAGGGTATTGTCGGCATCGTAGCTGGCAAGCTTAAAGAAGATTATCATTGTCCAGTAGCGGTATTTGCCAAATCGGGTAATTTTCTAAAAGGCTCTATTCGCTCAATTCCGAGTGTGCATATTAAAGATTTGCTCGATTTAGTAGATCGCAAAAATCCAACCTTAATTGAAAAATTTGGCGGCCATGCAATGGCAGCAGGCTTAAGCATTAAAGCTGAAAATTTTTATACCTTTAAGCGTGAATTTTCTAACGCCATTAAAGCTCATCTTAATGATCAAATCCCAGCAGTGCAGCTGTTAACCGATGGTGAACTTGAAGCATTTGATATTTCACTCAGCAACGCCGAAATTCTTAAAACTGCAGGACCTTGGGGTCAGGGTTTTGAAGAGCCAATCTTTTTTGGTGAGTTTGAAATAGTTGATCAAAAAGTGGTTGGCGAAAAACACCTTAAATGTCGATTAAAACTTGAAGGTAGTAGTCAAGTGCATGACGCCATTGCTTTTTTCCAAGTGCCACTCGAATCTAAAACAGTTGAAGTTGCTTACAAGCTTTCGATCAACATTTGGCGCGGAAATACTTCTTTACAACTTATGGTTGAACAAATAACTAGTTAACCGCTTTATGCAAAATTGAATTAATCAAGGTTTGATAAGGAACACCTTCTTTCATGGCTTTAGTCTTAAGTCTGGATAAATCAGTTTTAGGAATTCTAAGAGAGATTGGTGCGCGTTCTTCATTCATTTTAGCGCGAGCACTAGCTTGTATTTCTTTTAAACGTTTTTCAGTTAAAGAGCTGGCGCCAAATTGGTAATCATCCCTTTCTATGGCTTCAATTAGTTCTTTTTCATCATCATCAAGATAGGTGGTTACTTTCGGTATTTTATTCATTATTTGTTCTCGGTTAAATACATAGCTGTGTGTTTTCTACTTGGGAAAACAGTCTTTAAAAATATTTCATCTCTGGTTTCAATATAAGGCACGACATATGCATAATTATTAATTCCCAATATAAACATGCGCTGATTTGAATATTTTTTACTAGGATTTTCAATATCATCAAGCACTCTATTTTCTTCTAATGCAACAATACAATCTTCAAAGCCTATATTACCTCTACTAACATCGCTTCTTAGAATTTTTGCCTTTGTAGTATCCCAGCGTATTGTTTTCATTATTTTTTATTTATATATACAGAATATATCATAGCATAAAAATTTCGGAAATATTACGAATCACACTTTTGCAATGATTTTTTATCTGAAAAAATGATACGGGCAAGGCCCGTATCATAAAAAATCAATCAAATCAATCTTTTTAAGGTCTTAAACAGCTGTTTTTGGGTATTTTTTCATTAAAAAATGAGAAAGACAAGGCCTTTACCACTTGGGTTTTTAGAAAAATTCAAAAATTTTGCAAATCAACGTATTATTGAAATTTCTTGACAAAAAGCAAAAAAAAAACGATCCATATTGGCATATAAGTATAATGATGGGAATATTTTTTTGAACTTGGTATTTTCATGTCTTTCAACACTCCTCCGCAAACATTTAAACTTTAAACAAATCAGTCTTAGTGCACTACTTACTTTCAGTGCAGGCATCTCTCAGGCAGAAGACGCTTCACAAGTAGTTGATCACTTTACGGGCAAAGTTATTAGTACAATCGAATCAAGCATTAATGAATTCGCTAACGATGTCGCTAACAGTTTTGGTAATGGTAATACTGAGATATCTATTTCTAATATTGAGTCAGGCAATCCTAGTTATTCAATCAAAACTATTCAACCACTTACAGCATCTAACAAAGATGCTAAGGAGCTTATCTTTATGCAAGGTTCTGTTGCTTCAGGTGAGAGCGAAGGTGATCGTCGTAATACAATCAACTTAGGTTTGGGTAAGCGAATCTTAGTAGAAGATGATAAAGCTATCATTGGTGCTAACGTATTTGTTGACTATGAAACTTCATCAAAGCATAAGCGTACGTCTTTAGGCCTTGAGTACCAACGTAGTAACTTTAGTGCTACTGCTAATAAGTATTGGGCATTGTCTGATAAGAAGACTATCAATGGTAGCACCGAAGAAGCACTAGATGGTCATGATGTTAAATTAACAGGTCAAGCGCCTTACGCGCCTTGAGCTGAAACCCTTAATAACTTCCAGCTGGATGATGCACCATTCAGAATGGATGCTGATATGAGTGGTGAGCTATTGGCAATGGTTGAGAGAAGTAATAAGATTAAGATTGAGAAGGTGTAAGTATTGTTTTTAACGGCTTTAGTGTGCCAACTGAGGCTGAGTTAACCGCGGATACCATCAGTGCCACCACCACCGATATTAACAGCAGCGCCACCACCTTCTCCAGCTTCCTTAAAATCCCAGTTACTGGCTTCCGCTATCGTGCGGATGGCGTGCTTTACCAGGTTAACTCTGGTGTAGCCTTGTGTAGTCATTCTGCTGATGGGTCAGATGGTCGCTATTTGCTTGTCGCTAGTAGCCATGCAAACATCTACAACTTTAATCGTGCCTACGGCGTTAGTGTTCGTTGTTTTAAGGATTTGTAGCTCACACTAAACTAACCAACTAAAATCCAATGATTGCTAATGCGGTTATTGAGTTTTTATCGTCTGATAAAGTTATGACTACGCTTTAGCAAAAATAAAAAAAATCTTATCATTGTGCAAAATTCTTTATAATAAAAATTCCTTAACTAAAAACAAACACATGAAAAGTGCAGAAATATTGAATGAGGCAATCAATCTTAAATCAACAGAACGCTTTATGTTGGTTGAGGAAATACTTAAAAGTTTGGATAAGCCTGATGTTAGTTTGGATAAAATTTGGATAGATGAAGCGCAAAAACGTTTAAATGCCTACCGTAGTGGCAAAGCAAAAGGCATTCCTATGGAAGAAATATTTTAGTGAGAATTGTTTATTCGGAATATGCCAAGCAGGAATTACTTGATGCGGTGTATTTTTATGAACTTGAATATACAGATTTAGGCAAAGAATTTAAGGCGGAAATTAAGCGCGCCTCTATTAGAATTTCAAATTATCCTCAAGTTTGGTCAATTGAAAAGGGTGATATTAGAAAGTGTTTGTTACATAAATTTCCTTATAAAATTCTATATTCCGTTGAGACGGATCATATTTTTGTTATCGCCATAGCGCACCAACACAGAGAGCCAGATTACTGGAGTTAAATATCAGCCGAAATGTCGATGATACCAAGGTAAAATAACCCTTTTTATTTGTTGATAATTTCATCATGCCAATCATTACACTGCCAGATGGTAGCGAAAAATCTTTTGACCGAGCGCTAAGCGTATTTGAAGTTGCCAAATCTATTGGCTCTGGCTTGGCTAAAGCAACCCTTGCTGGAAAGGTGAATGGTGAACTGGTTGATGCTTCATTTTTGATTGAGTCAGATGCTAGCGTTTCAATTGTCACTGCTAAAGATGAAGAAGGTCTTGAAGTAATTCGCCACTCTACTGCTCATTTATTGGCGCAAGCAACTCAGATGCTATATCCAGATGCACAAGTAACTATCGGTCCAGTAATTGACAATGGTTTTTTCTATGACTTTGCATATAAAGATGGTTTTTCAGAGGCTGATTTAACTCAGATTGAAAAAAACATGAAAAAATTGGTCAAGCAAAGCCTAAAAATTGAGCGCAGTGAAATGTCACGCGATGAAGCAATTGAGTTTTTTAAAGCTAAAGGCGAGCATTACAAGGCTGAAATTATTGAATCTATCCCAGCTGACCAAACTTTATCTTTGTATAAGCAAGGTGATTTTATTGATTTATGTCGCGGTCCACATGTGCCGTCAACTTCAAGACTTAAAGCCTTTAAATTAATGAAATTGGCTGGCGCATACTGGCGTGGTGATTCTAAAAATGAAATGTTACAACGCGTGTATGGCACAGCTTGGGCAACTAAAGACGATCTTGAGGCGCATTTACATCGCTTGGAAGAAGCAGAAAAACGTGATCACCGAAAAATTGGAAAAACTCAAGATTTATTTCACATGCAGGAAGAAGCACCTGGCATGGTGTTTTGGCATGAAAAAGGCTGGACTTTGTACCAAATTGTTGAACAATACATGCGTACAGTTTTTAGAGATAATGACTACAAAGAGGTGCACACACCTCAACTAATCGATAAAAGCCTTTGGGAAAAGTCTGGTCACTGGGATAAGTTCGGTGATGCTATGTTTACTACTAGCAGTGAAAATCGTGATTATGCGGTTAAGCCAATGAACTGTCCAGCACATATTCAAATTTATAATCAAGGTTTAAAATCTTATCGTGATCTACCATTACGTTTGGCTGAGTTTGGCTCTTGCCATCGTAATGAGCCGTCAGGCACGCTCCACGGCATTATGCGTGTGCGTAATTTTGTACAAGACGATGGTCATATTTTTTGCACTGCCGATCAAATTCAAACCGAAGTTTCTAATTTTATTGATTTAACTTTTGATGTGTACAAGCATTTTGGTTTTGACAATGTTGATATTAAACTCTCTACCCGCCCTGAGAATCGTGTTGGTTCGGATGAGGTTTGGGATAGGGCAGAGGCAGCATTAGCAAAGGCGTTAGATGCGAAAGGTATTAAATGGGTTCTACAAGAAGGTGAAGGTGCTTTCTATGGCCCAAAAATTGAATTTGTATTAAAAGATTGTCTTAATCGTGAGTGGCAGTGTGGCACTTTGCAGGTAGATTTTTCAATGCCAGAGCGCCTAGATGCGCAGTATATTGCGCAAGATAATACTAAGCAAACACCGGTTATGTTGCATCGTGCAATTGTTGGATCGTTAGAAAGGTTTGTGGGTATTTTGATCGAACATTACGAAGGTGCATTCCCATCTTGGCTGGCTCCAATCCAGGCTGTTGTGCTTAATATTTCTGAAAAACAGTTCGATTTTGTTAAAGAAGTTAACAAAAAGTTAAAAAAACAAGGGCTTAGGGTGATTTCGGACTTGCGTAATGAGAAGATAGGCTTTAAAATACGCGAGCATTCCATGCAACGTTATCCATATATTTTAGTAGTGGGTAAACGTGAAATGGAAAATAACGAGATTTCAGTACGTAAACGCGGCGGTGAGGATTTAGGCTCTATGTCAATCGAAGCGTTCGTAGAATTAGTAAACAAAGAAACATTAGAGGGATAATTATTAAAAAAACAAATAACAAAACTCGAGTTAACGATTATATTAGAGTTTCAGAAGTTCGATTAATTGATGAAAAAGGTGGGCAAGTTGGTATTGTTGATACTAGCGAAGCTAAGCAAAGAGCTAAAGAAGTAAATTTAGACTTGGTAGAAGTTTCTCCAAATGCTGAGCCACCTGTTTGTAAAATTATGGATTTTGGCAAGTATGTCTATGAATTAAAGCAGCAAAAGAAAGAGGCTAAAAAGAAACAAAAGAAAACCCAGGTTAAAACCATTAAGTATCGCCCTGGAACAGAAGAGGGTGATTACCAAATTAAATTTAGAAATTTGGTTAAGTTTTTAGATAATGGTGATAAGGTTAAAGTAAGTATTTGGTTCCGTGGTCGCGAAATGCAACACAAGGAACTTGGTATGGAAATGCTAGATAGACTTGAGGAGGATACAAAAGAATTTGCTAATGTTGAACAAAAAGCAAAATTAGAGGGTCGTCAGCTAGGCATGATGCTGGCACCCAAATCGAAGAAAAAGTAATGATGCGCTAAATTATACTGCGTTATTTAGTCTTTACCGTACCTAGGTGTACTGTCCAAGACTGAATGCCTTGTCTAATTTGCACCTCATTATTTTTTCAGTTTTATAATAAGTTGTTCGCAAGAATGACAAATATGTCCTAAGGACAAGGAGAAAATTATGCCGAAGATGAAAACAAACCGAGGTGCTGCAAAGCGCTTCAAGAAAACCGCCAGTGGTGGTTACAAGTGTAAACACTCTCACTTGCGTCATATCTTGACTAAAAAGAGTACTTCTAGAAAGCGTAGCCTACGTTCACCTGATACAGTAGAGAAGGTTGATGTACCAATGGTTCGTAGAATGTTACCATATTCCTAAATACTGCTTAGTGTATAGAGAATTAGTTAAAAGTTAAAGGAGTATAGAAAATGGCAAGAGTATCAAGAGGTGTGCAAGCGCACGCAAGACATAAGAAAATTTTAAAGAAAGCTAAAGGTTATTACGGTGCACGTTCAAAAGTGTATCGCGTTGCTAAGCAAGCGGTAATTAAAGCGGGTCAATATGCATACCGTGATCGTCGCCAAAAGCGTCGTCAATTCCGTAGACTTTGGATCGTACGTATTAACGCAGAAGCTCGTAATTGCGGTTTAAGCTATTCAAGAATGATTGATGGCCTAAATAAAGCGGGCATCGAGATTGATCGTAAGGTTTTATCAGATATTGCAATTTTTGATAAACCTGCATTCGCTAAGATTGCAGATCAAGCAAAAGAGGCTATCGCTAAAGCAGCGAAATAGTCCAAACTAAAGCCATGATTTATCATGGCTTTTTTCATACCAAATTACAAAAGACACTTTTAAAAATTCATGGCAACCTCTAAAAAGCGAATTTATATTCATTTGTTAATTTTAATCAAACCTGTATTAACCTTGTTAGGACTGGCTAGATTAAAATTAACAACTAAACACAAATCTACATTTTTGAAATCACCCTGGATTTTTAAAGGCGTCTTAAACTAAATGATTAAACCAATTCTTGAAAAAGCTAAGCTTGCTATTACTGATGCGCAGGACCTAAAAGCCCTAGATGAAATCAGAGTTACCTTTTTGGGTAAGAAGGGTGAGCTAACTGCTTTACTAAAAGGTTTAGGAAAACTCTCAAAAGAAGAGCGTCCTAAAATGGGTGAAGCCATCAATCAAGCTAAGGCGAATGTACAGACTTGGCTTACCGATAGAAAAAATCATTTAGAAACGATTGAGCTAGAAAAACGATTATTAGAAGAGCAAGTAGATGTATCCCTTCCAGGTCGTAATGCGCAGATGGGTGGCTTGCACCCAGTAACAATTACCTTGAAGCGCATTCAATCGTTGTTTGCCAAAAACGGCTTTGAAGTGGCCACCGGTCCGGAAATCGAAGACGATTTCCATAACTTTACAGCGCTAAATATCCCTGAGCACCATCCAGCTCGTGCCATGCACGATACGTTTTACTTTGATGGTAGCACTGTTCTTAGGACTCATACTTCCCCGGTACAGATTCGTACATTGGAAAAGCAAAAGCCACCGGTACGAATTATTGCGCCAGGCCGTGTATATCGTTGTGATTCAGATATTACTCACACACCAATGTTTCATCAGGTTGAGGGGCTTATCGTTGATAAAAACGCAAATTTTTCCCAACTAAAAGGTCTTTTGATTGACTTCTTACGTGCATATTTTGAAAAGGAAGATTTGCAAGTGCGTTTTCGCCCTTCTTATTTTCCATTTACTGAGCCTTCTGCTGAGGCAGATATAGAGTGTGTAATCTGTGGTGGCGAAGGGTGTCGTGTTTGTAAACAAACTGGCTGGCTAGAGGTGTTAGGTTGTGGCGTCGTCCATCCTAACGTTCTTGATTCAGTGAATGTAGATGCTGAAGAATTTACAGGCCTTGCATTTGGCATGGGTGTGGAGCGTTTAGCGATGTTGCGCTACGGTGTTAACGATTTAAGATTATTCTTTGAAAACGATATTCGTTTTCTAAAACAATTTAATTAAGCTTATGAATATTTCAACATCATGGTTACGTGAATGGATCTCACCTGTTGTTACTGACGAGGTGCTTGCAGAGCAATTAACAATGGCTGGCTTAGAAGTGGACGGCATTCAAACTGTGGCACCTGCATTTAGTAAAATTGTAGTAGGCCATGTAGTAACTTGTGAAAAACACCCAGATGCAGACAAGCTTAACCTATGTCAGGTTGATGTGGGTGAATCAGAGTTAGTGCAAATTATTTGTGGCGCTAAAAATGTACGTACTGGGCTTAAAGTAATTGCCGCACTTGTTGGCGCAAATCTACCGAGTAACTTTAAAATTAAAAAAGCCAAGCTTCGCGGTGTTGAATCATTCGGTATGATTTGTTCTGAATCTGAACTAGGCATGAGTGATTCTGCTGATGGCATTGCTGAGCTAAATTCTGAGGCGCCAATTGGTCAAGATATCAGAGAATATCTAGATCTTGATGACAATATTATTGAACTGGATATCACCCCAAATCGAGGTGATTGTTTTTCAGTGCTAGGTGTGGCTCGTGAAGTTAGCGCTAATTATGGCATGGCATTTGTTATGCCTGATATTAGTGTTACTGCACAAGGTAAATCAAGTGTAGATACCAGTGTTAGCAATACAGCTACTTGTCCTAAATATTTAACCAGAACAATCAAAGGTATTGATAACAGCGTACAAACGCCAAAATGGATGTCTGACAAGCTTACACGCTCCGGTCAGGCGACACATTCGCCGGTCGTTGATATTGCTAATTACGTACTAATGGAATTAGGTCAGCCGCTGCACGCATTTGATTTGGCTAAAATTAATGGTAGTATCGAGGTTAGAAATGCCAAATCAGGTGAAACTATTGATTTGTTAAATGATTCGACTGCAAGCTTAAAAGAAAATACATTGGTTATTGCTGATGAAAAATCAGTGCTAGCAATTGCTGGTGTTATGGGCGGTGAATCAAGCTCTACACAAGTAACAACAACTGATATTTTATTAGAAAGTGCTTTTTTTGAACCGGTATCGCTTGCGGGCAAAGCAAGAGATTATGGCTTACATACTGAATCATCACTACGTTTTGAGCGCGGTGTTGATTTTAACATTACTGAATTAGCACTTGATCGTGCTACGCAACTGGTTGTTGAAGTCTGCGGTGGTATAGCTAGTGAAATTACGGCTAATATTGATGAATCTGCATTGCCTGAGTTGACACCCATTACCATCACTAAAGCTAAGATTCAAAAAATCTTAGGGTTCGAGCTAGATAGCAATTGGATTGAAGAAAAATTCATTAATCTTGATTTTGAAATTAGCAACAAAACCTCTGATTCTTGGACAATCGTACCGCCAAGCTTTAGGTTTGATATTCGCATTCCGGCTGATTTAATTGAAGAGCTAGCAAGGCTATACGGTTATGATAAATTACCAGTGCAAAAGCTATCGCTAGATGCCAATATTAATGCTATCAAAGAAGATCAAATTGATAAATATGACGTAATGCAAGCACTTGTTAGTCGCGGTTATCAAGAGGTTATTACCTATAGTTTTATTTCTGAAAAATACCAGGATTTAATTGACCCATCAGCTAAAAAGATCACCCTAACTAATCCAATTTCTGCAGATATGTCCACCATGCGTTCTTCGCTTTGGGCAGGTTTGTTGCAAACGGTTGAATCCAATCAAAGGCGTGGATATACAGATGCTCGTTTCTTCGAAATTGGCCTGTGTTTTGATGGTGTTAAAGCTGATGAGCAATCTAACAAATTAGCTGGGATTATTACTGGCAATCGCTTTGAGGCGCAATGGTCAGAAGAATTACAAGCGCTAGATTTCTTTGATGCTAAATCTGATCTTGAATCATTATTAACTCTAACATCAGCAAGTTTTGCTTTTGAAGCAGCTGAGCACCCTGCACTGCAAAAAGGCCAAAGCGCTAAAATTACGTTAAATGGTAAGTCAGTTGGTTGGATTGGTGCTTTGTCTCCAATCATTCAAAAAGAATTATCACTGCCTAAGTGTTATTTGTATGAAATCGATCTAGAGGTTGCTTTATCTGGAAATATCTCAAAATACCAGCCATTTTCTTCGTATCAACAGGCGCAGCGTGATATTGCTTTGGTGGTTGATCAGTCAACTCCGGTTGCGCAGCTGACTGATGCCATTAATGAATTAAATCAGGTGCATTTTGTTGGTGTTAGTTTGTTTGATGTTTATCAAGGTGAGCACATTGAAGCTGGCAAGAAGAGTGTTGCTTTAAATTTAGCTTATCAATCATTAGAGGCAACCTTGGCTGACGATGAAGTAAATGCTAAAGTTAATGAGGTGTTAGCTTTAATGAAAGATACATTTGGCGCAACGCTAAGATAATGTCGCTGAGTAAAAAAGATATCGCCGATGGCTTGGTGCGTGAGATGGAAATTACTCATGCTCAAGCATTACAGCTAACCAATAATTTTTTTAATCAAATTCAAACAGCACTTGCCCAAGGCGAAGAGGTAAAGTTATCAAGCTTTGGTAACTTTAGCATTAGAGAAAAATCAGAACGTCCAGGCAGGAATCCAAAAACCGGTGAAGAGGTGATTATCTCTGCTAGAAAAGTAGTTAGCTTTAAAGCCGGCCCAAAACTAAAAAAACTAACCCAAGCCGGTTAGCTTAATCTGAAATAGCTGTCATAAAGCCCTTAAGAACTGGCATCACCTTGTCAATAATTTTTTGATTTTTGTCAGCGTTGTTTACATGACCTTCAATAATTTTTTGAGTCTCAAGCAGAGTTACCTTGTAATCATCATCAAACTCAAAGTTAATAAAGTAGAAACCTTTGGTCTTATCTCTAACCGATCTTACTGATAAGAAATCAGTCTCCCAAGCTAGTTCAGCACTAAATACAGTTTTTGAATCTGTTGTGTCTTTTTGTACAAGAATAATGGTTGAGCCAAAATGAAAAATAAAGTGACCAGCGCCACAGCTAGAAGCGGGTAGTGATGAAATATCACCACGTTCAAGCGCATCCGCAATTTGCTTCAATTGGGCGTTGTTTAGTTGGATGTACTTTGCATCTAGATAGACATCAACATCGGCATCAGGGTGGTTGTTTTTAATATATTCAACTAACTTATTTAACATGGCTTTGTGCTGTAAATGAAAGAGATAGATTATACCTGATTACAGAAAAACTGTCAGAATGGTGCTAGCTTTGATCTGAATTATATGTGTATTTAATCGCATAAACGTCAAAGATGCTAATCGCCATTGCAGCAATAATTGGGCCGATAAATAAACCCAATACACCAAACTGCATAATGCCTGCTAAGGTTGATAGTACGGTAATCAGTGTATGATCTAACGCATTTTTCTGGCCAGATTTTTTAGAGATTTTTTGAATGATTAGCGGTCTAATAAAGTTATCTAAAATCACACCGATAAAAACAGCACCAAAGATAACAATAATTAAGGCGTCAACATTTTTCCCTTGTGAGTATAGATATAGACTTAGGGGCAGCCAAATGATCAGACCGCCGAGTACTGGAATAAAACTAGCTAGCGCCATGGCTAATCCAAAGTATAAAACTGGTAGCCCAACAAGCATCACTCCGATTGAAAATATTAAACCTTGAAGAATAGCGATGATAAACACACTGCTAACTAAACTAATAGACAAGCTTGCAAATTGATTAAGCAAAATATCATCCAAATGATTTTCCAAAGGTGATAAATCTTTTAAACGCTTTACCGTGCTTTTTCCATCAATATAGAAATAGTACAATGAAAAAATCATCACAATCAAAAAGAAAACGAAGTGAGAAGATAGGTTAACAATGCTTTTTAAAATCACCACTGAAAAATCTTTCAGACTGATAATAATACTGTCCAAGTTGTTACCTATCGAATCTTTTAAGTTGTTAATGATTGAATCAGATAATGGCAGTGTCATGATAATCTGATCAAATATCTGCTTAGAATCCTCTACGGTGAAATCTAATTTAATGGTTTGTATTAGATTTGATATTTCAATGCCACCCATTAACAAAATATAGCTAAGGGGCAATATCAGGATAACCGTTATTAGTAGTGTCATAATGATGGCGGAAACACTCGCAGAAAAGCTAGCCTGTAATTTTGTGTATTGAGCAAAACTGGCAATGGCGATTAACAGCGCTAAAAATAATGAAGGCATAAAAGGCATAAAAAGCCAAATAAGTCCGCCAATGGCTAGTAGCAATAGGCTCAGCATAAAGCCTTGTTCGTAGGGTGCTTTGGTTTTTGTATTCATTGGTTTTCCATTTTTATAACGGTATAAGCGACTTCTTCATATGGGTGTGCAAATTTCATGGCTTCGAGTACGCGTGGCAAATGATCATCGACACAAATCATTTCTACTTTGTATTCTTTAATAACTTCCAACTTATCTAAAAGGCCAATAGCAGGGCGAGCATTACCAATAGGTTTGAATTGCCCCATGCCAATGGTTTGCCAAGCGCATTGTTCGTAGTTATTGTATCGACCAGCACCCGCATCAAACATAGCATTTTTTACTGTCTCTAAGTCTATTTCTGGCACGTAAAAACTAATTTGAACCATCAAAAAACCCCTTTTAAATAACGCAGCCTCTCATCTTCTTGCATGCGTTCAATGGCATATCTTAAAGTAGTTCTAGGTAGTTGTGCGTAGTTTTCTTGTAGGAAGGCTACGCAAACATTGCTATTTTTTTTATAAATTTCTCTTAACATCCAGCCAAGTGCCTTATGAATTAAATCCTCTTTATCGTTTAATAATAGCTTGCCAATCCTGAGTGTCGGTTCAAAATTAGCTTGCTTGATAAAGGCAAATGTAGAAACAATAGCAATACGTCTGTGCCATAAGTTGGGTGATGTGCCCCAATCATCAAGTATTGGCAATTGCGCCGGATAATTAAAAAGATAGTCTCCAATGATTTTAGATGTTGAATAATCTACTAAATCCCAGTTGTTAACTGCTTGTAGGTTGTTAATATAATAATTAAATACTTCATGTTGATTTCCAGCTTGATATTGATAAACCAAAATAATCAAACCGCAATATCGAACTTCATGAATATCATGATTAATCAACAAGTCAATTTCATTAAAGTTGATTTTTTTAAAGGTTTGTTTGGCAATCTTTCTAATTTTCGGCACGCGTACACCGATAAATTGATCGTGCTCGCTATATTGTCCAGGCCCAGTTTTAAAGTAATTTTCGTTAGATTTTTTGCGAGAGTCACTGGCTAGAGATTTAAGTTGTGTGATAATTTCTTGCGCGCTCATCAGCTATACTATAGTTTTTATTAAGAGTCTAATCATACATGCAAACAGCGTATTTTGCCGATGGATGTTTCTGGTGTGTTGAAGCTATTTTTCAGCGTATTGAAGGCGTTAGTGGCGTGGAATCTGGCTATTGCAATGGCCAGGTTAAAAATCCAACTTATCAAGATATCTGTACAGGAGTATCTGGCCATGCTGAAGTGGTAAAAATTGAATTTGACGAATCTTTAATAACGTTTAAGCGATTGTTGGAAGTATTTTTTGCCACACATGATTCAACCACACTTAATCAACAAGGTAACGACAAAGGAACTCAGTATCGCTCTGCTGTGTTTTATCCAGCAGAGAATTATCATTAGAATTATTTTAATAACAATCCAAATCAACCTTATTGTACGGCACTAATCACGCCCAAAATCAACAAATTCTTTGCCAAAAACCCATAAAATACAACTCTATGAACAATCAACAATTACTTAGATATTCTCGACAAATAATGCTTCCAGAAGTGGGTATAGAAGGTCAAGAGGTATTACTCGGTTCAACCATGTTGTTAATTGGTATGGGTGGTCTTGGTGCACCAACTGCACTTTATTTAGCCGCTGCAGGTGTGGGCCATCTTATCATTGCTGATTTTGACACGGTAGAATTGTCTAACTTACAGCGCCAAATAATTCACCACACGGACGATATTGGCAAGCTAAAGGTTGACTCTGCCAAACAAAAAATGCAGGCAATTAATCCAACTATTAAAATCACCAGTGTGAGTGATCTTGATGAAAATAATTTAGCTAAATGGGTAGGGCTGTCTGATATTGTTTTGGATGGTACTGATAATTTTGACACACGCTTTAAAATCAATCAAGCTTGTGTGACATTAAAAAAACCATTGGTATCTGCAGCAGTTATTCGCTTCGAAGGTCAGCTTAGTGTTTTTAAAGGCTATGAAACTGATCAACCTTGTTATCAGTGCTTATATTCAAAAGAAGGTGATAGTGAAGAAAATTGTACTAACAACGGAATTTTGGCACCTGTGGCAGGTATGCTAGGTACTATGCAAGCGCTACAAGCTACCAAAGTAGTGTTAAATCTTGGCGAGCAGCTGCTTGGCAAATTAATGATTATTGACGTACTAGATTTGACGTTTAGATCAGTAAAAATTAGCAAAGATGCTAATTGTCCAGTTTGCCAGTCAAGCTAATTTTTTAACGTAAAAAAATACAAAAATTGTTAAACATCGCTGTATAATTGTCGCAATTAATTATTTAATTAAAGTATTTTTAAGTTGTAGCATCTTACAACGGATATTTTAAGATTTTCTAGGAGTAGAATATGAGCGGACAAATGCAAAGACCTAAGGTTCCTACAGGCGTAGTTGGTCAAGAGGGTAAACACCAAGTGACAACAACTCAAAACAGAAATAAAGATGGAGAAGTAGAGCCGGGCTTTCATGTTGGTTACACAACTGAGTGGAGTTCTGTTCAAACTGAAGTTCCTTACGAGACTCCTAAGCAGCCATAGTCTTTAATTAGATTATTGTAATAAAAAAGCCGCATTTATGTGGCTTTTTTTATTGCCTAATTTATATGTCAAAGTGTCCTTATTAACTCTAATTTTCATTATTTCTGATATTTTTAATGGTGTTGTGGCTGAATAGTCGTTTTTTTTAGCTAATTTTAATTTAACTAATTTTGCTATAATAATGACCATATTTTTAATTTAACGAATAAGTATATGAGCTGGTGGGGAAAAGCAATTGGTAGTGGCCTTGGGTTTATGATGGGAGGTCCGTTAGGTGCAATTATTGGTGCCACTTTTGGACATCGAATTGATCAAGGGCTAGGTGGCGAGCGTATCGGTATTGGCGATACAGAACGTACACAAGTGGCATTTTTTACAGCTACATTTTCAATTATGGGTTATTTAGCTAAGGCTGACGGTAAAGTCTCAGCTTCGGAAATATCTATGGCTGAGCAGGTGATGACCAATATGCGTCTATTGCCCGAACAAAGAAAGGCGGCCATTGCTTTATTTAATCAAGGTAAGCAGGATGATTTTCCAATTGCCGATATTCTTGCGCAGTTTCGACGCGAGTGTCATCGTCGTAGTAATTTATTGCAAATGTTTTTGGAGATTTTGATTTCTACTGCATTGGCTGATGGCGTGTTACATGCTGATGAGAAAAAAGCACTTTATTATGTGGCGCAACAACTAGGTTTTAATGCAGCACATATTAATCAACTAATTAAAATGGTTAGCGCACAACAACACTATGCAGGTTCTGTTCAGCAAACAAGTGCAAGTATTGATGATGCTTATGCAGTTTTAGGTATTGAATCTTCAGTAACCGATGGGGAAATGAAAACCGCCTATCGTCGATTAATGGCTCAGCACCATCCTGACAAGTTGGTCTCTAAAGGCTTGCCAGAGGAAATGATTCGATTAGCTACAGAAAAAACCCAAGAGATTAACGCCGCTTATCGACAGATTAAAAAATTAAGAAAGTCACAATAAACCTCTTTTTATTGGCAGATATATACTTTGCTAATTTGTAAAATGAGATAAAATAATTCTAAAATTCACAAGGAAAATTATGTTTGATAAATCACAAACTTTAGCCATCGTAGATGTTGATATTGCCAATGCAATCATTGCAGAAGAGGCGCGTCAAGAAGCACACATTGAATTAATCGCTAGTGAAAACTACACCTCACCTGCGGTGATGGAAGCGCAAGGCTCTCAGCTAACTAATAAGTACGCAGAAGGCTATCCTGGTAAGCGTTATTATGGTGGTTGTGAACATGTAGATGTAGTTGAGCAATTAGCTATTGATCGTGCCAAAGAATTATTTGGTGCAGATTATGCCAACGTGCAGCCGCATTCTGGCTCTCAGGCAAATGCTGCAGTTTTCCAAGCATTGTTAGTACCGGGCGATACCATTCTGGGTATGAGTCTTGCACATGGTGGTCATTTAACGCATGGTGCAAAGCCTTCATTTTCTGGCAAAAACTTCAATGCTATTCAGTATGGCTTAGATGAATCAACCGGTGAAATTGATTATGCTCAAGTTGAAGCATTGGCAAAAGAGCACAAGCCAAAAATGATTATTGCAGGTTTCTCAGCGTATTCACGTGTGGTTGATTGGCAAAAATTTAGAGATATCGCTGATGACATTAGTGCATATTTAATGGTTGATATGGCGCACGTTGCTGGCTTAATTGCAACGGGTGAATATCCATCTCCAGTAGCTATTGCTGATGTGACCACTACAACAACTCATAAAACATTGCGTGGCCCTCGTGGTGGTTTGATCTTAGCTAAGGCTAATGAAGAAATTGAAAAGAAATTAAACTCTGCGATTTTCCCAGGTATTCAAGGCGGCCCATTAATGCACATCATTGCAGCTAAGGCGGTATGCTTTAAAGAAGCAATGAGTGATGACTATAAGGCTTACCAAAAACAAGTCAAGGTTAACGCACAAGCAATGGCTAAAACATTTATTGAGCGCGGCTTTGATGTGGTTTCTGGCGGTACTGATGATCATTTATTCTTAGTGAGTTTTATTGATCAAGGATTAACTGGTAAAGCAGTTGATGCGGCACTGGGTGCAGCGCACATTACTGTTAATATGAACGCAGTACCAAACGATCCACAATCACCATTTGTAACCAGTGGTATTCGTGTGGGTACGCCTGCAGCGACAACGCGTGGCTTTAATGAAACCGATTGTACCAATCTTGCCACGTGGATTTGTGATATTTGTGATGATCTTGATAATCAATCAGTGATTGACGAAGTGCGAGCTAAAGTAACTGAGCTTTGTGCGAATCATCCGGTTTACTCTTTTTAGTGCCCACTTGATGGGTATAAGTAGTTCAAATTTAGGGGGAGAATGCGCTGTCCATTTTGTCAGTCTGACGATACCAAAGTATTAGATACTCGTTTAATTGATGACGGCTCACAAGTGCGTCGTCGTCGTGAGTGTACTTCTTGTGGTGAGCGCTATTCAACTCGTGAAACCGTTGATTTAAATCTTCCGCGTTTAATTAAAAGCGACGAATCTCGCGAATCTTTTAGTGAAGAAAAGCTACGCTCTGGTTTGTTAAAAGCCTTAGAAAAACGCCCGGTTAAAACTTCTCAAATTGAAACAGCAATTCAGCGCATTGAACGCAAGCTCATGACTCAATCTGAGCGCGAAGTGCCCTCAGCTAAAATTGGTGAATGGGTGATGGAAGAGCTTAAGGCACTTGATGAAGTAGCCTATATTCGTTTTGCTTCTGTTTATCGCCAATTTCAAGATATTGAAGCTTTCAAAAATGAGATTGAAAAGCTCATGAGTAAGTAGCCCACCCTTGATAAATATGATAATTTCTGACAACGCCAGATTTTTTATTTTCAAATTATTTTGCGCAAGCATAGTTATTCATATGCTTAAAAAAATAGGGTCATGACAACTTAAGAATATTTAAAATCATGTTAAAGTACCGTTATGAAAGTAAAAAAACAAGTATGTAAATCGTTCCCGTATTTCAGAGAAGAAATTTAGAGAAATAATTAAGTATTTTTCTT
>FXLX01000007.1 GCA_900180385.1 uncultured Candidatus Thioglobus sp. | reverse complement strand
ACACTTAATAATGTAAAGCCATGAACAATAATAGAAAGACCAAAATATACATTCGAGGCCTGAAGTTTAAAAGTTATTCCTTCAGTCACTATTGCCCAGTTCAACGCCTAGTTCAACGCCTAGTTCAACGCCTAGTTCACCAGCTCGATCAAAAGCAGCGCGCATGGCATGAGCAACCATTACATCAAAATCTTGATCTTGAAATGAATCAATTGCTGCTTGTGTTGTGCCATTTGGCGAGGTAACTTTTGCACGTAATTCATGAGCAGAATCTCCACGAGTGCTGGCCATCATGCTAGCGCCTAGCGCTGTTTGGATGCTTAATTTTTGAGCAGTTTGCTCGTCTAATCCCAAAGCAATACCTGCATTTGCCATAGATTCAATCATCAAGAAAAAATAAGCTGGACCACTGCCAGACAATGCGGTAACGGCATCAAGCATTAACTCCTCTTCAACCCATAAACTCTGACCAACGCTGTCTAATATATCTCCTGCTAATTGTTTTTGTAAATCAGTAACCGATTCGTTTGCAAACAATCCTGTTATACCTTGGTTTAATAAAGCTGGTGTATTAGGCATGGTGCGTACAATAGATTGATTGCCACCTAGCCAGCGGTCAATATCACGTGCACGAACCCCCGCTGCAATCGAAATGATTAGTGTGCCAGCTTTAAGAATGTTTTCTAATTGATGGCAGACCGTTGACAACACTTGTGGCTTAACAGCTAATACGATTACATCACAATGAGTGGCGAGTTTGACGTTATCCGTAAAGACTTCGAGGTTAAATTCATCTTTTCTCAGGGATAATAGCGCTTCATTGGTATCACTAAGCTTAATTTGCTTAGCAGAAGTGCCATTATTAATAAGTCCAGAAATAATCGCATAGGCCATGTTGCCTGCGCCAATAAAACCAATTGTTGTTGAGTTTTGCATTACAATGTTTTTTAAATTTAGTCTGTGACTATTCTACCAAATTAACCAAAGAGGTACTTAGCGTGAGCACAAAAAAATTCAATCCAAAATTAATCATGATCGATGTTGATGGAACACTAGTAGATAGCGTTCCAGATTTGGCATTTTGTGTAGATGAAACCATGAAAGCCATGGGTAGAGATGCTTGGGGTGAAGCGCAAGTTCGCCATTGGGTGGGTAATGGCGTACCAAAATTGGTAGAAAGATCATTAACTGGAGAACTAGAAGGCACGGTGGATAAAGCTGATTTTGACAAGGCTTATCCGATTTTCTTAGAATTGTATTCAAAAAATACATCAGTGCGCTCATGTTTGTATGACGGCGTCAAAGAAGGCTTGGATTATATGAAAGCACAAGGCTATACACTAGGTTGTGTGACCAATAAAGCTGAGCAATTCACTTTACCAATTTTAAAAGATTTGGGTATTTTTGATTATTTTGGCATTGTGGTTTCTGGTGATACACTAGCCAAGAAAAAACCAGATCCATTACCATTGCTGCACAGTGCTGAGTTTTTTGGCATTGATCCAAAAGACTCTTTAATGTTGGGCGATTCAGTGAGCGATGTAAAAGCATCGCGTGCTGCAGGTTTTAATATTATCTGTATGTCTTATGGCTACAACCACGGCAATGATATTCGTGACACCAATCCTGATTTAGTGATTGACTCAATGGCAGAATTAAAAAACTACTTGTAGTTTCGGAGGAGGGCAGAGCCTTCCTCTTTGGATCGTTGTAACAGTTGTATCCGAATAGTAAATATCATGCGTAAAATGTAGTCATATGGATACATTTGATCAGCAACATATTTGGCATCCTTATGCCAAAGTACCTAATCTAAGCAGTGCTTATAAAGTACTGTCAGCGGATGGTGTTTATTTAAATCTTGAGGGCAATAAGCGTGTTATCGATGGCATGAGTTCTTGGTGGGCGGCAATCCATGGTTATAATCATCCGGCTTTAAATCAAGCAGTAACTGATCAGCTGGGAAAAATGTCACATGTTATGTTTGGTGGTTTAACGCATGATCCTGCTATTGATCTTGCTAAAATCTTGGTTGATCTGACACCGGATAATCTAACCAAAGTATTTTTTACCGATTCAGGCTCAGTTGCAGTGGAATCGGCACTGAAAATGGCCTTGCAATATTGGCATAATAAGGGTGAAACAGACAAGCATAAATTTGTCACCATTCGGGGTGGCTATCATGGCGATACCTTTGGTACTATGAGTGTGTGTGACCCAGATAATGGCATGCATCATTTATTTTCAGGTGTCTTGCCAAAGCATTATTTTGTTAAAAGCCCCTCAATATCGCCTATGGACGAGGCACTGACAGATTTAGAAAACACACTCAAGACACATGCTGACAATATTGCCGCTATGATTTTAGAGTCTGTTGTACAAGGCGCGGGCGGTATGCGATTATATAATCCACAATATCTAACCAAAGCCAAGGCGCTTTGTGAAAAATATCAAATACTATTTATTTTGGATGAAATAGCCACTGGATTTGGACGTACTGGCGAGCTCTTTGCGCTTGAATATGTAGCTGTTGAGCCAGATATTTTGTGTCTTGGAAAGGCGCTTACGGGTGGCTACATGACGCTGGCCGCCACA
The DNA here is from genome assembly GCA_900180385.1 of uncultured Candidatus Thioglobus sp. GTDB lineage: Bacteria > Pseudomonadota > Gammaproteobacteria > PS1 > Pseudothioglobaceae > Thioglobus_A. The sequence continues at coordinate 55,795 of FXLX01000007.1, read as the reverse complement.
CTTACAACCGATGAAATATCCAAGGGTGTGGGTACACTCATGCACGGACCAACTTTCATGGCTAATCCGTTAGCTTGCAGTGTTGCGATCGCCAGTATCGATTTATTATTAAACTCCCCTTGGCAAGATGATATTGCCAGTATTGAAGCTGTGCTAAATAGCGAGTTAACTTCTTTACGATCGCATGAGAAGGTTTCTGACGTACGTATTTTGGGTGCAATTGGCGTGGTAGAGTTAACCGAAGAGATTGATGTAGAAAAGGTTCAAAAGCTGTTGATCGAACAGGGTGTTTGGCTTAGGCCTTATGGCAAACTACTTTACACCATGCCACCATTTTCTATTAGCAAGCAAGAGTTATTAACCGTAACCAGTGCCATTAAGACCGTTATTGAGGAATTATAAATTTTTTTACCTAAGGGGGTTTATTTAAGTCTCTAAGGTCAAGTTTTCTAGGATTTTTTAAAGGTTCTTTAATATCTAAAACTGCTCTAAATCATCCCAGTTATCAATATTAGCATGATAGCTTTCACCATTGTGAATTTTCCAAACCCCGTTTTTGCAAGCTGCACTATACCACCTAATAAATTTAACGTACCCACTTGTAATGTTGAATGACTTGTTTGGCTTAAAGTGCCAAACACATTAACACCCTTGTTATTTTGGCAATATTTATAAAGTGCTTCTGCTTTTTCTGTTGCTTCACGTGCAGTAAAGCCACTTTTAGTATCAAAGATAAATATCTCATCACCTTTTCTAATAATAAAATCAGGATAGAAAACCCTTGGCATATCTTGATAATCAATGTACTCAATGCCTAGTGCATCCTTACCGTTATCGCCATTTTTATGCCACCAATCAATATTGCTATTATCTAAAAAATGTGCAAATTTATCTTCATCGCCTTTGTAATTAACATAAAAAGGATGCAATGAATTTTTGCTAGAATCTGACAATTCAAAACTTGCTTCAAAACTATATTCCGTCAGTAAGCTAAAGGTTAAATCTTGTTTAATTCTCTTGGCTTTATCGAGCACCTCTTTGGCTCTGATTGGTTTATAGTTTTTTTAAAACACTTTTATCGCCTTTGAGTAGGTCGTTACAAACAACAGCATACAAAGGCGGATTGTTGGGGATGAATTGTTTTAGCCACACATTTAAGGCAGATTTTAACTTGCCATATGAACGAGCAATATTGCCAAATTTAGATGCCTCGTCTTGGTTATTGAGTTCTGCATAAATAAGCATGTCATAGCATTTTTTAACATCACCATACGAAGCACTATGATCCATATTATCTGCTTGTTTTAATTTATTAATAAAGTCATCATAAACCGTAATTTGAGCATCAACAATTAAAGTATTTTTAAGCGTTGTAGCGTCGATGTCCAAGCCTTTTTCTTGTAGTTTAATTATATCAAAAGCCAGTTCAGTATCAAAATATTGGTTGGCAGTTTTTATAAAGATTGATTCAAAGCTAATCTCGCCTTTATTAATGCCAGAACCTAAATCGTTATAATCAGATCTTGATAAAAATACCGATGGCAGTGCAATGTTATGAATATCATTTTTTAGCTTGCTAATATGTATTTTATGTTGGTTTGTGCTATCTTCATTTTTAGTGTCAGAGATTTCACGTTTAGAATAGTTGGTATAGCAATAGCTATTATCAAGCACGTCATTATCATAATGTTTGGCTTCGGGCATACGTAAAATTCTACCCAATACTTGCGTGTGAAAAGTTGGATTTTTCATCTCTCGAAAAGATACTAAAATATGCGCTCTAGGGCAATTCCAGCCTGTGGCAATTGCCTGTTTAAAAATCAGCACTTTAACCGATGAATTGTTTTGAATAATATCGGCTAAATTCTCTTTTTTACTTGACAGCCAAATAGCAATTTCATCTTCATCTACGCCTTGTTTTTGCAAGTATTTTTTACTAAAGTCCAATTTGTTTTTCCCCTCAATATCTCTTTTTGCTTCTTCATCATTGGGGAGCTGCACCAAAATCAGAGGGTTGATTTTTAGTCCTAGATTTGCATATTCTTGTTGTATTTCTTTTTGTTTTTCTAGTGCTAAATCAAGCAATAATTCATCCAAATCTTTATTGTTAATGTCTAATGCTTCAATTTCCTCTTTTGGCATTATTTTGATGCTTGACTTGATTAAATCTTCGTCAATAACTTGCTTGTTTTTAACCGATACAAAGCCAGCAGATAAATCATTGATACTCTCTACATTAGGAATTTTCTTCGGTGTTGCTGAAACATGAATAGAGATTCTAGGGTTTAGAATGCTAATAATTTCTTGCGCCAATTCAGTTTTTAAATTCCGGTGTGATTCATCAACAATTAAAATAATTTCTCTATTATCTGTATGGGTATTTTTGATGAAGTCATCAATACTGATATTACTTTCACCGCTTGTTCTTAATTTTCGATTGGCTTTATTATTCTTTTTACTATCTAGAATTTTTTCCCAATTAATAAAAAATATTTCATTCTTTTTTAATTTACCTTTATTTAAATCATTTTGATCAAGGCAATTTGTCCATGGCAAGCCACTGGAATAATAAGACTCTAGTTTTTGTTTTGATTGTTGTGCAAGCTCACCCTTGGATATCCACACAAAACATTTATCAGGGTCAAAACTTGCCTCGCCACTAATTCGGCGTAAAAATTCAGCCATCATAATGGTTTTTCCACTGCCAGTGGGCGATTTAAAAGTAAGTGGAATATTAGTATTTCCACCTTGCCACAGCTTATAAAAACACTCTTTAAGCTGCTCTACTGCTCTATCTTGGAATTGTTTAAGTTGCATTAGATAATTCCTAAATTTTGATAGATTTCTAAAATTGGTTCAGGAATATCTTCTACAATAATATTTTCATACTCACTAAATTCATCACCATTGCCTTTAACCCATGAAAATAAGTACAATTTTGTGGGCTTATTTTGACTCTGTAAAAACCCAAGTAGTTCGCCAAGTTGCGCGATGCCTTCACTAAAATAAATTGCAGTTATTTTATTATCAGAAGCAAAGACTTGATACAACTTTTTACGTTTGATTTCATCAAAGGTATTTTCTTTAAGCGCCAACATCATCCCTGTTTCATAAGTTAGGTTAATTTTATCTTCGTCCGTAATTTCCTCAGTTGTTTGTTTTTGCACAAAGGCGGTTTTGAAATATTTAAGATCTCCTCCTAAGCTCTCTACTTCTTTATCTTTTGGGGTGGTATAGCCTTGCATGACACGCTTGATACGCTCGTAAGTTACCTCTTCACAAATGTTGTTTTCATTGTTGGTGCAAAGGATAAATTGGCGATTGCCATTATCTTTTTTATTGAGTTTTAAAACCGCATGACCAGTTGTGCCACTACCTGCGAAAAAATCTAGGATTGTTGCATTTTTATTTGTAGCAATCTTTATTAGATATTCCATCAAACCAATAGACTTAGGATTGTCAAACTTAACTTTTGGGATTAACTGCTTTAAGAGAACTGTTGTACTTTGCGGGTCAAAGACACCCCAATTACTCTTTATTGCCATAGCTTCATTTCTCATTCCCAGCATAAACTCTTTTTGTTTTGGGAGGGTGTTTTTCCACAGAATGCGTTCTTCTTTTATCATTAACCCTAATGATTCCTTTGAAAAAGCCCATGTATTCGTATATTCTTTTCCTGTATTCGGGTCAATTATCGTAAATGCTTCCTCTATTGGCTTTATTGTGCTTTTTATATTGGACTCTCGCCAAGGCCCTCTAGGGTCATTATCAGGGTTTTTAAATTTACCAGACTCCTTAGTTCTTTCTTCTCCAACAAATTTAAAGCCGTCATATTTTTGATATGTAACTATATATTCATGTACATTTACAATCATATTTCTCGGTGGAACTCCCTTTGCAGATGATTTTTTATCCCAAACTATACTGTCAATAAAATTTTTACTCCCAAAAACTTCATCACAAAGCAGTTTTAATTGCGCCTGTTCGTTATCATCAATTGAAATAAAAATAACCCCATCTTCAGTAAGCAAATTTTTAGCCAATTTTAGACGTTTTGCCATAAAACTTAGCCATTTAGAGTGGCGAAAGCTGTCTTCTTTATCAACAAAAGAGTCATTATATTTAAAGTCTTTATTGCCAGTGTTATATGGCGGATCAATATAAATCACATCAATATAAATCACATCAATATAAATCACATCAATCTTGCCTTTGTGGGTGTAGTTTAAAACGGATAGAGCGTGATAATTATCGCCCTCAATTAAGATGTGTGGATTTTTGCCATTAACTTTATCAGTTTTAATATCGGGATATTTATTGTCGTTTTTTGATTTTAAAATTGGTAAAGCATTCTTACTGTCTTCATCAAACTGCTCGGGTTTATCTTCCCAAACCAAGCCATATTTTTTCTCAAGCTTTTTCTCTAAATTTTTAATTATTAGAGACAGTTCTTGTATTTTTTTATCTTTATCCATCTATTGTTTGAGTTAATTATTTGTTCACATTTTTTGAACAAAAGAATTTCATTATATTTTAGTTCATTTTTTATGAACAAACAATAATGCAAAAGACGATATATAGTCAATCTTATCCTAGAGTGACAAAATGGCTCAAAGAGGCAAGGGAAAAGAAGTCTTTAACCATGAGGCAATTAGCAAAGATATTAGAAGTCCAGCACTCTATTATTTGGAATATAGAAAATAATGAGCGCAGGTTGGATATTGTGGAATACGTAAATTATTGTGAAAAGCTAAATATTGATCCAATTGTTGGGATAAATATCATTAGAGACAAGCGCTAAGTACGCCAATATCATTATGTAAAAAAAATTTTTGTCAAACAATAATATATATTATTGTTTATAATAGACAATCAATAGGAGATAAAAATGCATAGTTTAAAACAATTAGAAACCAAACAAATTGGCTTTAGAATGCCGACTTATCTAGTGGAAGAAATAGATGAATTGACCAAGGGGTTTGATATTAATCGCTCAACTTTTATTGTTGAGGCGATTAGAAGAGCACTCAAAGAGCAAAAAGATATAGAAATATTGTTTTAGATTATGAGAAGTTGCTCGATATTTTAGAATCTAATAAGCATAACGCTATCAATCTAGGTGATAATTTTTATAAAATTCGATTAAAAAACAGCTCTAATCCAAGTGGTAAAAGTGGCAGTTTTAGGGTGGTGTATTTTTTTAAAACCAATGAAAATGAAATTTATTTGCTAGATATTTATAGTAAAAACGATGTTAGTAGTATCAGTAAAAGCAAGCTAATCCAGTTGGCAAAGACATCTCATTTAATTCAATAGATTGCTATTCAATCGGATCAACATCCAAATACCAGCGTACTTTGTTTTTGAGTTTGATGCCGTCAACATGTTGACTAAAGGTGGCTAACATTTGGTGAAGCGCCGCTCTATCGTTAGATTGTAAGTACAGGTTAAAATAATAATAATCAGATTTTTTCTCGATTGAATTGGGCGTAGGCCCCCATATTTCAACGTTGTCCATTTCAACACTTTTAAGTAGTCCGGCAACTTCACGTAAAAAATCTTCAGCATTTTTCTTGTTTTTGGCATTGGCACATAATAGTGCTTGATAGGCAAAAGGCGGCATCATTGCACTCATGCGTTGCTTAAGTAGGCCGCTAGCAAATTGCGTGTAGCGATTTGACAACACATAATTAAACATTGGGTGGTCAGGATATCTGGTTTGAATCACTACTTCGCCTTGCTCACCACTGCGCCCAGCACGACCCGATACTTGAATTAACAATTGCGCTAAATATTCAGTGGCACGGAAGTTGGTGGATAAAAATCCACCATCAATATCTAAGACGCCCACCATGGCCAAGTTAGAAAAATCATGGCCTTTGGCAAGCATTTGCGTACCAACAATAATACAAGGCTCACCTGAGTTAATTTTATCTAGGTGCTGAGCCAGGGCTTTTTTGCGTCTAGTGGTGTCACGATCGATACGAATAATTGGTGTATCAGGGAAGTGCGAAGATAATGTTTCTTCAAGTCGTTCAGTGCCGTAGCCATAAACCTCTAAACTTTGCTCGCCACAATCAGGGCAAGTTTGTTCCGGTATTTTTTCATCGCCACAATGATGGCATTTAAGACGATTAATATGTCGGTGATAAACCATGGCAGCATTACAATGGTTGCACTCTGATTTCCAGCTACACTCCGTACAAAAGTACACCGGCGCATAGCCGCGCCTATTAATAAACAACATTACTTGCTTATTATTTGCCAACTGACGCTGCATTTTTTCAATCAGTAGTTTGGATAGCGCACCATCAAAGTTAGAGCGCATATCAATTAAACTAACCTTGGGCATCACCACATTTCCAGCTCGATTTGCCAGCGTTAAGCGCGTAAGTTTGTTGTCTATGGAATTTTTTAAGGTTTCCAAAGAGGGTGTTGCTGTGCCTAATATTAGTGGAATGTTGGCTTGCTTGGCACGAATAAAGCTTAAGTCTCTCGCTGAGTAGCGGAAGCTTGATTGTTGCTTGAAGGAGCCATCATGCTCCTCGTCAACAATAATCATGCCAAGGTTAGGCATTGGTGCGAAAATAGCGCTACGCGTACCAAGCACAACACCGGCATCACCATTTTTAGCCATTAAATAGGCATCTAGTTTTTGAGTTTCATTTAGTTGTGAATGGATAGCCACAACGCGTGTTTTTAGTCGACTTTCGAATCTAGATATCATTTGTGGCGTGAGGCCAATTTCAGGCACTAGTACAAGCACTTGCCTGTCCTGATCTAATATCGCTTGGGTAATGCGTAGATAAACTTCAGTTTTTCCACTGCCAGTGACACCGTGCAATAAAAATCCGTGATAAGCAGATTGATTGGCAAGGATAGCTTTAATGGCAGTATCCTGCTCTGTTGAAATTTCAAAATCAGGCTCGATAGTTTTAGTTGGTAGGCCAGTCACTTTTTTGATTTTAGCTTCTTTTCCTAGACGCAAGTTTTTCGGCATAGCGGCTAACAATACTTCACCAATTGGATGATGATAATACTTGGCTGCCCAAAATAGGAAATTTAAAATTGGCTTGTCTAAAATGGCCGTTTCATCGAGGATTTCTATCACGGACTTAAGTCGAGTAAACTCACTTTTTTCTTTATTGGCAAGTACAATTCCAATGACTTTTTTAGTGCCAAAAGAAACTTTAACGCGCGCGCCAACAACTATCTCGCAATCGCTTTTGTAATCAAAAGTTTTGGCTAGTGGTACTGAAATGGCAACTTCGACGATTGGCATTAACTAAGAAAAATTATCAACGTAAAATAAAACATTTTATCAAGTAAATCTTTAACGTGATTGTTATTCAAAACAGTATTAATTTTGAGTTTAGTGATAAAGCAAATTTTTGCAATGTTTTGCAAGCTGTATTGTTTGATCTTAACAAGGCTGATAGCGAGCTATTGATTCGTTTTGTCGATAAGGCGGAGATTCAACAGCTTAATCGCGACTATCGTCATCAAGATAAAACCACCAATGTACTGTCTTTTCCAAGTGATTTACCGATTGAGATTGACGAGTTAATTTTGGGTGATGTGGTTATTTGCATAGATGTTGTGATTGACGAGGCCATCCAACAAAAGAAACAATTTAATGATCATCTTATGCACATGGCTATTCACGGCACTTTGCATTTACTCGGTTTTGATCATATTGAAGATGTTGATGCTGAAAAAATGGAAGCACTTGAGGTAAAAATTTTGGAAAAAATGAAAATTGATAATCCTTATCAATAGTTAAGCTTTATTCACCGTGCTCCATATGCCCCAACCGCTCCATGGCGCGTAACTCATCATTAATATAGTACATTTTTAGTGAATTACGCTCCCAAGGGGGGATTCCAGCCTCTTGCAAGACCTTTTTAAGCGATTGGGAGTGGTTTTTATTCGCCAGTTTGATGCGTTGACCTTCAGTGCGATAACGAATAGAAAAATTTGGCAAATTTTCCAAATCAGATTGAATGGGGCATTTTTCCGATATATGCTCGACATTGGCGTTAATAAAATACAGTTGTGACTGATAGCGCCTAACTTCAAACTCATTCCATTTCACTAAAGGCTCAGAATCAACTTTTGCAGATAATAAGCTCATAATTTGATCCATAACCTTATTGCTTGGTGCTAAAAACCCTAATAAACTAAGCTGATAACGCAACATATTCTTTATTCGATAATTTTCCAACTGATTAAGCGTGTCAATATTAATACGACCACGCTCATTAACAAGGTTGTTGGCTTTAATATCAAGCTTTGCCAGATCTCTAGTGAGTTTTAAAGCGTCAGATTGGTGTTTGGCGCTGCGGGTAATAGAATTTGCCAAATTTTTATAGACTTTAGATAATTTTGGAATAATGTCTAAGCGCAGAAAATTGCGTCTAAAGTTAGTATCTTTATTGCTATCGTCTTCGATCCAGTTGAGTTTATGTTGTTTCGCATAATCCAAAATTTGCTGTTTTTCAATATTTAGCATTGGTCGGTAATGAATGCCCTTGCCTAGAGGTTTTTGCTGAGGCATAGAGGCAAGTCCTGCCACGCCAGCACCACGGAATAATTGCAATAATAGTGTTTCAGCTTGGTCATCTTGATGGTGAGCAGTGCATAAAACTTCGTTTTCTTTTAAATCGCAAGATAATGAAAAATAGCGTTTTTTACGTGCATTTTCTTCAATATTAGCTAGTTTTTCAAGATGAAGATCAATATTTTTATACGGAATTTTAAGACTTTTGCACAAATTTTGGCAAAAATCGCTCCAATCATCACAATGTTTGGACAAGTGATGATTGCAATGAATAACTCTTAGAGAGTTTGGGTAATGGGTGTGCAGATAATGCAGTAGCACGACTGAGTCAACGCCACCACTTAGACCGAGAACAATTTTCTTGTTCTCGAGGTGGGGATCTTTATTCTTTAAACTTTCCAAAGCCAAGTAGTTTTTCTTGTCTATTAAGCAGTAGATCTTCTGTTGATAGTTTTTTGATATTGTTTAGTTCTTGAATCAGTGCCGATTTTAGCAAAGCTTTTGCCTCGCTTGGGTCACGATGAATGCCGCCTAATGGCTCTTCAATAACAACATCAACCAAGCCTTCTTTTTTAAGATGTGTTGAGGTTAGTTTTAAAGATTCAGCTGCTAAATTAGCTTTAGCTGCATCTTTATACAAAATTGAGGCACAGCCCTCAGGTGAAATAACCGAGTAAATACTGTATTCAAACATCATCATCGTGTCGGCCACACCAATAGCTAGTGCGCCACCTGAGCCGCCTTCGCCAATAACCACAGAAATAATTGGTGTGGCTAAAGTAGACATCTCGAACAAGTTTTTAGCAATGGCTTCTGACTGACCGCGCTCTTCTGCACCAATACCTGGGTAGGCGCCCGGTGTATCAATAAAGGTAACAACTGGCATATTGAATTTTTCAGCCATTTTCATTAAGCGTAAGGCCTTTCGGTAGCCCTCTGGGCGCGGCATACCAAAGTTGTATTTAAGTTTTTCTTTGGTTGAGCGGCCTTTTTGTTGGCCTATAAACATTACTGGCTGGCCATCAAGTTTGGCAATTCCGCCAATAATTGCATGATCATCACCAAAAGCGCGATCGCCGTGTAGCTCGGTAAACTCCTCAAATACATCATCAATATAATCAAGTGTGTATAGGCGTTTTGGATGGCGCGCCAGTTGAGAAATCTGCCAATCAGATAGTGAGGTGAATATTTTTTTAGTTAGGGTATTACTTTTGGATTTTAACACTTCTAATTCTTCAACAATATCAGCTTTATCTTTGATGTGACAAAGCGCCTCAATTTTTGCCTCAAGGTCGGTAATTGATTGTTCAAAATCAAGATAATCTAAATTCATAAGGCGTTAAAATCATTGTTTAAATAATATTCTAAATTATAGCAGATGGAACTATTAACGCTAATATCTTTAACCTTTGCGACATTTGTTTATGCTATCTCGCCTGGACCTGGTTCGTTTGCTGTATTTGCCACCTCAACTCGTTACGGAACCATTCCTGCATTGTGGCTTTCTGTCGAACATGTGATTGGCGATATTCTGTATGTATCCATTGCCATGTTTGCGCTTACAATGCTGGTGCAAACCATTGAACAAACCATTGAACAAACCATTGAACAAAGCATGGTGCGCCTGGTTTGACAGGTACAGTGGTAACTACTTTGATGCCGATACTGGTGTACTTGCTAATGCTGTTCAGCAAGCAAAAAAAATCTCAATTAAAAGATTGGCTAGCATTGGCGTTGGGTGCAGCTGGATTTTGGGCGTTATCTTTTTAAACGAAGCTTGGCATTGGACAATAATACTGGGCGCAGTCATGACAATTATTGCATTAATTATTTTGAATAATATTAAAATCAATTTTTACCATAAAAATCAGAAATAGCGAAGGCCTAAATAAGTCAGTTTTTTGACGTTTTTTCAAGATTCATAGAAATTTTACGAAAAATTCATGTTTTTCATTGAAAAAAATTTATGTTAAGATGAATTTTTCACTAATTAAAGGATAAAAAATGGATGTAATTTATTGGCTAATTCCAAGCATGATTTTTGTTGGTGTTGTATTAGTAATCCTTTTAATGGTGGGCGTTAAGAGCGGCCAGTTTGAGGATTTAGAAGGCGAAGGTCAGCGCATATTATTTGACGAAGATGTAGATGTTAAAGTGGCTGAAAAAAATTAAAAAATAGTCTTGACATGCGCAAATCTTTGTAGATAATTCGCAATTAATTAGATAACAAAAAAACATAGGTAACGATATGGCAAAAAGTATCATTGACGGTTTATTTGGAAAATCACCAATTAGCCCATTACAACAACACATGACTAGTGTGCATTCTTGTATTTCTGAGCTAAAAGGTTTTATGGTTGCTATTCATGCCCAGAATTGGGATGAGGCAGAAACCATCAAATCACTGATTGGTGACAAAGAAGGCGAAGCCGATATTCTTAAAAAGAAGCTGCGCTTAAGCTTGCCATCAACTTTTATGATGCCGTTCTCTCGTCGTGATTTATTAGATTTATTATTAATTCAAGACTCTATTGCCAATCTAGCTAAAGATGTTTCAGGTTTAATGATTAACCGCAAGATGACCATGCCAGATGAAATTTCGGACGACATGATTGAGCTTACTGATGTGTGTATTAAAACCTCAGCAACTGCGCTTAAAGCGGTTAACGAGTTAGATGAAGTATTAGAAACAGCTTTCGGTAATCGTGAGCGCAAAGTGGTTGGTTCAATTATTAGTGAAATTAATGATTTAGAAAGTAAGTCAGATAAGATTCAGCATGTTATTCGTACAAAATTATTCCCGCTAGAAGCTGGCCTTCCTCCTGTCGATGTGATGTTTTATTATCGCGCAGTAGAGTGGCTAGGCGAGCTAGCCGACGCTGCACAAAAAGTAGGCTCACGCCTTGAAGTGTTACTCGCTAAATAACTAATTAGGAGACTAGCATGGAAATTATTGCAAATTACGGCGACACTTTATTAATTCTGGCAGTTGTGTTTGGCTTGTTTATGGCTTGGGGTGTGGGTGCAAATGATGTGGCAAACGCCATGGGAACCTCGGTAGGTTCGGGCGCAATCACCATCAAGCAAGCAATTATTATTGCAGTTATTTTTGAATTTGCTGGCGCTATTTTGGCTGGTGGTGAGGTAACTGCCACCATTCGTAAAGGTATTTTAGATGCCTCCGTATTTACCGACAGCCCGCATTTATTAGTTTACGGTATGCTCGCATCGCTATTAGCAGCTGGAACGTGGCTAATGATTGCCTCTAGCTTTGGCTGGCCAGTATCAACAACGCATTCTATTGTGGGCGCTATCGTTGGTTTTGGTGCAGTAGGTGTTGGTGTGGATGCGGTTGCTTGGAATAAAGTGGGCGCAATTGCCATGAGTTGGATTGTCTCACCAATCCTAGCAGGAACACTTGCATTCATGCTATTTAGAAGCTTGCAAAATCTTATTATTGATACTAAAGACCCGTTTGATAACGCTAAAAGGTACGTACCGTTTTATATGTTTTTGGTGGGTTTTGTTATTTCACTAGTGACTATTTTTAAAGGGCTTAAGCATGTAGGTTTGCATTTTGATTTGGGCACTAGTTACTTACTGGCTATTGGCTTTGGCTTATTGGTAACGCTAGTAGGTACGCTTATTATTCGTCGTATTCATGCTGATCCTAGGGAAAATGAAGATTTCCACTTTACTTCAATGGAGCGAATTTTTAGTGTTCTGATGGTAATTACCGCAGCAGCAATGGCCTTTGCCCATGGATCAAACGATGTGGCAAATGCTATTGGTCCATTAGCTGCCATTTATGGTGTGATTGAAAGCGGCGGTATGATTGGTGCCAAGAGTGCATTGCCGGTTTGGGTATTGCTAGTTGGTGGTGGTGGTATTGTATTTGGTTTGGTGACTTATGGCCATAAGGTAATTGCCACGATTGGTACAGGTATTACTCAGCTAACACCATCTCGTGGTTTCGCTGCAACCTTAGCAGCGGCTTCAACTGTAGTTATTGCTTCTGGTACAGGCTTGCCAGTATCAACCACACAAGTATTGGTAGGTGCGGTATTGGGTGTTGGCCTGGCACGAGGTCTAGCGGCGCTAGATACACGCATGATTAACAAGATATTTCTCTCATGGTTGGTGACTTTGCCAGCAGGTGCGTTAATGTCTATTGTATTTTTCTTTATGCTGAAAGGCATGTTTGGAGCATAGTAATGACATTGGAAGAAATTCAAGCAAAATTAGAAGAGAGCATCGAAGGTTCAACAGTAACTATGCAAGGTGACGGCTGTAATTGCTCAACCTTGGTGGTTTCCTCGGTATTTGAAGGCATGGGTTTGTTGGCGCGCCAAAGAATGGTGCTAGCAGCAGTTCGTACAGAAATTGATAGTGGTGAATTACATGCACTAAGTATCAAGGCAAAAACGCCAGAAGAAGTCGCTTAGATTTTATTCGTCTTCATGTGCTGCTAGCACCTGAACGTTTTGCTCAAAATCAATCATTATGTTGATGTTGATTGGTCGACAGCAAACGCTACAGTCTTCAATATAGCTTTGTTCAAACTCTGAGCAATCCACCTCTAATTCAATAATTTCGCCACAATAAGGGCAATCAATTGAGTGTGTTTGCATTTCATTCATCAATTTTTCTGTCTTTTAAATCTTGCATGATAGCTTTTCTGACTTCAGTTGAGTAGTTAATCCAGCCAGTGATTTCACTGCTATGGCGCTTACAGCCTACGCAATAATTAGATTTGTTATATTTACAGATGCCAACACAAGGTGAATTGCCTGAAGGTAAGAGAAGGTGCTCTGGGGTACAAGGGCTCTTAATGGCTTGATAATCATTCATGCAAAGTATTATAGATTGCTATCATTAAGGGAATGTAAAATAGGCGTCTTTATATTCATGCGATAAATTATGTCATTCTCTCAATTAGGCCTATCAGATTCAATTTTAGAAGCGGTTACCAAGAAAGGCTACGATAAGCCGTCACCGATTCAAGAAAAAGCCATCCCTCTAATTTTAGAAGGCAAGGATGTTATGGCTGCGGCGCAAACAGGTACGGGTAAAACTGCTGGATTTACATTGCCAATTTTGCAACTATTGTCAAAAGGCAAGCCAACCACATCAAACCAAGTTCGCACATTAATCCTAACGCCTACGCGTGAGCTAGCTGCTCAGGTACAAGACAGTGTAAGTACTTATGGCAAGCATCTACCGCTTAAATCAACTGTTGTTTTTGGTGGTGTTAAGATCAATCCACAGATGAAAAAACTACGAGGCGGTGTTGATATTTTAGTGGCAACTCCGGGACGTCTGATTGATCTTCATTCGCAAAACGCAGTGAAGTTTGATGAGCTGGAAATCATTGTTTTTGACGAGGCTGATAGAATGCTGGATATGGGTTTTTTACCAGATATTAAGAGAATTTTAAAGATGTTACCCCCAAAAAGGCAGACATTGATGTTTTCAGCTACGTTCTCTGATGATATAAGAAAACTGGCAAAATCCATGGTTCATAACCCAGTTGAAATTTCAACCGCAGTGCGTAATACCACGGTTAAATCAGTTAAACAATGGGTGCATCCTGTTGATAAATCTAAAAAACAAGCGCTATTAACCAAACTTATTGAAGATCATGGCTGGTTCCAAGTATTGGTATTTAGTCGTACTAAACACGGTGCTAATCGCATTGCTACGCAATTGGGCAAAAAAGGCATTAGCGCATCTGCTATCCACGGCAATAAATCTCAAGCAGCTCGTACGCGCGCCTTAGCGGACTTCAAAGCTGGCAAGGTTAACGTGCTAGTAGCAACTGATATTGCCGCGCGTGGTATTGACATTGTTGATCTTCCTCATGTGGTCAATTTTGATCTTCCACATGTGCCAGAAGATTACGTACACCGTATTGGTCGTACTGGACGAGCAGGCGCCAAGGGTGAGGCGATTTCATTAGTGAGTGCTGACGAGACTAAGCAGTTGTTTGATATTGAGCGCTTAATCCAAACTAAGCTTGACCGTATTATGGTTGATGATTTCACGCCAAGTCATGATGTGCCTGATTCACCAAAAAACATGCCTAGACCTAAAAATAAAAAACCTAAAAAAAACAAAAGCAGGAACAAGCCTAGGTATGGAAAAGATAGTAACTCCGCTGAAAATAAATCTAAAAAGAAAAAAGGATTTTGGGGTAATAAGCCCAACAGAAAGTCAAACAATAACTCGGATCAAAGTAGAGGAAAAAAACATGATAAATAAATTATCAATACTATTGGTTGGCTTTTTATTGTCAATCTCAGCACAAGCTGGATTATGGGAAAAGATGACTACCATGGGCGCTGAAACCGTTAAACCAAGTTCTGAGTATTTGATTGAAACGGCTGGCTGGAATATTCGTGTGTACGAGTGGATTCCAGCAGACAATCCAAATGTTCGTTGTATGTTTGCAGCAGGTTCACAAAAAGGCGGCGTCGCTTGTTATTCGATTAATGACTAAATAGATGTTTGCCATTGAGTTGTTTGTTATTGTTGCGCTGGTGGCGATAGTATTTTATTTGCTCAAAGGTAAAATGTAAGTTTTCTAAATCATTATGTCTAAGCCTATTGTTATCACTGTTGTAGAATCCATGCTTTTTCCAAATTATGGTAATTTGTATCAGGATAAAGGGTTTGAAGAGCATATGGTTAACAGTATACGAAAAGCGATTTCTTTGATCAAAAAACGCCCTGCAGCGGTTATTGTTGTGGAGTTCTTCTACGCTTACAGCACCAACTATAGCGGTATCTACAAATCCAATTTAGAAGTATTGTTGGTTAGTCTTATTAAATACTCGCCTAATACTAAAGTAATCGTATTGGCAAAGAAAAAAGAAATGCAGTTTATCAACGTGCTTAATGCTGTTGATTATCTATTGCATGGTGTTTTGCAACTACCAACATCTTCATCACAAATGAAAGCCTTACTTGATAATATTTAAGCTATAAATAAAAAAAAGCCAACTAAAAAGTTGGCTTTGGTAGTTTGGTGGAGATGGCGGGGATCGAACCCGCGTCCGAAAACCTTCAAACAAAGAGTCTACATGCTTAGCTTGGTCAACTTGAGTTAGCCGCCTACCACCCGACCATCAGGGATGTAAGAAGCGATTTCAGAAAGTTTTAACCGAATTACCCTGAAAAAATAATCCTAGCGAGTCTGTAAACGGCCGCCATCTTAAAAATACAGACAATCTTTAAGGGGCGGTTAGCATTATGCTGCTAAAGCGTAGTTGTTTTCGTTTGCAACTATGTTTTTAAGAAGTATTTTTACGAGTTGTTCTTATCCTCGGCATGCGTCCTTGAGATCCAACTCCTCGTCGAAGCCATGTCATCCCCAGGGATGCATATTGTAACACCTTAGCTATCGTAATAGTGGAAAGCTTGTTCGGCGTTCATTGGTTGAATTTTATCAAAGCATTTATCAAAGCATTTATCAAAATTAAGTTGCTCTCTATCTTGTAAGTCTTTAAGCTGAATGACTAATTCCGCTCTTCTACTTTTTTCAAATTCATATACGTAGTCATTGATTGGGATGACAACATCGGTGCAGATTTTTTTAATGGAATTAACTGGCTTATCTTTACTGGTGCGCTCATAAGTAATAGTAGTGCAGTTTTTACGAGTTTTGTAACCCTTAAGCAGCGAATCATCAATTTTCTCAATTTCATTAGTGTATTGGTAAATTTGCGATTTATAGTGCCTAACAGTTACATCATTATGACAAGTTTTATATGCTCGTGTTTCTGGTGTCATTTTTTGAAAGTCTTCTAACGAAGTGCAGCCATTCAGTATGAGGGTTGCAATGCTAATAATTAACAGCTTTATTATGAAATAGTAACCCTTGCAAATTTACGCTTGCCAACTTGATAAACCGCTGTACCTGCTTCTGGCTCAAGATTTCGGTCAGAAATCTTCTCGCTTTCAATTTTTGCCGCACCATCTTTGATCATTCTAAAAGCATCAGAGGTTGAATTAACCAAACCTGCATCTTTAAGTAAGTTGGCAATTTTAATGCCAGCATCAAAACTAAATTCTGGCATTTCATCAGGTACTTTATTTTTAGCAAAGCGATTGATAAAATTTTGTTGTGCTTGTTTGGCAGCATCACTACTATGGAAGCGAGTGATAATTTCATCAGCCAATCGGAATTTGATATTTCTAGGATTTTCACCATTTTCAATTTCAACTTTCCAAGAGGCAAGTGTTTCAAGTGTTTCAAAGCTTAATAGTTCTAGGTAGCGCCACATTAACTCATCAGAAATTGACATGATTTTGCCAAACATATCGTCTGGCGCATCAGTAATACCAATGTAATTATTCAGTGATTTTGACATTTTTTGAACGCCATCAAGACCCTCCAAAATTGGCATAGTGAGGATTACTTGCTGCGCCATACCGGCTTGTTTTTGCAATTCACGACCCATTAGTAAGTTGAATTTCTGATCGGTGCCACCCAGCTCTACGTCACACTTAAGTGCAACAGAATCATAACCTTGAATTAATGGGTATAAAAATTCATGAATTGAAATTGGTTTTCCAGATTTGTAACGCTTTGAAAAATCATCACGCTCTAGCATTCTGGCAACGGTTTGTTGTGAGGCGAGCTGAATCATTTCAGCTGAACTCATTTTCTCCATCCACTCAGAGTTAAAAACAACAGTGGTTTTATCCTTGTCTAAAATTTTAAAGACTTGATCTTGGTAGCTTTGCGAATTCTCAATGACTTGTTGCTTGGTCAGCGGTGGACGCGTGGCACTCTTTCCCGTTGGATCGCCAATCATGCCGGTGAAATCACCAATTAAAAATAAAATTTCATGACCTAGGTCTTGAAACTGTTTAAGCTTATTGATTAAAACCGTATGACCAAGATGAAGATCGGGAGCTGTTGGATCAAAGCCTGCTTTAATGCGCAGAGGCTTGTTTTTTGCAAGTTTCTTTTTTAGCTCTTCAAGTGGTAGAATTTCGTCAGTACCACGCTGAAAAACGGCCAGTGTTTGTTCTGTATTCATTATTTAATGGGGGTTTATTGTCTAATATGACCATCGCCAAGGACGATGTATTTTTGTGAGGTTAGTCCTTCAAGGCCAACTGGCCCGCGAACGTGGAATTTATCAGTACTAATGCCAATTTCTGCACCTAGTCCATATTCAAATCCATCGCCAAATGCGGTGGAAACGTTGATCATAACGGATGAAGAATCAACTTCAGCAAGGAATCGGCGTCCAGAAGTGTAATTTTCAGTAACGATTGATTCAGTGTGACCTGAGCTGTGTTGTTCAATATGATCGATTGCATCCGACATTGAATTAACAATGCGAATGGACAAAATCGCATCCAAGTATTCTGTGTCCCAGTCCTCTTCAGTTGCAGCAATAATTTGTTTTGAAAATTGACGTGTTTGATTGCAGCCTCTGAGTTCCACACCTTTTAAGACATATTCTGAAATAAGTTCAGGCAGTACTCTGCCAGCAGCAGACGCATGTACAAGTAACGTTTCCATGGCATTGCAAACACCGTAGCGCCTGGTTTTTGCATTAAATGCAATTTTAATGGCTTTTTCAGTGTCGCAATCTTTGTCAATATAGGTATGACAAATGCCGTTTAAATGTTTAATTACAGGCATTTTTGCACTCGCACTAATCGCTTCAACCAAGCCTTTGCCACCACGAGGAATGATGACATCTACATAGTCGCTGGCTTGAACTAACTCAGTAACCGCTTCACGGTCTGTCGTATCAATTAGCTGAACGCAGTATTCGCTTAAACCAGCATCAATTAAACCATCTTTGACACAGGCATAAAGTGCAAGGTTGGAATGAATGGCTTCAGAGCCGCCACGCAGGATTGCACCATTGCCTGATTTAAGACAAAGTGCTGCAGCATCAACAGTAACATTTGGACGAGATTCATAAATAATGCCCATTACGCCTAAAGGCACACGCATCTTTCCAATTTGGATGCCACTTGGGCGATATTTAAGATCGGTGATTTCTCCAACAGGATCAGGTAAGTTAGCAATTTGATTCAGGCTTTCAATGATGCCATCTAGGCGCTGATCATCTAACATTAGTCGATCAATTAATGCGCTATCTAGACCTTTGTCCTTGCCATTTTTAAGATCT
Organism: uncultured Candidatus Thioglobus sp.; assembly: GCA_900180385.1. Classification (GTDB taxonomy): domain Bacteria; phylum Pseudomonadota; class Gammaproteobacteria; order PS1; family Pseudothioglobaceae; genus Thioglobus_A. The sequence goes on along the minus strand of FXLX01000007.1, from coordinate 37,075 downwards.
TTTTTGTTGGCTGCTAGAATGTTATTGCGATTGATATCAATCTGGCTTGCAATGTTTAATAAGGCGCTGTTCTTTTCAGAAGTGGTAGCGCACCTGAGTGATTTAGCTGCAATTTTGGCGCTTTTTCCTAATTCTGTAATTAGATTTTTTATTGAGCCCATTGGGTTTTCCCTGCTAGATTTAACAAAATTGTACGTAATTCGTCTATCACATTTAGATTATCCATGCCTTTGATGGAGCGGTCAATACGTCCAAGCAATAATAATATTTTTTGCAGGCGTTGATAAGGATGACGTTTCAGGATATTGGTGATAATTGGTTTTCTCTTATTCCAAACACGATGATTTTGCAAAATAGCATTAATGTCGCTGTTTTGATGCATTTCAATAGACATATCGATAATGGTTTTTACCTCTCGATATAGTGAGCTGTTTAGCTGAATCGGCATTGCAGCATCACCTAGAAGAGTATTGTAAATTTTGTTCACTTGAATAGCGTCGCCGAACAAGGCTGCATCAATAACTCCATAAATTGAATATTTAGACTGCTCTTGTGCTTGTTCTAAAAACTCTTGGGTATTGATTTTTCCGCTAGGATAAGCCATTTTTAATTTTTGGATTTCCTGCATCGAGGCTAGTAAATTGCCTTCAGTGTAAAAAGCAATGCTTTGAGCAACTTCTTTGTTAGCTTCAAGGCCAATGTTGGCTATATGATTACTAATCCAGCCGACCAGATGGTCGCTAGATATTTCCCAGTGCTGGATAACGCCGCCATGCTGTTCAAGGGTTTTAAACCATTTGCTTTTTTGTTGGGCCATATCCAATTTTCCAGTTGAGATAACCAGCAAAATGTCACTTGGAATATTGCCAACAAGTGCGGTTAAGGCTTTGGATCCTTTGACGCCAATTTTACCGGTCTTAAGTTGGCACTCAATAATGCGTTTTGGTGAGAACAAAGAGATATTGGAGATTTCAGCAGCGATTAGTCCCCAATCAAAGTTGCCATCAACATCAAACCTGGTTTTTTCATCAAATCCCGCTTGCTTAGCAATAGTAAATATGGCGGTCAAACTTTGATCAATTAATAATGGCTCAGCACCAAAAACAAAATATAAAGATTCTAGTGTGTTGCTGAGTTGAGTTTTAAGCGCTTCTGGCTTAATTCTCATTGAGTTTTGATAATCGTCTTATTAGTTTTTTAATAACAGTATATCTCAATTGGGTATAGGCTTCTTCGATTTGAAGTCTGTCGGCTTGAGAAGAGGTAGTCATCTTACTTAGGTATGTTCTAGCTGTTAAATCTTGTGATAACAATATTTCTTTATCAGCATTCAAAATTTTAATCGGCACACTTAAAGTTAATGTGTAACTGTTGGCAGTGTTAGTTGCAGTGTATGAAGCTGTTAGCTGCTTTTGAACTTCTGCACCAATTTGGATGGTTAGATTTTGTACAGCCTCTTGATTGAATCTTTTTTGAAGCTCATTGGCAAAGGCATTTGATTTGTCACTAACAATGACCGCATTTAGTTCGGTATTTTTAACAGGTGTGTGAAATCCACATGAGCTTAATAGAGTAGTTATAAGGATAACGGCTAATAGATTTATTTTGGACATGACAATCATTTTTTTGAATTTATTAAGTTAAGAATTATGACAGAATTTGAATTTATTTGTTGAAAAACCTTGAAAAAACGCCATTGGTCTATATATAAGTAGGCGATAGGGTATAGTTACCCGTCTATTTTTTTATAATTTTAGTATTGATCCATGTTTAAAAATTTATTGTTATGGCTGGTATTAGGCAGTGTTCTTACTTCTGTTTTTAGTCAATTTGAGACTGACAACAAGAAAAGTGAAGTTACTTATTCTGAATTTATCCAGAGCGTTAAGCATGGTGATGTCTCTGAAGTAACTATTGCTGGCAGTAGTATTTCCGGTGTAGGCGCTGGTGGCGAGCAGTTTTCCACTTATTCACCTGGTGATTTAGGTCTAATGGGCGATTTATTAGATAATGGTGTAAATGTAGTAGCGACGCCACCTGAAAAAGACGGATTCTTTAAGCAGTTAATTATTTCTTTAGCGCCAATTGTTTTATTGATCGCTGTCATTCTTTACACCATGAAAGGTGCTGGTGGCGCCATGGGTGGAAAAAATCCTATGAGTTTTGGTAAATCTAAGGCGCGATTAATTCCAAAAGACGAGTCAAACATAACCTTTAAAGATGTGGCTGGTGTTGACGAAGCTAAAGAGGATGTGGCTGAATTGGTTGATTTTTTATCCCATCCAAGTAAGTTTACCAAAGTTGGCGGTAAAATTCCAAAGGGTGTTTTATTAATCGGCCCTCCTGGAACAGGTAAAACTCTTTTGGCCAAGGCTATTGCTGGCGAAGCTGATGTGCCATTCTTCTTTATTTCGGGTTCTGATTTTGTAGAAATGTTTGTTGGTGTTGGTGCCTCTCGAGTGCGTGACATGTTTGAACAAGCTAAGAAAAACGCACCTTGTATTATCTTTATTGATGAAATTGATGCGGTTGGTCGCCAACGTGGCGCTGGCATGGGTGGCGGTCATGATGAGCGTGAGCAAACGCTTAATCAAATGCTAGTTGAAATGGATGGCTTTGAAGGCTCAGAAGGCATTATTGTTATTGCCGCTACTAACCGCCCAGATGTACTTGATCCTGCGCTGTTACGTCCTGGACGCTTTGACCGCCAGGTAATGGTTGGTTTGCCAGATATTAATGGCCGTGATGCGATTTTAAAAGTGCACATGCGTAAACTACCAATTGCTAAAAATGTTCAATCAGTTAGTATCGCCAAAGGCACACCAGGTTTTTCAGGTGCTGATTTGGCTAACTTGTGTAACGAAGCTGCGCTACTAGCTGCTGGAAAAGGAAAAGATCTAGTAGGCATGCAAGAATTTGAAAAAGCTAAAGACAAAATCATGATGGGCGCAGAGCGCAAATCTATGGCAATGGATGAGGCTGAAAAAGAAATGACCGCTTACCATGAGGCTGGCCATGCGATTGTTGGTCGTTTGGTGCCTGAGCACGATCCTGTTTATAAGGTTAGTATCATTCCTAGAGGTAGAGCGCTAGGTGTGACTATGTTCTTGCCAGAAAAAGATACTTACAGCATTTCTAGACGAAAATTAAACTCTCAAATTTCTTCATTATTTGGTGGCCGTATTGCTGAAGAGCTTATGTATGGTGCTGATGCAGTAACCACAGGTGCAAGTAACGATATTGAGCGTGCTACAGAAATTGCCCATAAGATGGTTAAGCAATGGGGCATGTCAGATAAATTAGGTCCTTTGGCTTATGGTGAAGATGAAGGCGAGGTGTTCTTGGGTCGTCAAGTTACTAAACATAAGCACATTTCTGAAGACACTTTTAAAGTGATCGATTCAGAAATTCGAGAGCTGATCGACGTTAACTATAGGCGAGCGCAAAAAATCTTAGAAGAAAATAAAGACATTTTGGTCGAAATGACCAAAGCTTTGATGGAATTCGAAACCATTGATAAAGAGCAAATTGATGACTTAATGGATAGAAAGCCAATTCGTGAGGCGGCTACAGTGACTGATTCTGAAGTGGCATCAACTGAGCTGGGTACCGGTGGCAATGTTAAAGAAGATGATACTGAGGATCAGCCGGTTGATGAGAATCCTCAGGTTGCTTAATATTTAGCGATATTTGTTATGGACAACATGTCCTTTAAAAATTCTTTGATTATGGGTGTGTTAAATATCACGCCCGATTCTTTTTCTGATGGCGGTCAGTATTTTGATACTGAGTTCGCTATTGCAAGTGCTAAGCGCATGGTGGCAAATGGTGCTGACATTATTGATGTTGGCGGTGAATCAACGCGACCTAATGCGCAGTCTGTAAGTGAAAATGATGAAATCAGCCGAGTGATTCCGGTTATTAAGGCGTTATCCGCTCAGATCAACGTACCCATTTCAATAGACACTTCAAAGCCTCAAGTGATGAAATTGGCTGTAGAGGCCGGCACGAGTATTATTAATGATGTTAATGCCTTGCAAGCTGACGGCGCATTAGAGATGGCAGCCTCATTGGACGTAGATGTATGCTTGATGCATAGACAGGGGTCAGCTACAACTATGCAAGAAAAACCAACTTATGGTGATGTTGTTGAGGATATTAAGCATTTCTTTGATCAAAGGATTGATGCTTGCAAACATGCAGGTATTTCTAAAGATAAAATTATTTTAGATCCTGGCTTTGGCTTTGGCAAAACGTTAGCACACAATCTGGAAATACTACGTCGATTTGATGAGTTTAAGAGCTTCAATCTAAGATTATTAGCCGGTCTTTCTAGAAAATCGATGATTGGCACTGTGCTAAACAACAGGGAAGTTGAAGGCAGGATGGTTGGCAGCGTAGCGGGCGCTATAATAGCGGTTCAAAATGGGGCAAATATTGTGCGAGTACATGATATCCTTGAAACTAAAGATGCACTATTAATATTGAAAGCAACAAACGGAGAGAAAATTGGCTAATTATTTTGGTACAGACGGCATTCGAGGTGAGGTAGGTATTGAGCCTATCACGCCAGATTTTTTCTTAAAATTAGGCTGGGCAGTTGGTTCGGTTTTATCCGAGCAAGGTAAGGCCAGTGTTGTTATTGGTAAAGATACACGTGTTTCAGGCTATTTATTTGAATCAGCTTTAGAGGCGGGTTTCCTCTCTGCTGGTGTTGATGTGGGCTTATTAGGGCCAATGCCTACACCAGCAATTGCTTATTTAACACAAACTTATAATGCAACTACTGGTGTTGTGATTAGTGCTTCACATAATCATTTTCAAGATAATGGGGTTAAGTTTTTCTCTGCAAAAGGGTTGAAACTTAGTGATGTAGATCAAGCAAAAATTGAGAAAAAATTATCCGAACCAATGGTAAGCGTTAGTTCTTCGAGGATTGGTAAAGCACGTCGCCATGAGCAACCACTTGGCCGATACATTGAATTTTGTAAATCTACTTTTGATCGCATGATCAATCTAAATGAGCTTAACTTGGTGATTGATTGTGCCAATGGTGCTACTTATCATATTGCTGAAGATGTATTTTCTGAGCTAGGTGCGAATGTTACGATTATTAACAATACACCCGATGGATTTAATATTAATAAAAACTGCGGTGCTACTGATACTAAGCATTTACAACAAGTTGTGCTTGAAACCAAAGCTGATTTGGGCATTGCTTTTGATGGCGATGGCGATCGCTTAATGATGGTAGATCATACTGGCGAGATGGTTGATGGTGACCAGCTGGTATTTATTGTTGCGAAAGCGTGGCAAGCTCAAAATAGGCTAACCAACAATACAGTGGTTGGCACCAAGATGACTAATCTAGGCATGCGCCATGCTTTAAAAGCCCTGAATATTAAATTTATTGAAGCTAATGTTGGTGATCGTTACGTCATGGAGGAGATGAAAAAACACGGTGCTATTTTAGGTGGAGAAGGCTCTGGCCATATGATTTGTCTAGATCAAACCACATCTGGTGACGGTATTGTGGCAGCACTACAAGTTTTAGAAGTGCTTGCAAAGACTCAATCAACACTTGCAGAATTAAAAAATGACATGGTCAAATATCCACAAGTATTGATCAATGTTAAAGCTAAAGGCAAAGTTGATCTTGATAATCATCAATCGTTAAATGCTGCTATTAAAGAGGTTGAGGCCTTATTAGGTGATGAGGGTCGCGTACTAATTCGCGCATCAGGAACTGAGCCGTTGATCCGTGTTATGGTAGAAGCAAAAAATGCTGATGTTACTCAACAAAGCGCTGAAAGGTTAGCCGATACACTTCGTTAATGAGTTTTGATGCTACTGGCTTAGTACTGGTTGGGTTGATTTTCATGTGGGCGGGTTTTGTTCGTACAGGCCTTGGTTTTGGCGGTGCAGCATTAGGCTTGCCACTTATGCTATTACTAGGTGGTAGTCCAGTTTATTGGCTGCCTATTATTGGCATACATTTATTGTTTTTCTCTTCTCTGACTTTATTTAAGTCAATTAAAAAAGTTGATTGGAAATATCTAAATCATTCATTATTATGGATCATCCCGCCAACACTTATTGGTGTTGGCGGGCTATTGAGCTTGCCAGATACTGTCGTGGTTATTTTTATCTATTCAATTACTATTTTTTATGCAATCACCTGGATTTTCGATCAAAAAATCACTTCGCATAAACCCTGGGTAGATAAATTATTATTAATTTTGGGTGGTTATGTGGCTGGCACATCACTCACAGGTGCGCCATTAATTGTGGCGGTGTATATGCGCTACGTTACTAAAGAGTATTTGCGCAATACTTTATTTGTGCTTTGGTTTATATTGGTTAGCATTAAGATGGCAGCGTTTGTGGTGATGGATGTAATGATTGATTGGCAATTTTCCCTTGCTCTAATACCTGTTGCCGCTATTGGGCATGTGATTGGAATTAGGGCACATAGACAAATTATTGAAAACGATCAAGTGTTTAAAAAATGGGTTGGTAGTGCGTTATTGTTAATTAGCTCATTCGGATTATTGAAAGTGGTTTTGAGTTAAAATCAGTATATGAAATCTTTTTACAATTATGAATAATCACCAAAACACCTTTCTTCATCAATTTAAAAACCTTTTGAAGACACCCTTAGCCTTGCTAGGAATAACTTTAAAAGATTCTAAAATTAATAAATCTAGTTATTTGTTAATCACCCACAATTGTACAAAAATCTCATTATGAATGAATATGTCTTAATTTTAGTGAGCACGATTTTGGTTAACAATTTCGTCTTAGTGAAGTTCTTAGGATTGTGCCCTTTCATGGGGGTTTCGAAAAAAGTTGAAACGGCTATTGGCATGGGTTTTGCAACCACATTCGTACTCACTTTGGCCAGTGTTTCAAGCTATCTTATTAACACCTATATCTTAGTTCCATTTGATATGGAGTATTTGCGTACCATTGCTTTTATTGTTACCATTGCTGGCGTGGTTGGTTTTACCGAGCTAGTGGTTAACAAAACCTCTCCAGTTTTACATCAATCTTTAGGTGTTTTCTTGCCGCTAATTACTACCAATTGTGCCGTGCTTGGCGTGGCATTATTAAATGTTAATCAAGATAATGGCTTCTTGGCATCAGCTGTATATGGATTTGGCGCGGCGATTGGTTTTTCATTTGTATTGGTGTTGTTTTCAGCCATTCGTGAACGCATTGATACGGCGGATGTACCCGTTGCTTTTAAAGGTGCGCCTATTGCATTGATTACTGCTGGTCTTATGTCAATGGCCTTTATGGGATTTATTGGACTAGCTTAGAGATGGAATCAATTGTTATTTTTTCAATTCTAACGTTGGCTCTTGGGCTGATTTTGGGTTACGCTGCAATTCGATTTAAAGTTAGTGGCAATCCTTTGGTCAATCAAATTGATGCTATCTTGCCGCAAACTCAATGTGGTCAATGTGACTTTCCAGGTTGTCGTCCCTATGCAGAAGCTTTGGCTAAAGGCAAAGCTCAGATTAACCAATGTCCACCTGGTGGCCAAGAGGGTGCCGATGCGCTGGCAGAGCTGCTAGATGTTGAGACTTTACTTTTAAATGCTGAGCATGGAGAAACCAAGCCTGACCATGTTGTTTATGTCGATGAAGATCTCTGCATTGGCTGTACATTATGTATTCAAGCCTGCCCTGTTGATGCATTTGTGGGCGCATCCAAGGTAATGACAACGGTCATTGCTAAAGAATGCACAGGTTGTGATTTGTGTATTCCAGTTTGCCCAGTAGACTGTATTTTTATTAAAGAATTAAAGCCAACTTTAGGAACCTTTGTACCAGACTTAAAGAGGATTGCTCATGGGTAGTCATACGTTTAAAGGTGGCGTGCATATTCCTAATCCATATCCTGTGGAAAAGTCAGAAATTAAACAAGTACCACCGCCAGAGCAGGTGGTGTTGTTATTACAGCAGCGTGTAGGCGGTGAAGCAAAGCCATGTGTGGAATTGGGTGATCGAGTTTTAACAGGTCAGGTAATTGCACAAACAACAGGTCAATTTCCAATCAATGTTCATGCCTCTATTTCAGGCATTATTTCCGCCATTGAAAAACGACCAATTCCACACCCATCAGAAATTGATGCAATGTGCATAGTGATTGACTCAGATGGCAAAGATGAGTGGATTGAAATTGAAAAATGTGACAAAGATTTCTTAAATTGTTCAGCTGAAAAAATCATTCAGAGAATTCGTGAAGCGGGCATTGTTGGTATGGGCGGCGCTGGTTTTCCGACACATGCAAAAATCACTAATGCACAAGGCGCCCACACGCTGATCATTAATGCCACCGAATGCGAGCCTGGAATCATGTGTGATGATTCATTAATGCAAGAATATCCACGTGAAATTATTCGAGGCATTGAGGTGTTGATGCATGCTTGTGGCGCTAAAAAAGTAATTGTTGCCATTGAAGATGATAAACAAGAAGCGCTCAATTCCTTATTAATGTACAGTTTTAATGATCGAATTAGCATTGAGAAAATTCCAGCCAAATACACCTCTGGTGCTGAAAAATTATTAATAAAAGCCTTATTAAATCTTGAAATTCCTTCAGGTGAGTATGCCTCTGACCATGGTATTTTGTGTCAGAATGTAGGCACTGTAAAGGCTATTTATGATGCGGTTATTGACAACAAGCCACTTATTTCTAGAATTGTGACAGTAACTGGTTCAGCAGTAAAATACCCTCAAAACTATGAGGCAAGATTGGGCACTTCTTTTGCGCAAGTGGTTGAGTGTTCAGAGTCAAATAACCAGAAGCATGATATAAGAATGGGCGGCATGATGATGGGGGTAAATATTCCTAGTGCCCAGCATTCAATTTGTAAAATTACTAATTGTATTTTTGTTAATAATAAAGAGCCAGATCTGGTTGTTAAAGAGTGTATTCGCTGCTCTTCTTGTGCGCCAGTTTGTCCTGCAAATCTGTTGCCACAACAATTATATTGGCATGCTAAAAGTGAGAATATTGAAAAAGCACTCGAATACAATTTAATGGATTGTATTGAATGCGGTTGCTGTAATTATGTCTGTCCAAGCAATATTCCACTTACTGAATACTTCTCTTTTGCTAAGGCATTAGATAGAAAGCTTAAGCGTGAAGAAATTAGAATTGATCGTTCAAGAGAGCGATTTGAATTTAGGGAATTTCGACTAGAACGCAATAAAAAAGAGCGTGCCGAGATGATGGCTGCTAAGAAAATAGCGCTAAAAGAAAAAATGGCCAAAGACAAAGAAAAAGATCAAGCGCAAAAGGATAAAATTGCGCAAGCAATGGCACGTATTAAAAAAACAAAGGAAGACAATGCATAGCACTGGATTAAATACCAATCAAATTATGAGGCAAGTGATTTACGCGCTAATTTTAGGCGTGAGTGCTGCTTATGTATTTTTTGGCTGGGGCGTGATTATTCAGATATTACTTGGCGCAATCTCTGCAATCGTTTTTGAGTCGGCCTTTGTTGCGTTGCGTGGACGTAAAGTAATAGACTCTATTAGTGATGGGTCGGCAGTGTTAACCGGTATTTTACTGGCCATTTCTATTCCAGCTATTGCACCTTGGTGGATAGTAGTTGTTGGTGTGGCGTTTGCTATTATTTTTGGTAAGCAGTTGTACGGTGGCCTAGGTAATAACCCTTTTAACCCGGCCATGTTGGGGTACGCTTTTTTATTGATATCCTATCCCTTGCAAATGACCACATGGCCGGTTGATTTTTTAAGCTTTAATCAAGCTGTTGAAGTAATATTTCAATTGTTACATTTTGATGGTCTAAGTGGTGCAACGCGATTAGATGATGTTAAAACAAGCTTGTCTTTAGGTCGTGAATTAACAACCTTGCAAATACATTCTAGTGCTCAGGCATGGATTAATGCGGGCTTCCTAATAGGCGGTGTTTATTTACTAGCGCGTAAAATTATTTCTTGGCATATTCCAGTGGCATTTTTATCTGGCATATTGATTATGGCAGTACTGATTTCAATGTTTGATTCGCAACAGCATTTACCCATACAAAACCACTTGATGTTGGGCGGCACAATGTTGGCTGCATTCTTTATTGCAACTGATCCAATTTCTGCCAGCACCACGCCAAAAGGTCGGTTAATTTATGGATTCTTGATTGGTATTTTAGTTGTGGTTATCCGCAGTTTTGGTGGCTATCCAGATGGCATTGCCTTTGCCATATTATTATTAAACATGACAGTGCCTTTGATTGATTATTACACCCAGCCAAAAGCATTTGGAAAATCATGATTAGGTCAATTTTAAAATCGGGCGCATTATTATTTGTCTTTACCTTGGTTAGTATTTTTTTTGTTAATTGGACTCAAGATAGTACTGAAGAGCAAATCAAATACAACGAAGAGCAACTGCTTATTTTGCGTCTTGGTGAGCTAGTTTCTGGTTACGATAACGATATTTTGCAAGATAAATACACCCAAGAAATGATGCTTCATGGTGTTAAACAAAAGATCAGTATCTATCCTGCCAAGCGTAACCAAACAGTCTTTGCATATTTGCTTGAGCATACTTATCCCAATGGCTATAGTGGTGATATTCGCCTATTGACAGGTGTGAGCATTGACCAAAAATTACTTGGCGTGCGAGTGATTGCACATAAAGAAACACCAGGCTTAGGTGATAAAATTGAAACTCGGAAATCAAATTGGATTGAGCAATTTAGCGGCTTGTCTTTGTCTAATCCAAATGTAGATCAGTGGAAAGTAACACGTGATGGCGGTGTGTTTGATAGTTTTACAAGCGCTACAATTACTCCAAGAGCAATTGTCACTGCTAGTTATCAACTATTAGAATTATTTTCCAAAAAGCCACATCTTATTAAAACTCTACCCCCTGAGCAGGCAAGGTCTGATCAGGGGGAATTAAAGAAAATAAGTCATGCTATTAAGTGAATTTGATTTTGATTTGCCAAAGCGACTAATTGCCCAAAACCCACCTCAAAATAGAACAGACTCCCGACTCTTAGTGGCAAATAAGCCAATTGTTGATACACATTTTCATCAAATAATGAATTTCATTAAATCGGGTGATTTACTGGTGATGAACAATACTAGGGTTATTCCTGCACGTTTATTTGGGCATAAAGCCTCAGGCGGTAAGGTTGAGATTATGATCGAACGCTTATTAAATGACAAGCAAGTACTGGCCATGGTTAAAGCGTCAAGAGCACCAAAAATTGACAGTTTTATTACTCTTGAAAATGGTGATACGGCACAAGTTATTAGCAAGAAAAATGGCTTTTACACCTTGAATTTTGAAACTGATTCTCTGCTTGATTTGCTAGATAAAGTTGGTCATATGCCACTACCACCTTATATTGAACGCAGTGATGAAGAGGACGATTTAGAGCGCTATCAAACCGTCTTTGCACAGCGAGAGGGTGCTGTTGCTGCACCTACTGCAGGGTTGCATTTTGATGATGAACTGATTAATCAGTTGAAAAAACAAGGTGTAGACCATGCATTTGTCACCTTACATGTGGGCGCAGGAACCTTTCAGCCAGTTAAAACTGAAACCATTATTGAGCATAAAATGCACAGCGAATATTATGAAGTGGACCAAGTGACGGTAGATAAAATAAATCAAACAAAAGCTAATGGTGGTCGAGTTATCGCCATAGGTACAACTGCAATAAGATCAATAGAATCAGCTGCTAAAAGCGGTGAATTAAAAGCAGTTAAAGAAGAGACGGATATTTTTATTTATCCAGGGTATGAATTTAAAGTGATTGACATGCTGATTACTAATTTCCATTTGCCAAAGTCATCACTGTTGATGTTGGTGGCTGCATTTATTGGCCAGCAACGAATGATGGATATTTATCAGCATGCTATTGACAATGAATATCGGTTTTTTTCTTATGGTGATGCTATGTTATTGGAGCGAATATGATTTATGAAAATGAGTTGGTAATGGTTGAAATTGAGTCGAGTGAAATCCCATGGATTAAGGTTTTTACTCAGCGCAAGGTTAAAGAATTTAGCCAGTGTAGTGCTGAAGAAAAATTAGAAATTTTCAGAATTATTGATATTGTTGAAAAGAAAATGCTCACTTACTTTAAGGCGGATAAAATTAACATAGCCTCTTTTGGTAATATGTTGCCACAGGTTCATTGGCATGTAATGGCCAGGTTTGAAGGCGATAGTTATTTTCCAGAGCCGATGTGGGGCGCCAAACAAAGAGAATCTTCATTAGAGTTGCCAAGTTTTGAGAGCTTCTTCAAGCAATTAGGAGAGAGTTTATGAATCAATTGAAAGATCAAGTACAGCTAGATGCATTGAAGCGTGACAAAGATGCTGTATTGGTTTTATTTGGCGGTGCGCATTGCGGCGTATGCCAAACCATTAAGCCACAGATTGAAGAAAAATATTCTGTTAAATTTCCAGAGTTAGAAATGGTTTATATTGATTGCGAACAGTTGCAAGAAGTTTGCGCACAGCACGGTGTGTTTTCTTTGCCTGTTGTTCAAGTGTTCTTTATGGAGCAGAAGTTTATTGAAGAAGTTCGAAGTTTTTCACTGCTAGTATTAGAGCAAGAAATTGAAAAAATCTATGCTAAGATGAATGGCTAAGAGTTAGCTTTAATTTTTACCAAGGTTGGCACATCTAACTTAAATTCCTTGGCTAATTCTAATGTCCTATTTAATCTAGCAGGAGCAGATCTGCCCATGCAACCATGATTAAGATCACCTTCAAAAGCTTTAATTATGGCTTGCCCTAGCTGATTTTCATCAAAGGTTTGACCAGTTAATTGAGTTTGCAAGGTTAGTATATCTGTCGATACGTCACGCATTAATTGACGATGATTATTACGTAAATCATCAACATTAGCACCTGGTTCAATCACCATTCCGGCAATATTAGTGGTAAGAATATAAAGATTTTTAACGACTAATTCAAATAATAGCTCTGCTGCAGAATTCAGTACGTGTGCTTTAATATCAATCAAAGCCAGCGATTCAGTTAGAGTTTTAGCTTTAGGGCCGTAGGCTGGAGAAGAAATAAGCACTTTTGAATCCATGCCTTTTTTCTTTTCAAACCAAACAGAAATAACCGTTGGATTGACAAAGTCATAGTTTTCCCAATCTCTGGGTAAAAGCTCATTTTGCATCATTGCCACACGATCTTTCCATTTTTCTGGAATGGTTTTTAAGGCAGTTTGTAAATCAACCTCACCCGTACAAACCAGAACTAATTCTGGATCAATGGTATTGGCTAATTCATCAATGTCGGTTTCACGAGTAATTGGATAAACAGGATAATTGTTTTTTAAAAAACTGCGTGCAAAAACACTACCAAGCTCGCCAACACCTAAGACAATAATAGGTTTTTTCATGCTAATAATTCTACTAAGGTTGAGCCCATAGTAGCTGGCGTAGGTGATATTGCAACACCCGCCGCTTGCAATGCTTTGATTTTATCTTCTGCTTTACCAGTGCCACCACTAATGACTGCACCCGCATGACCCATGCGCTTGCCTTTAGGTGCGCTAAGTCCGGCGATGTATGACACGACTGGCTTGGATACATTTGATTGGATGTATTCGGCCGCTTCTTCTTCAGCAGAGCCACCAATTTCACCCACCATAATAATGGATTGTGTTTGTGGATCAGCTTCAAATAATTTTAAGCAATCAATAAAATTCATACCCTGAATTGGATCGCCACCAATACCAATACAAGTGCTTTGACCAAGGCCAGCAAGTGTGGTTTGGTGAACCGCTTCGTAGGTTAGAGTGCCTGAGCGAGAAACCACACCAACACTGCCAGCTCGATGAATATTACCAGGCATAATTCCAAGTTTGCATTCATCAGGAGTAATTACACCTGGACAATTGGGGCCGATTAAAGTTGAGTTTGAATCTTTTAAACTGGCCTTAATTTTAAGCATGTCTTGCACGGGAATACCTTCTGTAATACAAGCAATAACAGGCATTTCTGCCTCAATGGCCTCAATAATTGAAGCGTAAGCAAAGCGTGGTGGAACGTAGATCATGGTGGCGCTAGCACCAGTTACATCCATAGACTCTTTGACTGAATTAAACACGGGTAAATTTAGGTGTATTTGCCCGCCTTTACCTGGGGTAACGCCGCCGACAAATTGCGTGCCGTAAGCAATAGATTGCTCAGAATGAAACGTGCCTTGCTTGCCGGTAAAACCTTGAGTAATGACTTTAGTGTCTTTATTGGTTAATACACTCATGCTGATAGCTCCACGATTTTGATAGCAGCCTGAGTTAGGTCTGCTTCGGTGTGTATGTCTGCATTTGAGTCATCTAATAGCTTTAGTCCAGCGGCAGCATTAGTGCCTTCTAGGCGTACTACGATTGGCAGATTAAGACCAACTTTTTCAATGGCCTGCAAGATGCCTTCTGCAATTAAATCACAACGTACAATGCCGCCAAAAATATTCACCAAAATGCCAGCTACATTCTTTTCTGTTTGAATTAGCTCGAACGCTTTTGCAACACGATCAGCTGTCGTGCCACCACCCACATCTAAAAAATTAGCAGGCGATCCACCGTGATGCTCAATCAAATCCATGGTGGCCATGGCTAAGCCTGCACCATTCACCATACAGCCAATGGTGCCATCTAGTGAGATGTAATTAAGCTGATGCTCGCTGGCTTCATTTTCTTTTTCGTCTTCTTGTGAAATATCACGCAGCTCAACAATGTCTTCATGGCGATATAAGGCATTGTCATCAAAGTCAATTTTGCCATCAAGTGCAAGTAAATTATTATTAGTCGTGGTAATCAGTGGATTGATTTCAATTAAGCTAACATCTTTACTGGTAAAGATTTCATATAAGCCTAGTAGTGTGGTTACGAATTGATCCTTTAAAGAATCGACAAGACCAAGCCGAAAGGCGATTGAAGCGCAATCATCTATGTTTAAAACGCCCAATGGATCAACGCCAAATTTAATGATTTTATCCGGCGTTTCACTAGCTACTTTTTCAATATCCATACCACCTTCAGTAGATGCCAAAATAGTGATTCTTTGAGTTTGACGATCAACCAATAAGCCTAAATATAATTCACGTTCAATGCTTTGTCCACCCTCAATTAACAATTGATTAATTGGCAAGCCTTTGGCATCAGTTTGCGGTGTAATTAAGCGTGTACCAAATAGCTGGTTGCAAGCCGCCTCAACTTCTTCAACTGAGCGACACAAAATAACGCCACCACCTTTGCCGCGACCACCAGCATGTACCTGTGCTTTTACCACCCAAATAGCACCGCCTAAATCTGCACAAGCCTTGCCTACTTCAGATGTGTTGTTAATTAGGATGGCTTCAGGGGTCTTAATGTTGAATTGTCTAAATAAGCCTTTGGCTTGGTATTCGTGTATGTGCATTTTTTATTTTTTTAGTATGTTTTCTCTATGATATTTTAAATATCCTTCTCTTTTGCTATCCATAATTAGAAAAGGTATAAGCTTGTTGTCAGATATGCCAAGTTTCGAGTATGTCATTTTTTAATCTGTAAAGGGCATAAACCTCTTGTCAAGCAAGCAGCACACACCTGTGTAAATATAGTAGTTGAATTTTACCTAAATTTTTTATATAATCCGCTATTAACCCTATCATTTAAAACTAACATTATTGGATAAATAGGATATTGTTGTAGTGGATTTTTCTATATTCCCGTTTGTAATGTGTGCCTTTAATTGCTATTTTGGCAGAATATTGTGAAATAAACTTTTTATCAGTTAAAAAATCTTCAAATAGTAAGGCAATAACATATTTTTTAATAGCATCTGATGTAGAGGATCCTCTTTCATTTCCTTTAAAAAATCCATTTTTATAAATAGCGTATAGTTTATTATTCATGTAAAAATATATTCTTATTATGATATTTGATAAATTGTTCATCAGGTGCAAAGCGCGATCAGGGAGTCTTAAACTTTTTCCTTCAAGTTCCTTGAAATATTTTTGAATATATTTTTCCTTACTTTTTACAATATGCCTTGAAAGCACCAATCGTAGCTGATTATCAAAAGTAATATAACCTCGATCAAAAGCTTGATCATGTAAATTATTTAAACATAAGCCATTTTTGGGGTTGAGTCTATTTTTAGGATCTTTTGACCAGGGAACAATGTGATTTGCTATAAGCAATGCTGGAATATCTATCCCAGTTAAACAGTACTTAAAATTATACGACGATAGAATGGCATCCCGAAAGAAGGATTGATTAATTCTAGTTTTTACACTTCTCTCAATTTCTTTTCCTTCAAAGAAAAATTGTTTATCTTCAGTAGCATTATTTTCTTTGTTAAATAGATTATTTAACAAAGACTCGCTTTCAAATGCTAAGTCTTCCTAATTTTCAGGAACTCTTCAAATATAACCTTGTCTAATTTACCTGTATTAGTCGCACCCTTAATACCTCTTTTGATTAATGACGGGTCAAGACTAGCAAAATTTACAAGCTTCCAGGCGACAGCAGAAGGCGTCCTGCCAATAGCTTTTGATAGTTTTATTATTAAAGGATTTCTGTAGTTAATTTTGCTAAATGCTATTTTACAATAAAGATTAAATGCTACTATTAATTCATTCCTTGTCCAGTTTCGTCTTTGTTGTTTCATACTACTTTAAAGCCTTTTCGTTTTCCAACCATTGAAAAAGATTGGCAAGGGCTGCCACCTACCAACAAGTCTATTTTGTTGATATATTTTTTTCCATCTATATTTTTAACATCGTCATACCACCTTTCATCATCAATTTCATAATTAGAAAAATAACTTTCTTTTACAAATTTATCATTATCACTGGCAAAAATAATCTCACTAGATATATTTAATCTTTGTAGGGCAAATTCAATTGCACCAATTCCTGAGAACATTGTTGCAAGCCTGATTTTATTTTGTGGACTTTTTAATTTTTTTTTCAGTCCAAATCTGATTATGCTTCAATTCTATTTCGGAGAGAGGCTTGCGGTGGCATGAGTTATTTTTTAAAGCATTTGACATAAGGTTATTTTTGTAAACAAAATATAGTATTGTTTGATATTTGCGTAAAATAAGATGCTTAAATTTTACACTTAATAGGTTAAAAAATGGCATATTACTCCACCAGTCAATTTAAGAATGGCTTAAAGCTAATGTTAGATGGCAACCCTTGCTCAATTATTAGTAATGAAATTCGTAAGCCTGGCAAAGGTCAAGCGTCTAACAAGGTCAAACTTAAGGATTTAATCACTGGAAAAACCTTGGAAAAAACCTTTAAATCAGGTGAATCTGTAGAAGGTGCTGACGTGATGGAACTGAACATGCAATACTTGTATAACGATGGCAGTGAGTGGAACTTTATGGATCCAGGTACCTTTGATCAGTTTGTTATCAATGATAGCAATATGGATGACGTTAGAGGTTATTTGGTAGAACAAGATATGTGTGTGGTCACCCTTTGGAATGACAATCCAATTTCAGTTACGCCGCCTAATCATGTAATTCTAGAAGTGGTTGATACTGATCCTGGGCTTAAGGGTGATTCTGCCGGCACAGGCGGCAAGCCAGCAACCATGAATACCGGCGTGGTGGTACAGGTGCCATTGTTTATCGGCATTGGCGAGAAAGTAAAGGTGGATACGCGTACCAATGAATACGCCGGTCGCTCTTAATAGTAGCGCCCTAAATATCCTTTTTAGTAGATAAGGCTCGTCAAATACGTTTTGTATTCTCCTTGCCTTATCTACTAAAATGAATTATTTATGACAATACTCTCTCATTCATCACTCAGAAAAAAAGCAGATGTTCTAAAAAAAATACGTCAATTTTTTGACGATCAATCAGTGCTAGAAGTGCAAACAGCTTCTCTGCTTAATACGCCAGTAACCGATGTTTATATTGACAGTATTAGTGTGCAGATTAATCTGGATATTCAGCTAAAAACCCAATATTTGCACACTTCTCCAGAGTTGGAGATGAAAAAACTCATTGCCCAGGGTAGTGGTGATATTTATCAAATTTGTCAGGTGTATCGAGATAACGAGCAAGGTTCACAAAATTTTAACGAATTTACAATGTTAGAGTATTACCGACTAGATTTTGATAGTCATCAATTGATGGATGATATCGTTTCTTTGATTAAGATGTTAGGCATTAAAGGCGAAGTGCACAAGTTGTCTTATGCACAAGCATTCGAGCAGTTTGCACAGATTGATATTCTTAATACTAGTTTTGATGAGTTAAAAATTATTGCTAAATCTCATCAACTGAGTGCAGATTTTGATTGGATTGAAGACCTGCAAATATTCCTATTTACCGCGCTTTGTGAGCCAAAATTAGAGCAACTACCTATTTGTTTTATTTATGATTATCCTGCAGAGCAAAGCGCCTTGGCCAAGGTAGAGGACAGGGTTGCGCATCGGTTTGAATTGTATTTATTTGGTGTAGAAGTGGCTAATGGTTATGATGAGTTGTTAGAGGCACAATCATACGAACGAATTTTTATGCGTGAAAATGACAGGCGTCAACGTTTAAATAAATCTTTTGCACCGATTGATATGGATTTTTTAAAACAATTAGAAGACTCTTTACCTCAGTGTTCAGGCGTGGCTATTGGCATTGACCGATTGATCCCTCAAATTGCTAAATAAGATTAAAATAGAGATGTTTTTTAATCTTATTTTTCTTAGCTTTATAAATGATTAAGTTTTCTCTTTTATTTTTTCTTGTTTGCGTACCCGCTCATGCTTTGCAGATATTGCAGTCTGACGATGAGCATGAAATCATCATGCATCAGTCGCAAATTATCGAAGAAACCAGCGAATTATCAAGTGAGCTATTACTAACCAAATTAGAAAAATCTGCCAAAAGTGGCGATGCTAGATCTCAATTTAGCCTGGCTAATATGTATCACAATGGCATTGGTGTTAAGACTGACGAAAAGCTAGCTTTCTATTGGTATACGCGTGTGGCAGAACAAGGCTTTGCCAGTGCGCAATTTAACATCGCCAACGGCTATTATCATGGCATTGGCACCAATAAAAATTTAAATAAAGCGCTACTTTGGTATGAAAAATCTGCTGAACAAGATTTTGTTGCAGCGCAATATAATTTGGCTGTTATGTATCGTCAAGGCGAAGGCTCCGAGGTTAATAATCAAGAAGCATTTCGTTGGTATCAACGAGCTGCTCAGTTAGGCTATGGTGTTGCACAACTGACACTAGCCAAGTTGTACGATGAAGGTGTTGGCGTTGAGCAAAGTGATGCGTTGGCGCAAGTTTGGTATCTTCGTGCTGCTAACCAGCTCGACCCTGAAGCGCAATTTTATTTAGCTGAGTTTTATCAACAACGTAATAATTTTTCACAATCTGTATTTTATTATCGAAAATCAGCCAATCAGGGTTATGTTCGCTCTCAATTCGCTCTAGCAATGAATTTGTTTGAAGGGATTGGCGTTATTGAGAATAAAGATAAGGCGCAACAGTTGTTTTTGAATGCAGCAGAATCTGGGCATGTAGAGGCGCAATATCAGCTTGGCAAAAGTTTACTAAAACAAGAGAAAATGTTGGCAGCGAAAATGTGGCTCACTAAGGCTAGCGACCAGTCATTTGAATTGGCAACAGCACTATTGGCAGATTTAGACACCATTGAGCAGTCAAATAAAGAAGTATTAGAGCTGGAGATAGCCGAACTTTCTTTACCAAATATTAAAACAGACGATGTTGAGTCGGTAGAAATTATTACACCTGTTGTTAATTTGACAGATGAGATTTTAAACAGCTTAAATACAAAATTTGTTCAAAAGCCAATTACTTTGATTCCGAATCAGCAACAGATTCTAGATTCATTAAATAGCAATATTGGTATGATGAATAATGTTGAAAAATTAGTTATTAGTGCACAACAGGGCAACCCCATTGCACAGCATAATTTAAGTACTTTGTATAGTATTGGAGAGTTGGTTATCAAGAGTGATCAAAAGGCCTTTTTTTTAATGCAACGGTCAGCAAAACAAGATCTAACTCGCTCTCAAAATTCATTGGCTATGATGTATGCGAATGGTATAGGTGTAGAAACTAGCTACCAAAAAGCTTATTATTGGGCCAGTATTTCAGCCCGAAAAGACAACGTTGATGGGCAGAAAATTTTGCAATATTTAGTCAACAGATCATTTTAAAATATGGCGGATAAAGTTCAAAATTTTTGGGAAAGGCTTAGTTTGGAAGAAATGAGTCGAGTGCAATGGGAATCATTGTGTGATAGTTGTGGGCGTTGTTGTTTGCATAAATTAGAAGATGAAGACACAGGCGATATTTATTTTACCGATGTGGTTTGTCACTATATGGATGAGCAAACCTGCCAATGTCCACACTATGAAACTCGACAAGATCATGTGCCCACTTGTTTGACCATTTATCCCAACTGGGGTGAGAAATTTAATTGGCTGCCTGAAACCTGTGCTTATCGTTTATTGCACGAAGGTAAGCCTTTATTTAACTGGCATCCGCTGATTAGCAAAGATCTAGAATCTGTGCATTCGGCAGGTATTTCAGTACGCGGAAAGACTTTTTCAGATGATAAAATTGACGAAGAGGATATACAAATGTACGTTATTGACTGGGTGAGATAATGAAAAAAACCATACTACTATTTTTATTTTTTACAAATATTGCTTGGGCTAATTGGCCACATGAGAATATTTCTCAAGCAGTTTTTTCCAAATCTGTTGACGATAGGCAGCCTGTCGAGATAATCACAGAAGCTGATGATTCTTTAGGTAAAATCTATTTCTTTACTAATTTGCGTAATTTAGTCGGTGACAAAATTATGCATCGCTGGATTTACAAAGATAAGGTTAAGGCTGAAATCAGCTTTAAAATCAAGGGTAATCGCTGGCGTGTTTGGTCAAGTAAAAATATTTGGCATACTTGGACAGGCCTGTGGACGGTTGAAGTGCTTGATCAGAACGATAAGATTTTACTAGTAAAAACAATTAATTTTGAAAAAAGCGCATTATAAATAGTGCAAAAGGAAAATCAATAAATAAAGTGGTATTAGCCTATTCGGGCGGTTTAGATACAAGTACAAGGCAATGCCTTGCGCCAAAAAAAAGGTTAAAGAAGTCTAATAAACTTCAAACAATGATTTGGTTAAAGAGGCCAAATAAATTTAAAAAAGGCTTTGCCTTGGAATGAAATAAAAAATATAAGAAATGAAAAATACAAAAATAAATAAAGTAGTATTAGCCTATTCGGGCGGTTTAGATACAAGTATTATTGTTAAATGGTTGCAAGACACCTATCAATGTGAAGTAATTACTTTCACTGCTGATATTGGCCAAGGTGAAGAAGTTGAACCGGCGCGTGCAAAAGCTAAAGCAGCTGGCGTTAAGCAAATTTTTATTGAAGATTTGCGTGAAGAATTTGCTCGTGATTTCGTTTTTCCAATGTTTAGAGCCAATGCAATTTATGAGGGCGAATACTTATTAGGCACTTCAATTGCGCGTCCATTAATCTCTAAACGTCTAGTAGAAATCGCTCATGAAGTAGGCGCTGATGCAATCTCTCATGGTGCCACTGGCAAAGGTAATGATCAAGTACGTTTTGAGCTAAATGCCTATGCACTTGATGCACATATTCAAGTAATTGCGCCATGGCGTGAGTGGGATTTATCTTCTCGCGAGAGTTTAATGAATTTTGCTGAAGAGCACGGTATTGAAATCGATTACCAAAAGCAAGATAAAAAATCTCCATATTCAATGGATGCTAATTTATTACATATTTCTTATGAAGGTGATATTTTAGAAGACCCATGGGCTGAGCCAGAAGAGGATATGTGGCGCTGGACGGTTTCTCCTGAAAATGCACCAGATAAAGCTGAGTACATTGAAATTTCTTATGAAAAAGGCGATATTGTGGCCATTGATGGCAAAGTCATGAGTCCTGCAACAGTGATGGAAGTATTAAATCAACGTGCTGGTGCACACGGTATTGGTCGTGACGATATTGTTGAAAATCGATTTGTTGGCATGAAATCACGTGGTTGCTATGAAACTCCGGCAGGCACGGTCATGCTTAAAGCACACCGCGCTATGGAAAGCTTAACGCTTGATCGTGAAGCGGCACACCTTAAAGATGAACTAATGCCTAAGTATGCTGAAATGGTTTACAACGGTTTTTGGTTTGCCCCAGAGCGTGAAATGCTACAAGCAGCAATTGACCAAACTCAACAAACTGTTAACGGCACAGTACGCCTTAAGTTTTACAAAGGTGGTATTACCGTGGTTGGACGTAAGTCTAAAGATTCACTCTTTAGTGAAAAAATTGCAACCTTTGAAGATGATGAGGGCGCTTATGATCAGAAAGATGCAGCTGGATTTATCAAGTTGAATGCTTTACGTTTACGTCTTAAGGCTTTAAAGTAATCTATTAATAGTGTATCTTTAGAAGCGAATATCGCAATAAAAAAGGATTAATAATGGGACTGGATCAAATTGCAAATGAAGCGTTAAATCTAAGTGCCCACAACAGGGCGATTCTTGCAGAGAAAATATGGCAAAGTCTTGAAGATCCATATACCATTCCATCTGATATTACAGATAGTCAAGCGATAAAATTAGCTAAAAAAAGAGATAATGAGATTGAGCAAGGTAAGGTTAAACCTTTATCTCATCAAGAGTTAATGTCCAGACTTAAATAGTGATAGTTGAATATCATCCGTCAATTGAGGATGAGCTAAAAGAAATTATCAATTTTTATAATGAATGCTCCCAAGGTCTTGTAGGTGAATTTATTGAAGAATTTAATCATCAAATATCATTAATTTCACAATCACCCCAGTGGTGGGTTATTATTGAAGACAATATAAAAAGATCTTTAATGAGAAAATTCCCTTTTGTGATTTATTTTCGTGAGATAGATTCTAACCGACTTCGTGTGACTGTGATTAAGCATCAAAGAAGACATCCAAATTATGGAAAAAGTAGAATTTAGGTTTTTGCGAAATTTCTTAAAATACCCACTAAAAATACCATTTAGTGGGTATTTTTATCTATAAATTGGCATTTTTTTTTGCTATTAAAGTGGAGTTTAATAGGTATTTTAAAGACCATTCTTAATATTTCCTAAATTTTTTAATAAATTTAATCTTCTACAGTGAGTCTTTATTTACAATTGTAGTAGTTAAAAAATATTCATATAAAAAACATGAGACACAAAAGAACCGAATTTACAGAAAATCAAAAAGCTGAAATTTTTTCCAGAGATAGGGCAACTTGCGCATTTAGTGGTATTAGTCTTTGGTTTTTAGATGTGGGTTTAAGGTCGAATTGGCAGGTAGATTGGGTTGACCACATCTTACCAAGTGCCTCTGGTGGCGATTCATCTTTAGAAAATGGAATTTGTGCGTCAAATTTATTTAATGCTAAAAAAACGAGACAATTCTGCTGATAATATATTTTTCATAAAAAACGGATGTATAACAGAGCATTATGTAAGAGTATTTGGCGTTCCATCTAAGTCTTTGATAGAGAGATTGGATAGATTAAAACTGCTTGAACCAGTAGATTAGTACTTTAATCGTTGCATATCAAGTTTATTTGTAGGGTTTGACTGGAGGTGTGATAAAGAGTTTAAAGGTGTAACTCATAAAAGAGATGATATTTTTTGGTTTAAGTCCGCTTGGAGGCGTTTACAGATTTATCAAAAAAAAACGACCTTCCAAGGGGATTCTTGAAAGAGGCTTAATAAAAAACCCTCCTCCATATGGGGTGACAGAGTTACTGAAAACTGAGAGTATTCAAAATGAAACCGAATTTTTGAATTGGGCAGAGGATATCTTTCCACGCTATCGAGAAAGTTATAAATCTTTTAATGATTATTTCTCTATTATATGCAATGAAGAGAGATTGTTATTTTTGGAAAAAATAGATAAAAACAACAACTTACACCCTGAGGTTTTTACAGCTTTGAAGCTGCATTTTGATATGTGCTTAATTTAATTAATAATAAAAAAAAGCCCGATAAAAATCGGGCTTTGTTGTGTATGGAGGCCGGAACCAGAGTCGAACTGGTCTAGATGGATTTGCAATCCACTGCATAACCGATTTGCTATCCGGCCAAGGTAAGTGCAAAAGGTTATAAAAAAAAGGCCTGATAAACAGGCCTTTTTAGAATCTGGAGCGGGAAACGAGATTCGAACTCGCGACATTCACGTTGGCAACGTGATGCTCTACCAGCTGAGCTATTCCCGCAGTAGAAGGTGAAATTATAGTGTTTTTTTCAAATTAGTCAAGCCCTAATTCAAAGATATAAATCATTAAGATGGTGTCATATATTGCTTTATCTGCGTATGAGAAAAATATTAGCCCCATCCATAAATTCGGCGATTATTTTTCACAAATGCAGATAAGGTAATGGGTGATGCTAGGTTGGTGGTTTCTATTTTTGGATTGGGGCTAAAACTGATTTGGTATTAATTATCAAAAGTCTTAACCCCTTCTTTTAAATAAATCAAGCCAGACCACAAGGTTAGAAAAGTTGCAGCCATTAGTAAGACAACACCAATTTCGAAACTTGGTAAGCCAAAGAAGGGCTGTTGGTAGAGTAAGAATAAAATAGCAAAAATTTGTACAAAGGTTTTAACCTTGCCAATGTAAGAAACATTAACACTAGAGCGATGACCAATTGTGCCCATCCATTCTCTGAGGGCTGATACTAAAATTTCACGAAAAATAATAATCAACGCAGCAATGGTAATATACCAATGGGTGTCCGATGGATAGAAATCAACCAGCATAATGAGTGCAACAGATACAATAAGTTTATCCGCTACTGGATCTAAAAAAGCACCCAGCTGTGAGGTCATATTGAGCTTTCTAGCTAAGTAGCCATCAAGATAGTCTGTGATGCTAATAAAAGCAAAAGAACCGGTTAAATAAAAGTTAATCCAGGTGAATGTTGACGTATCAGAATAAGCCGGCTGGAAATAATAAAGGGCGACAAAAACTGGAATTAAGAAAATTCTAGAAAGTGTAATCATGTTGGGGATTGTCATCATGTGCGTATTCTATCAGAAGCTGTTTAAGCGAATAGGCTTGATGGAAATTTGATGGTGGGCCCGACTGGAGTCGAACCAGTAACCGCTCGGTTCGTAGCCGAGTACTCTATCCAATTGAGCCACGGGCCCATCAAGCGCGTAATTATCGCTATGTTTGTGGAAAAGGTCAAGTGAAAAACAGCTTATTTTTGTAAAAGAATGACTAATTTATCCAATTGGGCAATTCTAGAACCTTTAATTAATACTGTAGCGCCAGTATGATGAGTAACAAGATGTTGTGCTAATTGTTGCTGCATTTCAAAATGCTTGGCATGGTAATGCTTTGCTAGCTTGCCAAAGCTATATACATTTGGTGTTAGTTGTTGCGCTTGAATGCCAACCTGTTCGTGCATCTTAACCTTATCATTGCCAAGTTCTGCCATATCGCCAAGCACAACAACTTGCTCGCCTTCAAAACTTTGTAAAGTATCGAGTGCTGCTTTGATTGAAGTTGGGCTGGCATTATAACTGTCATCAATTAAAGTGAATTTATCCGTATGAATAATACTTAATCGTCCCGCTTCTGCTTTGGTGGCTTCTAGGCCAGTTTTAATTTGATTGATATTAATATTTAAAGCATATGCGCAAGCACTAGCAGCCAAAGCATTGTTAATATTATGTTTACCGATTAATTGTAGGTTGACTTGAATTTGTTGATCTTTAATGTGTAGCGTAAAGCTTGAGTTATGAATTTTGCTAGCAAATACATCACCATCTTTGCCGCTCGTTTTAGTACCCCCTTGAGGGGTAAAGCTAATATCACCTTTAAAGTTGGTTTGAGTGTTGACGATATTGATAGAATGATCCGAGTAGATCTCACCCTTGGCCTTAATTAAATTGGCCTTGCCGCCAAATTCACCCAAATGTGCATCGCCAGTATTGGTTACAACCGCTATATCTGGATTTACAATTTGACGCAAGTGTTTAATTTCACCCAGATGGTTAGCACCCATTTCAATCACCGCATATTGATGTTTAGACTCTAGTGTTAATAAAGTCATCGGCACACCAAGATGGTTGTTCAAATTACCCTGGGTTTTTAACGTGGGTGCATTAGGCTTAAGAATATTGGCAAGTAAATTTTTAGTCGTGGTCTTGCCGTTGCTGCCGGTAATGGCAATGGTCTTTGGATGAATACTATTGAGATGGTATTTAGCAATATCAGCGAGAGCTTGCTGGGTATTGTTAACTTGTAAAATAGGTAGTTTGCTTGATACTGAGCGACTAGCAATAATGGCAACAGCGCCCATTTCTTCAGCTTTTTCTACATAATCATGAGCATCGAATTTGTCACCAATTAATGCTAAAAACAAACCGCCGTGCATTGGTTGTCGAGTATTGGTGTAAATGCCTGAAAATTCAACATTAGTGACAGAGTTAATGTTGAATAGTTTGGCTAATGTTTTTGTATTAGTTTGTAGCATTGTTTTTTTTTTGCGTTAGCGGCCAATCTTCTATTTACCTTTTTTCAAAAAAAATCCTCAATAGCTTAACGTTGCTTGTTTTTTATTTTTTTCAATCTTGCTGCTTCGATAATAGCGGCCAACACTATGTCGTTGTCGTTTGATTCCAAGCTTTCATGGTTAAAAATTTGCGTCGTTTCATGTCCTTTTCCAGCGATTAACAAGCATTCTTCTTCACCCAGAGTAATGACGGAATTTTCAATGGCAATTTGGCGATTTTCAGTAATAATAACTTCATAACTATCATCGATGCCACTTAGGATATCCTCAATAATGGCTTGAGAGTCTTCACTTCTTGGATTATCATTAGTGAGAATAATTGTATCGGCTAATTTAGAGGTGATTTTCCCCATCTTAGCGCGTTTGCTCTTGTCACGATCTCCACCACAGCCGAAGATTACGCGAATGTCATGTTCTGGATAATGCGCTTGTAGGGTGGTAATGGCTTTTTCAATTGCATCAGGTGTGTGGGCGTAATCTATCCATATTAATTGTTGTGCATTTTTTTGCATTCTGCCTGGCGGCGGATTGAGTTGATGCAGTAATGGGATGATTTGCTCATCAGTAAAGTTGAAAGCTTTAAGGGCATTGTATGCAGATAAAATATTCATTAAATTAAATTCGCCTAAAAACGGCACTTCAAAAACATAGCTGTTAAGCTGGACAATAAAACCGTATTCAGTGGTTTTAATATCTTCAAAGTCATTCAGTGAATAGTTAAATTTCGCCGCATTTCCACTAGCGGCGTTAAAGTCTATAAAGCTTGCATCATCTGCATTTAATACAGCATTCTTAAGTGAACCTAGCTGAAATAGTTTTAGTTTTTCAGACTTATACTGCTCAAGCGTTTGATGATAATCTAGATGATCTTGAGAAAAATTGGTAAATACAGCCTGGGTAATATTCAAGCCCTCAATACGATTTTGCGCTAGAGCATGTGACGATACCTCTAGTACAACTGTATTGATATCATTTTGAGCATATTCATCCAGTGCACGATATAGAGTGATAATATCTGGCGTAGTATTGTTCGATTGTTGCGAATTGTTAGCAATGCCCAAAGTGCCAATTAGCCCACAGTTAGTACCAAGCTTGTTTAATAGCTGCGAGATAAAAAAAGCAACTGAAGTCTTGCCGTTAGTACCTGTTACTCCGATTGCCTCTACACTATTAGCTTTGGTATAAAAAGTTTTTGCAATGGCTGGTAAATAATCGGTTAAATTATCAATACGAATGGTCGGTACGTTACATTCAAGGTCTTTTGAGTCAACTAAAACTGCGACACAGCCTTTATCAATCGCTTGATCGATATAATCTAAGCCGTGATTTTTCCCACCTTGAAGGGCAATGAATACATCACCCGGCTGTGTATATTGTGAATTTAGACATAAGCCTTCTAGGGTTAAGTCAATTTTTGTGGCAATAATGCCTTCGAGTAGTTGATCAATCTTCATGGTGGTTATTATAGATTTTTTATTACTTTTTCTGTAATTAATAAAAAAATTAATGGTATAGCATATATATAGCTTGATTTGTCCACATTTATTAATATATAATCTTGATAAATTCATTTAGTTATTTTTTTTGAGGAGAGAATATGTCATTAACACGTAGGGATTTTATTAAAGTATTGGGTGCTGGTTCTGCAGCAGGTTTGATTAGTGGTTGTGGTGACGATTCTACCAAGCTAGCATCGCAAGATAATATGTACGAAGTGCCTAAAACCGGCAATGCACGTATTTTGCATATTACTGATACACATGGTAACTTACTGCCTAATTACTTTCGCGAACCAAATGTAAATCTTGGTTTCGGCCCTACTTATGGTGAATTACCGCATGTTGTTGGTAAGAATTTATTAAAGCAAATTGGCGTTAAGCCAGGCTCTCCTGAGGCTTATGCATTTACTTATAATAACTTTGAAGATTTAGCGGCCAAATATGGCAAGACTGGTGGTTTTGGTCAGATCAAAACGGTTTTAGAATCTTTACGTGAAAGCGCAGGTGGTGTTCAAAATACGCTAACACTTGACGGTGGTGATACTTGGCAGGGTTCAGGTACGTCACTTTGGACACGTGGTGCGGATATGGTTGAAGCTACTAATATGCTCGGTGTTGATGTGATGGTTGGCCATTGGGAGTTTACTTACAAAGAAGCAGAAACATTAAAAAATATTGGCTTTTTCAAGGGTGATTTCTTAGGTCAAAACGTGCGCATTATGGAAGATGCATTAATGGGTGACGAATATTTCACTATGACTGAGAAGTTTGATGGCAATGGTTTGTATAGTGAAGATGATGCTTTACCATTTAAGCCATACGTTATTAAAAACGTAGGCGGACATCGTATTGCTGTTATTGGCCAGGCTTTCCCAAGAACGTCAAATGCTAACCCGCAAAAATATTTCTTCCCGGATTGGTCGTTTGGTCTTCGTGAAGATGAAATGCAAGAATTAGTAACAGATATTCGTGAAAACGAAAAACCAGATGCTGTTATTGTGATTTCACATAACGGTATGGATGTTGATATTAAGATGGCGTCACGCGTTGTTGGTATTGACGCATTCTTTGGTGGCCATACTCATGATGGTATGCCAAAGCCAGTTGAAGTTAAAAATGCAGGTGGCGTAACAGTGGTTACTAATGCAGGTTGTTCAGGTAAGTATATTGGCGTGATGGATTTAGAAATTAAAGGCCATAAAGTGGTTGGTTACAATTATAAAATGTTGCCGATTTTGACTGACTTTATTAAGCCAGATGCGGCAATGGTATCGTTTATTACTAAAATGCGTAATACTAAATACGACAAAAACGTGGTTGAAGCGCGTAGTTCAGAAATGTCAAACAATGCAGATCGCTTAGGCAAGACTTACGATGAAATCTTAACTGAAAAATTATGTAAGACTAATCAAACACTTTATCGTCGTGGTAACTTTATGGGTACTTGGGATCAGGTATTGGTTAACTCATTGCGTGAAGAGCATAATGCAGACTTTGCTATGTCGGCAGGTGTTCGTTGGGGTACGTCAGTACCAGCAGGTGATGATGTAACCATGGAAGATTTAATGACAAACACATCAATGACTTATGGTGAAACTTACGTTAGTGAGCTTAAAGGTGCACAGCTTAAGGAAATCTTAGAAGGCATTGCTGAGAACTTATTTGTTCAAGATCCGTACTTGCAATCAGGTGGCGACATGGTACGCATGGGCGGCATGGATTACACGATTGATCCTGCTGCAACATTAGGTAATCGTATTTCTGAGATGAAAGACGATTCAGGTGCACCACTTGATCCGAATAAATCTTACAAAGTGGCTGGTTGGGCGCAAGTAGGTTCAATTGGCAATGGTCGCTTGATGTGGGACGTGGCAGCAGATTATCTGCGCAAGCAAGGCACGCTTGACTTAAAGAAAGTCAATCACCCAACCATCAAAGGTGTGAAAAGCAACCCTGGCATTGAAAACTATGCAGGTAAGTTGATTTAAACAGTATTAACACTGTTTAATCTTAAAAAGCCTAAACGTTTGTTTTAGGCTTTTTTTGTAAATTTTAAGACAGGCTATTATGACATTAAATAAATTAAAACTAACATTTAAAAATCTGTGGTTTCGAGACACAACCGAAAAAGACACCTATATTGATGAAAAAGCGATGCGTGTACGTGCTGGAATACTACTAATTATCCCTATTTACATGGTGTTTACGTTGATAGATGTCGTCTTTGGTGCGACGTGGATTGTGGTTGAAAACACCACCATTATTGACACGTTTGAGACTGATTGGGATGACAACATCATCTATCAGATAGAGGCAGTTCGTCGCGTTTTTGATTATACATTTCAAACTTGGCTACTAACTTATGCACTACTAGAAATGTTACTGGGCATGTTTGTGTTCAGTGCGCGTTTTTCACCCACAGTGCTTATTGCCAGCTTGCTGACAATGAATCAAGAAAAAATCTGGAAACCAATCGTACCAAAGCGTTTTGCCTGGGGATTGGGGGCTAGTTTTATCACCGTTTGTATTGTATTTTTTAACCCTGATTATGTCGCCATACAAATCAATGGTTTGCTGGGGACGAATATTCCCACTGACTACAACTACGTGCCTTATTGGTTACCACTTAATTTGGTGTGGATGTGTGTGCTAATGATGTGGCTAGAGACGGTACTGGGTTTTTGTGTGGGTTGTAAAATTCATGCAGGTTTGGTTAAAATCGGCTGGATTAAAGAGTCTTGCGAGGCATGCAATGATATAGACTGGGCAAAAATTGCCAAAAACAAGCAGCAGAACTCAGACAAAAATTAGTAGATGTTTCTTGTAAAAATTGCCGCTATATGGTTGGCATTTGTTTCTGCGTCTTATGCAGATGTAGTTAAGCCCGCTTTGGTGGAGCTTTCAATATTTGCTGATTATCGTGTGGAATTAAATATCGATTTAAGCCTTGAGGCCGCTATGGCTGATATTTCTACTCGCTACAAAAACACCAACAACTCACCCAATGCGCAACAATACGACAAGCTTAGGGTTTTAGCGCCTAAAGATTTGCTCAAGCAATTTTTGTTATTTGAGCCAGATTTTTTACAATCAATAAAATTAAATATCAACGGCGAGGCAATGCAGCTAACACCGAGTGGCATTGATATTGATATTGTTGGCTATATTAAACGCCCAAGAAAAACCATACTAACTTACAGCGCGCAATCAACAGAGCCAGTTAAAACTATCACTTGGCAATTTAGACAGGGTTATGGCGACAGTGCACTGCGCACGCAAATCTTTAAAAAAGACGAATACAATTGGACACCGTGGCGCTGGCTACGCTCTGGTGCGCCAAGTGGGGTAATTGATATTAGCCAAGCGCAAAACACCAGCACCTTAAGTCGCGCGCGTCAATTTGTGTTTATTGGGTTTGATCACGTTATTCCACTGGGTTGGGATCATATTTTATTTATTATTGGCATGGCGCTATCATCGCTATTATGGCGTAAATTGCTTTTGTTGGTTACTATATTTACCCTAGCACACACACTCACACTAGGTTTAGCGATGGTTGGTATGGTGGAGGTGTCTGTAAGAATTATCGAGTCACTTATTGCTTTTTCGATTGCTTATGTGGCGATTGAAAACTTGATAACTCATCAATCTATTAAGCGCAAAAGTATCGTGGTGTTTGTATTTGGGCTTATTCACGGGCTTGGTTTTGCCACCATGCTTAAAGAATTTAAAATGACAAATGACAACTTTATCACCACGCTTATTGGTTTTAATATCGGTGTTGAATTGGCACAAATTGTGATTGTTTTAAGTGTGGTGGGCATGCTTTTAATATTGCGTAGGCTAGCACTAGATTATCGAAAACTGGCGATTGTCCCAACGTCTATTATCATTGCAATAATCGGTGTTTGGTGGGGATTTGAAAGATTGCTTGGTTAGTAATTGCAAGTATTTTTTATTTTCCCTCCTAGGAGGGCTTCTGTATATCGCTAGCGCAAGGCAAATGTTAAAAATATGCAAGGCGTGTAGCAAGCCTACACAACTAAATATTTTAGAAATTTAACACAGGAGAAGAGAAAAAGACGCAGCAATTTAGATGATTTTGGCTTGCATTAGGGTGTGAGTGTTAATCGCCCCCACCACCTGATTATTCTCATCAACTACGGGTAGAGAATTCAGATTAAACTCATCCATCATCTGCACAGCGGCCATCGCAGGCTTATCCGCCAAAATAGATTTGCAATTCGGAATCATAACTTCATCAATCGTTAGTGATTGAATATCAGAGTGCGTTTCCAATACTCGACGTAGATCACCATCGGTAAAGATGCCCAATAAATTGTTATTATCTGTAATTAGCACCATGCCTAAAGCTTTCTGACTCATGACTACTAGCGTATCTAATAATTTAGTATTAGCGCTAACCGTTGGAATATCATCGCCCGTTTTCATAATGGTATTCACAAAGGTAAGTAAACGTCTACCCAGTGCGCCTGAAGGGTGAGAGCGTGCAAAATCATCAGGGCTAAAACCTTTATTAGTTAGAATACTAACAGCCAGGGCATCGCCCATGGCGAGTGCAACCGTGGTTGAGGAAGTGGGCGCAAGATTGTGCGGACAAGCTTCTTTTTCAACGCTAACATCTAAATGTACATCACTAATTTTTCCAATTGATGAATTTTTATTGCCGGTCATACCAATGATTGAAGCACCTAGACGCTTAATAACTGGCACTAGCATCATGATTTCGTCAGATTCACCCGAATAAGAAATGCAAATAGCCACATCGTTTTGTTCGATCATACCTAAATCACCATGTCCCGCTTCACCTGGATGAACAGCAAAGGCTGGTGTACCAGTAGAGGCAAAAGTGGCGGCAATTTTATTGCCAATATGTCCTGATTTTCCCATGCCGATTAGCACTACCTTGCCAGTACAATTCTGGATTAACTCGCAGGCGTTAATAAAGCTTTGATCAAGTTGCTCAGCAAGCTGAGTTAAGGATTTTGCTTCAGTAAGGATGACTTGTTTTGCAGAGCTGAGTAATGGGCTAGACATATAAGTTTTTAAAATTGATATAATGATTGATTTTATCGAACTTAAAAGCCAGTGAGTAGTGAAAAAATCAAAATTTTATTTGTCTGCATGGGTAATATCTGTCGATCCCCAACTGCTGAAGGTGCATTTAGATCGCAAGTAATTAAGCAGAATGTTGAATATTTGTTTGAGATTGACTCGGCGGGCACGCATGCGTGCCACATAGGTGAGCAGCCAGATTCTCGCTCACAGCAATCGGCTCTAAAGTATAGGGTAGATTTATCTAATCAGCGTGGGCGCCAAGTACATGAATCTGATTTTTATCATTACGATTATATCCTTGCTATGGACGAGTCAAATTTAGCTAATTTAAAAGATATCTGTCCTAAGAATCAAGTGCATAAGCT
The DNA here is from genome assembly GCA_900180385.1 of uncultured Candidatus Thioglobus sp. Lineage (GTDB taxonomy): Bacteria > Pseudomonadota > Gammaproteobacteria > PS1 > Pseudothioglobaceae > Thioglobus_A. Next base: position 3,546 of record FXLX01000007.1, on the reverse strand, counting down.
ATCTTTGATGCTTGACAACATTCCAAACAATTCAAATAGAAGTGTACCAGACCCATACTTCGAAGGTCGATTTGATGACGTCTTTGAAATGTTGAATCAGGCCAGCGGCTTTTTATTGGAGAAACTCTTAAAAAATCCTTAAAACTTGTTGACACGATAGCATCTAACAAAGTATAATTCACCCCTTTATTGCCCCTGAAAAAACAATGGGCGATTATTTAGACGTTAAATTAAAAGTATTTTGGAGAAAAAGCAATATGTCAACAGTTAATCAATTGGTACGTAATCCACGTAAAAAGAAGGTTAGTAAAAGTGGTGTGCCAGCATTAGACAGCTGCCCTCAAAAACGTGGTGTATGTACTCGTGTGTATACAACGACACCAAAGAAGCCTAACTCAGCATTACGTAAAGTTGCTCGTGTAAGACTTACAAATTCAGCCGAAGTAACTACCTATATTGGTGGTGAAGGTCATAACTTACAAGAGCACTCAGTGATTCTTATTCGTGGTGGCCGTGTTAAAGATTTACCAGGTGTGCGTTACCATACAGTACGTGGTGCGTTAGATACAGTTGGTGTTGACGGTAGAATGCAAGGTCGTTCTAAGTATGGTACCAAGAAGCCTAAGAAATAAATAAGTCAAACTTTTGAACAATGTCTACGTTGTGTCAACAGTTTGAAAATAATCACATACTAATTTGTATGCTCATATTTTTAAACTGCTAAAACGCCTTGAACTTGAAAAAAATTTAAACTTATCAATAATAAAAGTAAGAAAAAATAAAGATTAAATAAAAATAAGAGAAACACTATGAGAAGAAGATCCGCCCCTAAAAGAGAAATCCTACCAGACCCGAAGTTTGGTGATTTAGTATTGGCTAAGTTTGTAAACATCTTAATGTTAGATGGTAAGAAATCAGTAGCTGAGAAGATCGTTTATGATGCGTTAGATACAATTGAAGCTAAAGGTAATGCTGAGCCAATTGAAGTATTCAAACAAGCTTTAGAAAACATTGGACCAATGGTTGAGATTAAGTCTCGCCGTGTTGGTGGTTCAACTTACCAAGTTCCAATCGAAGTAAGAGCTGAGCGTAAAATTGCGCTAGCCATGCGTTGGATCATTGAAGCATCACGTAAGCGTGGTGAAAAAGGTATGAAACTTAGATTAGCAGGCGAAGTATTAGACGCGGTTCAAAACCGTGGTACTGCATTTAAGAAGAAAGAAGACACTCACAGAATGGCTGAAGCAAATAAAGCATTTGCTCACTTTCGCTGGTAATCACAAGGATTTAAGAAGATGGCAAGAAATCACCCACTTAGTCGCTACCGTAATGTCGGTGTTATGGCGCACATTGATGCTGGTAAGACAACTACTACTGAACGTGTTCTTTTGTACACGGGTCGTACTCACAAAATTGGTGAGGTTCACGATGGTGGTGCAACTATGGACTGGATGGAGCAGGAGCAAGAACGTGGTATTACCATTACCTCTGCTGCTACAACCTGTATGTGGAAAGGTATGGACGAGCAGTTCGAAGAGCATCGTATTAACATTATTGATACTCCAGGACACGTTGACTTTACCATTGAAGTTGAACGTTCTCTTAAAGTATTAGATGGTGCGTTAGCGTTATTCTGTGCAGTAGGTGGTGTAGAGCCTCAATCAGAAACTGTATGGCGTCAAGCTAATAAGTACAACGTTCCACGTATTGGTTTTGTAAACAAAATGGATCGTGCGGGTGCAGATTTCTTACGCGTATGTGAGCAAATTAAAACTCGCCTAGGTGCAAATCCAGTGCCAATGCAAATTGCTATTGGTGCTGAGGAAGACTTTAAAGGTGTGGTTGATTTAATCACTATGAAAGCCATCTACTGGAATGAAGAAGACCAGGGTGCTACTTATGAAGCTAAAGATATTCCAACAGAATTATTAGAACTTGCTGAAGAAAAGCGTGAAGCTATGATAGAAGCTGCTGCTGAAGCTAACGACGAGTTAATGGAGAAATACCTTGAAGAAGGTGTATTAACCAATGACGAAATTAAGGAAGGCATTCGTACTCGCTGTATTGGCAACGAAATCATTCCAATGTTTTGTGGTTCAGCCTTTAAAAACAAAGGTGTACAAGCTGCATTAGATGCAATCATTATATATATGCCTTCTCCATTAGATGTGGCTGCAATTGAAGGTATTCTTGATGATAAAGATGAGACTCGCGCACCACGTCCTGCTTCTGATGATGAGCCTTTTGCTGCATTAGCATTTAAGATTGCAACTGACCCATTTGTAGGTACGCTGACATTCTTCCGTGTGTATTCAGGTGTTCTTAAAGCCGGTGATTTTGTATACAATTCATCAAAAGGCAAGAAAGAACGTATTGGTCGTATGGTGCAAATGCACTCTAACGAGCGTGATGAAATTAAAGAAGTTCGTGCTGGCGATATCGCTGCTGCGATTGGTCTTAAAGATGTAACAACGGGTGACACATTGTGTGACCTTAAAGAAAAAATTGTTCTAGAAAGAATGGAATTCCCTGAGCCGGTAATCGCATTGGCAGTAGAACCTAAAACTAAAGCAGACCAAGAAAAAATGGGTATTGCATTAGGTAAGTTAGCTGCTGAAGATCCGTCGTTCCGTGTATCTTCTGATGAAGAGTCTGGTCAGACAATTATTGCTGGTATGGGTGAGCTTCACTTAGATATTATTGTTGACCGTATGAAGCGTGAATTTGACGTTGAATGTGATGTTGGTGCACCACAAGTATCTTACCGTGAAGCAATCACAACAATGGTTGAACATCAGCATAAATTTGCTAAGCAATCAGGTGGTCGTGGTCAGTACGGACATGTTTATTTACGTATTGAGCCTCAAGAGCCTGGTGCAGGTTATGAATTCGTTGATGAAATTAAAGGTGGTGTTATTCCTAAGGAATACGTTCCTGCAGTTAACAAAGGTGTTCAAGAGCAAATGGAAAATGGCGTATTGGCTGGCTTCCCGTTAGTAGATATTAAAGTAACAGTTTATGATGGTTCTTACCATGATGTTGACTCGAATGAAATGGCGTTTAAAATTGCTGCTTCTAAGTGTCTTTCTGAAGGTGTAAGAATGGCTAACCCTCAACTTCTTGAGCCGATGATGGCTGTAGAAATTATGACACCTGAAGAATACATGGGTGACGTAATGGGTGACCTTAACCGTCGTCGTGGATTAGTTGGTGCTATGGAAGACCTTCCTAACGGCAAGCAATTAAAAGCAGATGTTCCATTAGCAGAGATGTTTGGTTATGCAAATGACCTTCGTTCAATGACACAGGGTCGTGCAAGCTACTCTATGGAATTTGCAAAGTACACAGCAGCACCGAAGAACGTTGCTGATGATGTTATTGAAAAATTAAACAAATAAATATAAAGAAGTAAGGAGCATTTAAAATGGCAAAGGAAAAATTTGAAAGAACCAAACCCCATGTAAACGTTGGCACAATTGGCCACGTTGACCACGGTAAGACAACCCTAACTGCAGCAATTACTAAAGTAATGGCTGAAGCTAATGG
>FXLX01000006.1 GCA_900180385.1 uncultured Candidatus Thioglobus sp. | reverse complement strand
CAATCAACATTATTGATGCCACCGTCATTGAAGCCAAACAGTCTCGCAAGCGCAAAGGCAAAGATGGCAACAACACTCAAGACTCTGAAGCGGGCTACAATGTTAAAACTGCAGCTGATGGCAAGCGTAAAACCACCTATGGCTTTAAGGCGCACGCTAATGTTGACGAGGATGGCTTTGTCAAGAAGATGACCTTTACACCAGGCAATGTGCATGATTCACAAGAGTTTGACAAGTTGCTGGATTGTGGGAGGGCTAAAGACAAATTAAAAACCTGTGGTGAAGTCTATGCCGATAGCGCATATGCCAACAAAAAGAATGACAAAAAACTGGGCAAGCAAAATAACAAAGTCTTGCACAGAGCCTACAGAAATACACCACTCACGCAAGCGCAAAAACAAGAAAACAAACAGCGCTCAAGCATTCGTTATATCGTAGAACGCACTTTTGGCTTGCTAAAACTTCATCACGGTTTAGGCAAGGCAAGATACCTTGGACTAGAGAGAAACAAAACCAGAGTACAACTGATTGCCATGAGTCATAACCTTAAAACTGGCATGAATATTTTTAAAGAAATGCAGCGATTAAAAAGCCTAAGGGATTATTACATCCAGTGAGTAAAAAAGGCTAAAAAGAGAGAAATAAGGCTAAAAAAATCAGACAAACAAGGTGTTTTTTAGATTTTTATGGAAAAATACGGAAATTTTGAGCTATTTTTTTGAAAAATTGCAAGGGTTGTACAAGTGGTTAAGGTTACGTTACAGCATTAGTGCTGCGGTCTTATGTTTTAATCATACCATAAAAACATATTGAGTTAAACCCAGCCTTAGTCCTGCTAGGACAAGGTTTGAGAAAATCACCAATCTGGCAAAAATTGAATTTTGCTAATCATCCCTATTTATGCAAAGGTCTCAATACAGTTAAAGAGTTATAAGCGCTTACTTTGTATTTTTTCAATTCTTCTAATCCGCTCTTTTTCCCACTCATCAATTGGATCAATTTCATTCCAATATTTCATAAGATAAAAAGTTTCATCAGTAAATTCTAAACCGTATTTATCTTGCATATAGAAATATATTCTTGCTATATCTCCACGAGAATTTAAGGGCGGTTCAGCAATTTTAACTTTCGTTTTTTTGTTTTTATAAATCTCAAAATCACAAGCACCATATTTTCTTTCTTCACTTTCAATCATAGAAAATTTATAGTTTGACCTATCACCATTTACTTCACCAATAGATGGAACTAAATTCATTAAATCATTATGAGCCTGTTTAAATTCAGGATTATTTTTCTCACAATATTTTCTACCATTAATACCTTTTAATTTCGTTCCCTTACTCCAACAGGCTCTACCTTTTTCAGTTAGATGGGCTATCCAATAAGCAGGAACAATATGCTCTGCTTCTATTCTTTTTGCTCTCTTGGTATTTTTCCTTACTTCATAATTACAACTTTCTAAATCAACTACTTTTCCAGTGTATGAACAACCACAGTAAAAAGTTTCGTTGTGGTCTTTGTATATTTCCTTGTAGAGAAGTCTTTTTGCTTTTGAAGATGATGAGGGGCTTTCTGAGAATACTGATGATGTAAATATTAAAAATATAACAAGAAAAAATAATTTACCTTTCATTAAGTAAATTTTAAAAAGTTAGGATATAAATTTTTCATAACTACCAATTTTAGAGAAATTAATTTCAAATTCAGAGTCACTGATTTTGTCAATTCTTATAGAATCAATTCCAATAATTTCTAATTTTTTATGTGTCAATAATTCTCCTTCATTTAAGTTTAAAATATCTCTTAAAATCCATTTTCCAAGTTTTTTATTAGAATATGACATTAAAGCTTTACTGTTGTCTTGACAGACTTTTGATTGCATTTTTCTTCCATCAGGAAGTTTTAAGTAAAAAGAAGTATCTCTGTTTGGAAAAAAGTTAGGGGAATTTTTATGAATTTCTGACGGAATTGGAATATAAACTTCATTAGGGTGTCTTTTTCTACCTTTTGCATTCCATTGGTTCAAGCCACTTCTCTCAAATACTTTCTTATCTCTTCCATATAATGGCAGAAAGATAGTCTGTTTTATCCTCTTCTCTGTTTCTAATAATAGGTTATTTTGTTGAAGAAGTTTATTTAATTCCAATAAGGGGTCTTCTAATATATCGACATTAAACTCATGAATAATTGAAGTTGTAATAAATCTTTTTGTCAATGTGCTTTTTGATAATAAGAACGAATACTCATTTTTTCCGTCATTAAATACAATTGAATTTTTTCTTTCTTTTATACCACAAATATTTGAAATATCTATTTTTTCCATAGGTTCTTCAAAAATTTTAAATTTTCCAGAATCTCTTAAAATACAGTGATATATTGACTTCTTAAGTCCGTGAGTATTTTTTGTAAACTGAATCCTTGCATTTCTTAATTCTGACACTTTTTCAATTAATTTTTTTGATTCAAGGTGGGCATAAAGAGGTCTATCGCTATTAAATTCCGCAACTTTTTGAAAAGTTTTATCATTACCTTCTAAAAATGTTTTCAACCCTATACCTACAGAATCTTTTTTAGCATCAGCAGAAACATCGCTTCTTGATAAATCTTCGGCAGCAAAAGAACGACAAAAAACTTTTTCTGCAACGCGATAATATAAATATGGAACTTCTGAATCAGAAAACATATTAGATAAACATCCAGCTATTTTTAAAAAATCTTGATATTCCTGTTTTTGACTATTGGCTTGATTATTAAAAAACATACTTTACTTTATTAATGCTGACTTTATATTTTCAGCAATTCTTTCAATAACTGGTATAGACACAGAATTTCCAAATTGTTTATATAAATGTGAATCTGCAATATTTGGTAATTTATATTTTTTAGGGAATCCTTGGAAATTAGCACATTCTCTTGGTGTAATTTTCCTAATACCTTTTCCGTTTAAAACTAATGGAACATTGTGACCTCCCATACCCATATTTGCTGTTAATGTTGGGCAAACATTATTTTTATTTTCCCTGACATATTTTCTTCTCCATTGATAAATAGTGTTCTTCTTAACAATATCATTTTTTATTTTTTCATACAAAGGTTTATCGTTGTAGTAATATTTGTCATCCACTTCTTTATTTTCTAAACAGTTACGGATAGTTTTTGTTAGTAGTATTTTTTCTGGAAATTTAAAATCATCGAAAGATTTTTTTTCTAAGAAACCTACAATATAAATTCTTTCTCTATTTTGTGGTAAATTTCCATATTCCATTGAATTTAAAACCTGATCCTTAACTTTATAACCTAATTTTTCTAACTCCTGGTATATAACTTTGATAGTATTTCCACTGTCATGAGTTTTTAAATTTTTTACATTTTCTAATAAAAAAGCTCTCGGTTTTTTATCTTTCAATATTCTTATAATATCAAAAAACAAATTACCCCTGCCCCTTTCGTCCTCAAATCCTTGTCGATAACCAGCCACAGAAAAAGGTTGACATGGAAAACCTCCACATAAAATATCAAAATCTGGTATTGAGTGTGTTTTGATATCTTGGATATCGCCAAGAATCATTTCATTAGATATTTTTCTAACATTTAAATCAAATGTTATTTTTGAGTTCTTGTCAAAATCATTAGAAAACACGCAGTCAAAACCTGCATTTTCAAATGCTATTTTTATACCTCCAATACCTGCAAATAAATCAATAAATTTCATACTCGTCATTTTACTTAATATAACATGTTTTTTTTAAAAATTAAATCATCAACCCAAAATAACTCTTGCCAAAGATTCTTCTCTAATCTTAGTTTCAATTTCACTTGAAGTTACATAACTCACTTTCACCTTATAGCCTGAAACAGTGCTTTCTGTTGAATAAGAATCAGCTTTAATCTTATCTCAAAACTCAATTAAATCATCAGCTGTAAAAAAGAGTAATTTTTCTTTCTTGATTTTATCCTTAAATTCAGAAGAAATATCATTTTTGATTTTGTTTAAATGTTGTCTTTCAGATGAGAGAATAACAACATAGTCAAAAGAAGCAGAAAAGCATTTTGTAATATTAGAGCTTTCCCACTTTCCCGTAGTATTGATTGATACTTCAACTGCTATTTTTTTACCAAATCCATCAAGTGAAATATCAACCGAACCCAAACCTCCAAAAACTGGATTTTCAATAATGGAATGATAGCCTCTTTCCTGTCCTATCTTTTTAGTTAGATTTTGTAAATATTGATGTTGTGTTCCGCCTTTGCCTTGTGGCTTAACTTTTACTACTTCATTTTTAATTTCAGATTGAGCATCTGCTTTAAACTTTTGTCTTGTTGATTTTTCTTCAACTGGTTTTTCAGTTTTAATTTTAGGCTCAATAGTTTTTAGTTAATTTTGGTTTTTCTTCTACAACTTCAACAGTTTCAGAAACTCCAAAATCCAAAGACTCTTTTGGCTGACAATACCTATCACGAATACCATCAATTAATTTCTCATAAGCCCCAACAGACAAAACATCTCTCTGTTCCAATAGTCCAAAATCAAAAGAAAAAGGAATTGAAGTATTAAAATGATTTTTCAAAATAAGAAATTTGACATTACAGAAATGGAAGGAGACCATATAACTCCTTGGAGTAAAGAAGGTAAGACCAATACTAAAAATTGCCAAATGCTATGTAACCCTTGCAATAGAATCAAATCCGATCAATAGTGTTAAGTATTATAAAAATAATGAAAATTTCAGTAATTTTTTTACCATTATGGACTTTAAAGGGGTAATGAATTTATTTGCTTGAATTCAAAATAATGGCTAATAAGGAAATGGATATTTTTAATTTAATTTATCATACCGCTTTTGACTAGCCCCCAACAAAAACCGAGCGAGTTAATAATGTCAAAAAATGCGATCATTTTATCAAATACGGCGAATAAGCCCGCAAAGTGCTGGAAACCTTATTAGATAAATACACTGATTAAGGTATTGAGAACATGAAAATTCTGTAAATTAAACCATTAGATGTATTCGACTCACCAATGGAAATTTTTGATTTGTTTGGGGGGTAAAATTGGATATTTACAGGTGTTGAGTGGGTTGGAATTAGAAATTTATAGGAGAGTGGCGTAATGACAAAATTAAATATTGAATTAAAAAATTGTTATGAAATAAAAGATTTAAAGCATGAGTTTGAATTTACCGATATCCATAAAACATTTTCAATTTATGCTTCAAATGGCTCAATGAAAACATCATTTGCTAAAACTTTTGAAGACATATCAAAAAATAAAAATCCAAAAGATTTAGTTTTTCCCAATAGGAAAACAACTTATAGCATTAAGTTAAATGATAAGGATATGGGGCCGTCTCTAATATAGTATTCTACAATACACCCATACTATAAAAATATTTACTTACTGTCTTTAACTTAATGTCTACATGTAGACAATACATCATTTTTATAAAAATGTAGACATGTAGACATTTACATAAAACCTTAGTAAACAAATAGATATAAGCCATTATTAAATAATAATAATTTATGGTAGACATGTAGACAAATAGGTGTAATATAAATTGTCTACATGTAGATAATTACAATAATAAGGGAAACACAAAAAATGATAATAACAGTATATAGCAGTAAAGGTGGTGTTGGAAAAACACCAATTGCAGCAAACATATTATTTGACAACACAGATTTTTATATAGCCACAAATGAATTAAACAGTGGCTTTGTGCATATCTCGAACATTGATGATGATAAAAAGATTCTGATCAGTCCTGAAGACGAATTTCAAGAAGAAGTGTTTACTCAGGGAGTATTCGTTAAAGAAAATGCCAGTATGGTTATTGATCTATCTGGATCTCTTGCTGAGAGCTTTAAAAGCATCCCTACGGCACTCAATATATCTGATGTAGTTCTAGTGCCTATTAACAATCAAGTGAACTCTATATTACAAGGAGTAACAACCATCCAAAGCATTCAAGAATACTTCCCAAAGTTAAAAATCATAGTTGTTGCTACCAAGCTCGAAAAACAAGGAGTAAATGATATATTTGGCGATGACTGGACCAAATCTAAATCATTTAAAGAAATTCAAGCATACGTTCAAGAGAATACAAATGGAGACCTGCTAGTATTACCATTGAAATACTCAAAAGGCTATGAAAATATCATTAGAGAAGAAATTTCCATTAAAAAACTATCTTCGGTACCTTTTGGAGGGCAAGCATATAAAACTCCAGCAAAACAATTTGATAGCTTATACACTGCAATAGGATTAAACCATGAATCTAAATAAAGCGCTCAATAAAGGAATTACATCAAATACGTCTAAAGAACATGTGTTTGATTCTACGAATAAAAAGACAAACCATAAAGAGGCTACCAGTACAAGAAAAAAAATACCTAGTAATGAAGTTAAAAATATCGTAGTCTCTTTTAAAATCAGTGCAATTGAATTAGAAGCAATTAGCAAAAAATTTATTATTGGGGCAGATAAGCCAGCTTTGCTTGCAAGACATTACTTACGTGAAAAAACAGACTTTTTTGAATAGCAAAGTAACTCATTAAAAATTACTTAAATAATTGTCTACATGTAGACAATTATATAAAAATAGCTTTGTAACAACATGTTATAACTATTTTACTAAGTGGCTGCGTTACTGTTGCAGAGGTTGCAATAGCGTTAGCGTGCTATGGAAGCATACAACTCTGCTAAAGAAAATACTTGGGTTTATCCATATAAACTGTATATACTTATAAATATATACAAAATAAAGAGGTGTAAAAATGTTAACCAAAGTATTTGAATCAGGAAATTCGCAAGCAGTAAGGCTGCCAAAAAAATTTCGCTTTAATGTTTCTGAGGTTGAGATATTCGAGCGAGGAGAAGAAATTGTAATAAAAAAGAAATCGCCAAATGTTTCAGAGGCATTTAACCTTTTAAAGCAATTAAATTCGGAAGGTGTATTTGATAAAGACAGACAAGATAGCGCACCACAAGAGCGAAACTTCTTCTAGATATGAAATATGTTCTAGATACAAATATTTGCATCTACATTGCTAAAGAATCACCTATCGAAGTACTTAATAAATTTAATATTCTAGAGCCTGGCATGGTAGGTATGTCCTTAGTTACTCATGCAGAACTGTTATATGGTGCGGCAAAAAGTAACAATTCTAAAAAAGCATATCAACTCATTAATCAGTTAATTGAACTTATACCAGTCCTGCCTATTGACAACAAAGTTGCTGAACATTATGCTGATATTAGGGCAACATTAGAATGCCAAGGCATGATTATTGGTAACAATGACTTATGGATTGCAGCCCATGTTAGATCGCAAAATAAGATTGTGGTAACAAATAACGAAAAAGAATTTAATAGGGTTAAAGGATTAAATATAGAGAACTGGGTAAATTGATAATATAATTATTATTATATTACTTACCTAACCCTCTCTCTAGTTTAGAAGCGCAACTCAATAAAAGTTTACTAGCTGCCCTTTTGTTTTCTTGATTTGAAATAATGCTATTTATAGCATTGCTCGCAGCGACTGACCCCTTATCATTGTAATATTTTTTTAAGAATTTTTCAACCCTGTTGGTAGAAACAAATCGATTAGAATTCAACTCTTCACACTCTAAAAGTAAAATGACACCATTACTATTTGCATTATAATTAAGCACAAGAATAAGGGTCAAGATGAACCTCCCCCAATAAACTAGACACTCACTGTGTATTATAAAACGCTTTTTCAAAATTATCTGGTGATTGATAATCACAATATGAATGTCGTCTAATTTTGTTATAAAAAACCTCGATATACTCAAAGATTGAACGGTCAAGTAAAGTTCTTTCTGTAAATATGTTATGGACGCATACATTGACTTTTCTTATAATCAGGCATACAATAAAATTATGAATAAAAGCAATTTAACAACTTACCCGCAGATTCAAGCTATTAAGCCAACGGCTAATATGAAATCTCAAGACGCTATCAACAAACGCCACAGAATTCAAGGTGGTGTCATGTTTATTGGCGGCCTGGTCTTTGCAGCAGCAATTACCGCCTACGCTTATAACGGCCATACCAACATCTTTACTTTTGTTGGTGTTGCTATTACGCTTGCTGGCTTAGTACGCTTGCCACAAACTGAAAGCCCTGTTAACGGCTGGAGTGAGTATGATCACTCTAATGATTCATCTCCAGAACAAAAACATTTCGATTTGGCAGCTTCTGGAATTGAGCCGTACGCCTCATCATACGGTCTAGGCAAGGTTTAATTACTGCTTTTTAATAATATCATCCGCATCATTATTAATATTACTTGTTAAAGTGCCTGATTCGGTTTCTTCAGCTCTTAATTCACGAATATGCTTATCAAAGTTGTTGGTTAGTTGTGCTAGACGCTGAGCATCACCATTCGCCTCATCGATGAATTTACTGGCCACGTCATTCAATGAATTAAATTCCATGTTTTCTCTAGAAACCGTCTCTTGTGTAGCACTAGCATCAACCTTTCCACTAACACCAAGTGTCAATGCTGCAATTTTTCCAAGTGCGGCTTTATTGCTATCAACACTTGCACTTTCAGAAGTTGATTGAGACGATGAATCAGTCACAACCTCATTCATACTCGCACCATTCGACTTCCACCAGCCAACCGTTGCGTTTTCAAGCGTTCTTCTTTCTTGTTCGTTAAAGTCAGCCTCGCCTCTAGTTGAATGATCCACAAGGCTTTCAAAGCCTCTAACAGCTGTTTGTTGTTGATAATTATTACTCCCTCCACCAATGTTGTCAACTGCTGCTCCTAGTGTTGCAGAACCAAATTCAGTTTGTGCATCTGTTTTAGTCACTGCTGATTTGGTGTTGTCTAAATTTTCACGAATCGATTTATCTGTATTGGCGCCGAAGTTTTGATTAACAGGCGCTGACGTTAAATCACCTTGTTTGTTAAAGTTTGGATGAACGATAAAGTTATCATCTTTATGACCACTAACAAAGTCAACCCAATCATCTTGACGGTTTTGCATGAGCTTATCATTGTCCATAATCTCTTGTCCAGTCATGGATAGCCCACCATTGTTATTGGCCATATCAGTCATGGTACTCATAACATCTTCTTTCTCAAAAGGAGATCCTCCATCAAGACTGGTCATATTTCTGACATTTTCTACACCGCCAAACTGTTGATAAGCGTTATTCATGGCCAGTTGATTTGCGCCATCTACTTGCGTACCATCAGTACTCAGATTCTCTTGGATATATTGTTGTGCATCAGCACGGGTGTGTTGATTCATTGCATTAGTTTGTGCATTTTGCATCACTTGATCTTCAAAACTCATATTGTTAGTATCAGCAACTTCTTGAGCACCTTTAACATTACCTATGATGTTGCTGGCATTTAGAGTACCTGCATCTTGTCCCATGCCAGCTGCGCCAACATCAGTTCTAGAATAACTTGCACCTGCACTAGCACCTGATTGAGCATCGAACGTGGCTTTTGCCACTTGATTACCATAACCACCAAACCAGTTAGGCATACCTTCAGCTGGAGGTTGTACAGTTGAAGCGTCTGCTAGGCCACTTGCTAGACCTTTTCTAAGCCCTGCCCTGCCCTCTGTTGTGCCTGCTTGAGTAGAGGCTTGTTCGCCTGTGTGTTGTATGCCTTGTGCCATACCTTGGGCGATACCTGTCATAGCATAACTACCAAAACCATAAACAGCCATAGCAATAGCAGTTGCCATCATTAGCGCATTTGATTGCATTTTACCAAACAGCATCAGGGCTTTAACACCATCAGTTTCAGCAAGCATAAAGGCCTCTACACCCATCTGGTGGCTTTTTAGATCACCTAGTACAGCAATGGCTGCATCCATTACTCCTGCGTGAGCAACGGCGCTCATAATACCCCAGGTGGTTAGCCAGAGCATGGATCCCACCATAAACTTTAAAGCTTTACTCCATAGTGAAGTGACTAGGAATAAGGTTAAAAACGGCATTAATCCAAGGATAATAGCGGTCATGATTGACTTATTAGCTGATAAAGTGGATTGTTCAGCAGCAATAGCACCCATACCTTGTAAGGTAAGCTGACGACCAATAAGTGATTCAGTGGCAGCACTTGGATCAGATTCATTCAACTCTTGCAAAATTGAGCTAGCCACTAAAGACTCTCTCACTAGATTAGGTGCAGAAGTTGAGCTGCTGCCAAATAGTTTGTTGCCCTGTCCCGTTAAATTGTAACAAGCTTGTTTTTGGGCTGAATCGGTAATGTCGTATTGCGCTTGCTTACAAAGTTCATCTACCTCAGCATTAAAATTAGATAGTACTAATTGTGGCTTAAGTACATTGTTCCAAGCTTCAGTGCAAGTCATATTAGTGTATTGGCCATTAGTGCCACGCATATTTAGCCACCAACCAAGGTGAACCCACTCTGTCAATACACCAGAAGGAGAATTAACACCAGTGCGAAGTTCTTGCTCGTTGGTAAGACCAAGACTTGGTACTGCCATACTAAGTGATCCACATTCTTTAGTATAGGTACGAATGTCTTCTTTGAGGTATCTTTTCTTAGAGTTTTTACCTGCTTTGACGGCTGCCAAAAACATTTCAAAATTAACACCACCTGCATTTTTAGAATATGGATAAGCACTAGCAGTGTCGGTGATTTCAACCATTTTTCGCTCAATGATGTTGGTCATTCCTGCTATCAAAACAATAACTTGCGGTACGCCTGGTACTGATTCAGTTTTGTTTTTAACTGGATCATAAACATGGATTGTTGCAGTGGCAAAAAAACCTGATAACAATACTGCGCCGATAATAGGTGGAATGATAAAAGATTGTGGCCTAGAGCTGCCAATTCCTTCAGTCAATGGTTTAATTAAGAATCCATTTGATAATGCGATTAACATGCCTAGTGCAGCGGTAGCACCGAAGAACATCCTGTAATCCGAATCACTAAAAATTAATGCCAGGCGCTTAAAAGCATTTGCAATAGTAGGCATGCCACCTGGTGCGTAATATTCCATATCTATGGCCAGTACACTGGTGGTGATCATTGAAAGGCAAATTAAGGCTAGTAGTTTTTTCATAATGTTGTTGTGTTATTTAGAGGTAGTAAAATGCTTATTAAATTGAATAGTGTTATTAACTTCCTTAGTTAGCTCAGAGCGTGACTTGCGGATAGCGCCTTGCAACAGTAAAGCATTTTGCTTAAGTTTTTCAACTTTGAGTAGCACGGGAGTAACTACCACAACCTCACAGCTTGATGTGCTAGCACCATTATTACCTTGCGAGGCTTGCGCACTGGCAACACGCGTTAACTCATATATTGAACTGATTAGATCTTCAACCATGGCGTATGCCATCATTCGAGCAATGACATCTTTATAAGTCGCAATAAATGAGTCTTGAATGCCTTCATCAATAGCATATCTAAGAGCATTAAAAATATTAAAAGGTAAGGCATTTAAGAATTTCAATTCATTCGCTGAAGGTGATGATTTGGTTTTCATTTTTTGTGCAATTGAGGTTAAGTGGGTTTCAACTGTGGTTAATAACGCCCTATCGCCACCTTCAGTACAACTACCACTAACAGGTTTAATTTTCCCTTTCCCCAAGATAATATCATCAATCTTGGTAACGTCTTGATTTTCACAGGCTCCGATCATACGACTGGTGAATTGCTTATCACTATAACCAATAATAACGTCACCTAGATAAGCACGCATATAATCAGCGTATTGCCCTAAACCTTTACTATCAGCGATATGTTTAAGTACAGAGCCATTAGTGGTAAATATCGATTTAAATTTTGGCGAACAGCCTTTAACGCTATCTTTTTGTTCGTTAATTGTCTTGCCATCATTAGCGCGTTGTTGTTCTTTGGAGTTGGTGAAGTTTTTAGCACCAGAATTATCTGCTGAGAGTCTTGAGTCTAGTAATGAATAAATTTCACTAAGGCCGCCTGATTCGCCTTCAAACTTGCCTCGCGCAGCGCTTACCGCTTCTTTGGCAATTGCACACTCAGATATTTGCATATCATTAAGATCGTTAATGAGTGCCTCGAACTCTTTAACAGTTGAAGAGATTTCAGGTGCCATGGATTTTAAGGCTAAGTCAAATGCCACGGCTGGCGCCATTTGAATCGCGCGCTGGAGTTTTTGCATGAGGTATTCTGGATCCATAAAGCTCACACCACCTAGAAATAAATCAATACCACCACAACCGCTTTTTAATCGTGGCTTAGAAACGCTAAATAAATACTCATTACTTTGGCGATAGCGTGCTGAATAACTACCGCCATTAAAATAACCACGCTTTTGCCCTTCAAAATAACTCGGACCCGAGCTGGTTGATTGATCTACCCAATCGTCCATCCATCCTGCATTAACATTGATTGATAGCGATAATATAATAATAGATATATTAATATAGTATTTGTTATTCATGATATTTATCCTTTTAAAATAATTTAATTACGCCTTCAATAAAGCCCGCCAGAGCAAAACCAAATCCAATTAACGTTAGGTACTGTTGACTCTTAAGCTTCTTGTTATGTATTTTTGACATTGCTTGTGTTTCATATATCAGCACTTGCCATAATGTTTGAGTAGATCGATTACTATCGTCAATTTTAGAAAGTGTCTGAATTGCATTAGACAGGCTTTTATCAAAGCCAACATATTGAAGTTGTTTTTTTGTGTTGTTCAATATAGCCATTAACCGTTTGCATCTCTTCTTCATCGTCACATATAACAAGCAATCTATAAAGAATTCTCTCTAGTTGTTCATTATCCAAATAACGCAACTTAGCAAGTTTGGCTATATGCTGATAACTAATACCTTGTTTTAATTTTGTTTTTATAATATTAACGAATAAAATTCTTTTTACATAATCTACAATTCCAAATAACAAATAAGCATACAACATGCCAACAAAAGCAATTGATCCAAGCGTAGCAATAGCCGACAATAAATACTTATATTCCATAGCAGCCTCTTTTTCAACATTAAAGAGATAAATGTTACCCACCAGCATTAGCAAGAACAAAATAAGCATAAATTCAGTAAATAGTCTATTGTTCGACTTATCAGCAAACATCATCTTTCTAGCTCCACAGGTTTTGATTGCTCGCGCTCTAATTCTTTAATGTTAGCTGTGTTCATTGTTTGGTCTTTACTAGACGTAGTTTGTCCTTGCTCAAGCGTTTGATCCTTAGTCTTAACATTCAGCCTATTTTTCTCTACATGAATCCTAATTTGATCCTGGTAGTTTTGCTTCATTTTTACATTGGTGGTTTTGTCGTACATGTTCAAGATAATTGGCGATTGAGTTTTTCTAAACTCTGACTCGAGTTTTTTAGCTTGCTCAGGATCTAGCGCTTTAATGTAATCATTAGCCTTGTCTCTAAGTTGTGCTTGTTGTATTTGCCTAGCTTCATCACTAGTTTGACGACCTTGTTGTTTAGCTAGAATGTCGTCAATTTTTAATAATCTACTATCTGTTACCTGCTCTATAGAGGATGACTTCTCTCCCGTGTTAGTGAGCAGCTGTCTTTGTATTTTGTCTTTGTCATCGGTAAAGATAATAGCTTCATGTTTGGCGCGTGAGATCTCTACATAAAAAGCTTGCTGGTTAGACAGTTTTGAACGCCAAGACTCAAGGTTAATCAATACCCTGTCAGCGGTTTGTCCTTGTGCCTGGTGAGCGGTTAGACAATAAGCATATTCCCAGTGTTTGTTACCAAAATTTTTGAGGCTCATGGTTTTAATATCACCAGTGGCCGTATCAACATATTTAACACTCTTGGTTATCTTGTTAACTTTTAAGATCTTAATTTTTTCATTAGTACGGCGAGTATCGCTATTATTTTTGCTGGATTTGGCACGTCGCCAAAATAGGGTTTCACCCTCGCGCAGTTCGCGCTTTTGCTCAGTGTATAGCTCAACAGCACTCGAGGCAATCTCTTTAGGGTTCCAGATAATATCTTTGCCTTTTGGACTTAATAAAGTTAGTTGGTTAGAATCGTGATTAATGGATTTAATTTTTAGGTAGCTACCTTTATCAATACCTAATTTCTTATAGTTTCTATTAAAACGAACAACGTTGTTTTTTAAATAATTAAAGGATTTGGTTTTAGCTTCAGTAGTTAGATTTTTATTAATCAGATTAGTTGCTTGAATGGTTTTTTTGCTCAATATGCCTTCTTCAATAAACCCATCTCTAACGTGATTGTTAATTGAGTCTCGATCCTCATTGGCAGGCACTAAAATTAGAGTTTTGTCTTGCTCTTTACTACCCATTGATAGATAAGTATTAGCCATGATTTCACGCCTTAATACGGGCTCGTCTTGTCCGTTTTTGTCTTTGACTTCAATAATATTTTTATTGATCTTCTCAAACGCACCAGCAACATCACCTCTAGTGGCCGAGTACACTGCCTGTTTAAGTTCAATGTCTTTTTGTCTAATGATTTCATTCATTTCAACCGTCTGAAGACCATATTTTTTATCCTGGCTAATAGAGAATGGCTTGCCTGCTTCAATGCCTGATAACTGCTTAGAGTCGCCTAATAAAACTACTTGTGCATCGCGCTTGGTTGCCAACTTAGTAATGACTAAAGCTTGCTTGGTAGAGATAAAGCTTGATTCATCCACCAGCCAGATTTCTTTTTGTTTTACTTCAGGTGCTTGCTGTTTTAATTGCATATC
Organism: uncultured Candidatus Thioglobus sp.; assembly: GCA_900180385.1. GTDB lineage: Bacteria > Pseudomonadota > Gammaproteobacteria > PS1 > Pseudothioglobaceae > Thioglobus_A. The sequence continues at coordinate 51,943 of FXLX01000006.1, read as the reverse complement.
TTTTGCACTATTATTTGATCTTGATTTGTTAAGTTCGATCAAGCCTTGTTTTAAAAAGCTTTGCAGTGTTTGTGACTTAACACCTGTTTCATTTTGTAAAATATTTGCAGCCGATCCACTAGGTGCCATGCCAATAATTTTGTAGTTATGCTTGCCTGCTTGTTCTTTAATTTCTTCTAACATAAAGGTTTTGCCAGTACCTGCTAGGCCATTAACGCTGATAAATCTATCTTTGGTTGTTAAGATTGCTTTAGCAGCGTTTAATTGACCTTTGGTAAATATATCTTCACGCTTAAGCTTTATATCGTTGGTAATGATTGGCTCAACACGCAGTCTTTCTTCACGCATGATCTTAAGAGTTAGTTTTTCTTGTTGGATGAGTTCAGGTGTGGTGTAGGCCCTCTTATCAAGTGATTTTGGCTTGTTATTCAAGATCATAACCTCAGTTGTCTTGGCACGTAACAACTCACTTTGTTTAACCTTGTCATCAATTGCATTTTTGATTAGATGAGGATCGGTATCACCCAGCGAACTAACAATTGCCTCGCGTGCAACATCAATGGTTTTAAACACGGCTTCATTCTCAGACAGGTGACGAATTGCACTACCAACAGATTCGGCTGCCACCAACTCTCTTTGTTTTATTTGTTCAGGTGTGTGCGGTGTTTGTTTTACAACTTCTTTTGAAAGTTTAGCCATCTCGTCAATCGCCTTATCTCCAAAGTCCTCTTTCCATAATGTTTGTTTTTCATGATGCGAGAGCTCTTCTTTTTGCGGGCGTGTGGCCAGTGATGAATATTGTGCAGCCAAAGCACCACTTACACCTTTAAGCTTCATATCTTCAACAATAGCTTGTCTGCGCTTGCTAGCTTGATCGATAATGTCTTTATCAACGCCTTTAATATCAAAAGTACCATTATCATTTAGCTCTACTTCAAAGCCTAATTCTTTAACTTGATTAGCAAGGTGTGATTGATACATAGCACCCATAAGCATCTTGTGTTCATACAGTACTGGTGAGTCTAGTGACCTAAGTGCGCCGTTATGCCCTAACGTTGCATTAAGAACAGCAGCATGAGTGTGCAGTTGCGGGTCTTTTTCACGTGAGATGTCATGGCGATATTTAGCAGCGATCATGTTGTGTGTTTGTTGGAACTCAATCTTATCGCCCATTCTAAAGCGAGAGCCAATAAGGTTATTTTCAAGATAGTTAAGCGCAAAATCAACTGACTTATCGTGCGCTTCAACCAGGCGTGTATCTTTGGCCACTAGCGCTAAAAGTGAGACTGATTTGGGCGCACTAAAAGTATGATCCCATCCAGGGTGATGTTCAAGTTTGCCGTCTTTCATACGACCCAGCTCAACTTCACCAAACCTACCTTTAAGCATCGCATCAAACTTATCATTATCAACACCGCCTTCAAGGCCGAGTTGTTTAGCGCCTTTACCAAACCATTGGCCTGCATCCTCTTCACCTTTAACGTAATAGTTATCACGAGCAAGATAGCCTGAGCCTGAAGTGGATATTTTAGCAATTGATAACATTAGCCTCCCTTGCCAAGCATGATATTAGCGTTCATGGTGGGTTTGATTTTTACCTTAGAGCCTGCACTTGTGTCTGTATCTTGATTAGGCTTACCTTTGCCAATATCTGGTTTTTTACTAGCGTCAAGTCCCAAGTCTTGTTGGGCGCTAGTATTTGTCAGTTTTTCTTCAGTTGGAATCTGCTCAGTAACGTGCGATGGAATCTCTTCTAAATTGGCTTCATCAAACAAATGCAAATCAGCACTCGAACTTTCTTGTGTTGTATCACCCTCCTGAGTACTGCCTTCGAGCATGTAAAGGTGATCAGTTTTGGTGCTAGCAATAAAGCCAGGTACTTGCTGTTTAGTTGATTTAAACAAAGACTGTTTAAAACTCACCACAGGATAATCACCTGGCAGGCGATAAAAACCGTGCAGGTTTTCAAGATTAAGGATTTGGGTCGGTAGTACCAATTCTCTTAGTTTCTCAGTTTCAGTGATAGAAACAGAGTCACGCATGGTGTGTGCGCCCATAGAGATGTTTTCACTGGCAGTTTTAATCTCTTCACGCCCTAGCTGGTCTGAAGCGTGTTGCGCATTATATTGATCGTTAGATCTAAAAAATATTTTACTGGCAGTGAGATCAGAGAGTGTTTTAGCGCCTTTATCGCCATATATTGCTTCGACTTTGGAATAGCTTTGATATCCTAGTACCACACAACCGCTATATTTACGTGATTCAGCAAGAATTTTTTCTAAAGATTTAAGCTTTTGCAAACTAGGAAGCTCATCAATAATCAACCATATCCTTCTAGCGCGATCCTCGCCAAGGCTCATTAGACTTGAGGCAAATGTATCAACCCAACAACTAATCAGAGGCCTTATTACTTCATGCTGATCAGCAATTGAGGTGATGAATACAAAGCCTTGATTATTGTCTTCATTTTTAACCCAATTACGAATACTAAAGTCCCCTTTCTGATTGGTTAAAAACTTAAAACTTGATAAATAAGATGACAATGTGGCCCTAACACTTAGCGCTGTTTTTTGAGCACCATCAGAAAAAAGAATAGCCGATTCAGTATCTTTAACTAACTTTGCAACCTCTCCCAAAGATGAGCTTAAAAGCTTATCAAACAATAGTTTAGTAGAATAATTACCACTCTCTTTGAGTTTTCGAGCAACATTTGCAAATAAAGATCGTGCAGCCTGCGTCCAAAAAGGATCGTTGACACCGCCTTCAGCTTCTGGGATAAGTGAAGCGGCAATATCGTCATAATGATAAACCTCTTGCACTTCATTCCAAATACTCCAATTAGGAGATCTATCATCCAACGGATTTAAAATAACGTCTGTTGACTCATCATAAAAATCAGTAATAAACTCAGTTGATGATGAATAAATAATCGCTCTATCACCCCGAGATCTAATATCTCCAATCAGTGATTTTAGTGTTTGTGATTTACCCGTGCCAGGAGCGCCAGAAATTTCGAAGTGGATAGTTTCAGTATCTTTGATCGTTGGCACAACACCTAGTGCTAAGTCTTTATTGAGGTGTTTTTTCTTAAGGTGTTTTTTAAAGGCTTTGTTGTCCAGTATGGCACCACCACGCATAAACTTATCAGACTGCTCTATCTTGCCTCGACGACGAATATAGCTACTGATTAAAAAATAGATTAACACATTGAGTATTAACGCTTGAATCAGTGCAATAACAGTGATTGATTCAAACTGTTTACTGGCTTGAATGAAGTTCTTAGAGCTAACCACTTGAGCGTGTTTAAACTTAAAATCACGGTTGTTGTAGTTGACATGATTTATGCTCTCAGGCACTATTTCAACCATAAAGCTTGAGTAGTAATAATTGAGTGCCAATTTACGTTGAGAAACGTTGGTATTGCTAACAACATAAAACAACACATATATTATTGACACTGTTAACGAGACCAAAGCAACACGTTTGGCAATTTGTTTAAACATGCGAATGTTATGATCAACAATCTGTCCACCTCGAAGCCAGTTCTTAATGTTTGAATGACGCTTACTCATTATCAATTCCATGAGTTTGTTTGTAATGATCTGCCGCCTGTTTAATCTTTGCATAGTCCTCTTCTGAACCAACTAAACTTCGTAAAATCATCATGCTTTCAACGGCTAAATCCAAAGATAAATTGGCTTTAGTGTCTAATCCTTGATTAATCAACTCTCTCAATATAATAGTCCTTGCAACAGTCTTTTTTTCGGCAAGCACCTCTACAGCTCGAATCTCATCAAGCGTTAATCTGATTGTAATTTTTTCTGTTAATGTTGTCATTGTTGTTTGTTGGTAGGATCCATGCCTGTGCCAATATCACGCTCATTAGTAAAGAATTGGGCTGGAGTGATTTCTTTTTGAATATAGCGCACGCCGCGATAAACACTCTCTTTAAAGGCTGGCAATGAAGTGGCACCAAATGCGACAGGAATCCATTTTTTAGTGCGCTGATTAACCAGGATAACACTGGGTGTTTGCTTGACGTTAAACTTCAGTGCAAGCATTGGATTTTTGCTCAACTCAACAGTTTTAATTTCATAGTTAAATTGGTTTAAAAATTGACTTAATACTGCATCTTGAACACGACAATATTCACAGGTTTTTGATGTGAAATATAACAACCCATAACTTCTAGCAGACTTACCAATATAATCATCCATTGCGCGGGAGCGATTGTTAAATTGTGATTGCTTGCCTGCATTGGTAATTGGCAGCTCATCTGCTAAAGATAGGTTAGGATTCATTTGGTTAACCAGTCCTACTACTGCGGCGTATGCGGCTGATTTTTTTCTGGCAACATCTTGAATGCGTAATGCTTCAGACACATCTTTTGGTGCTAGCGTATGAACGGCGTGTTTACGCCACTGAACCAAAAGTACTTTAATTTGATCAGGATGTAGCTTCATCAATACTTCGGTTGATGGCAGTGAGCTGGGTGCTTTAGGTGCCTTAGGTAATACTATTGTCTCAACAGGTTTGATAGGCTGAACCTCATCATTCCAATAGCCTCGCTTGCCTGTTTCTGAATCGTAATTAACAGCTATTGTATTAGCACTTATTAGTAACAATAAAGTGGCACTAATATTAGAGAACTTAAGACGGTTGTTAAAATGGCAAGTCATCGTCATCTTCCATGCTAGTGTTACTTATGTTTGATTCTGGCACTGTTAGCTTGGGATCTTGCGGTTGTGTTTGCACCTGGTCATCTTTTTTATCCAGCATTTGCAGTATGCCTTGATAGCCAGATACAACAACCTCACCAATCCAACGATCAACATTGTCTTTAGTATCAAAGTATTTGCGCGTTGTTAGTTTGCCTTCAACCAAAACATGAGACCCTTTGGTTAAATGCTTAGAGGCGATCTCAGCCAGCTTGCCAAAAATCACCACGCGGTGCCATTGTGTTGAGCCTTTCTTATTACCTTCTTTGTCTTTATAGTGTTCATTAGTAGCAATATTAAGGTTTGCAATTGCTTCGCCTGCTGATGAATATTTAAGCTGTGTATCAGCACCTAGGTGTCCGATTAAAGTTACTCTATTCATTTTGTTACTCTCCTTTTAATAAAACATTGATCAATACTTGGATTGAATACTCTTAATACTTGTAATATGGAGCCAAAATACTCACGACGTATGCGTCCGCATTGTTGGCTTTTATCGCAATTTGGATTACTGCATAATGTCATTATTTTTTACTCCTTGCTATTGATTAATGTAATATTTATATTATTAAAACCACGCCTTATTGCCATCCACATAAAGTCGCTCAAATTCTTCATCACTCTTAAGCAAGTAAAGAATGGATTCAATAAAAGCAATAATGCCGATAACAATTGATGGAATGCCAAACAGTAGTAGTCCAAAAAACCACACACCGAGCATAATGAATCCTTGTTTTTTATAACCAAGATAGAATTTATGAACGCCAAAAGAACCCAAGAAGAATGCTAGGACAACACTAGCAATTCGATTAGGAATTGAGCCTGTACTGAATCCATCATAATAGACCTGCTCAGCGCGATCATCTTTATCAATAAAATCAACTTTCATACCGTTCTTTGGCTTATTCTCTGATTGCCATTGATCGTTTAAATTAAATTGATAACGCTTATTGTCTTCTGCGCTAATTAAGCCTTCTTGTGTTTCTTGATTGATACTTAAAATCTTGCCTTTCATATTAACTCCTGTTATTGATTATTAGATTCATAATTGCTTTGATACAACTGCTCAAGTTTTGTAAGTTTGGTGGCTTCAGCCAATTCTCGAATCATGTACTTAAGGGGCGCAAGCCCTGTAAATCTATGAACACCTTGTGCATTGACAATATCAGTATTACCCTCAGAACAATAACCGCCACCACTTAACTCATCCACATATACGAGTGTTGGTACTTTATTAATGCCGTAGCGATTAAACAGCACTGGATCAATATTAATTTTTGTGTTGTAATTTTTACAGCTGATATTTATACAGCTTTCATTCTTGACGATGATTGATTTAATATAGGCCATGGTTGGTTGCATCTTTTTGGCACCACCAATAAAACCACGCATAACCATCTGTGCGTTAGGATATTTAACAAGATCTTTAGCATACTGTCGCATTTTTGTTTTTGGTATAGATGACGAGACAAATAAATACAGGCGGTGTCCTGAAACACTTGGTTTAACTTGATCGTCAACCTCTAGTGTTTTATTCAAACCTTTAATGAGTTGCGATTGTTTAAATTTCCAAGCACTATTACGAACGGTTTTATTAAGCAGCTCGTCCACCGCCACATGATTTTTTTGTGCTCGATGTTCTAATACTTGAGACAGTTGTTTGGCTTTATTTTTTGTTACTTGGTCAATCGTAGGCAGTTTAATATTAAGCGCTTCAATCCTTGATTTTGAGACGGCTTGTTTTGCCAGCTCTCTCATCTCATTGCTGATTTCAGGCAGAGTGATACCAGTGGCCATCACTGTGCTTGATAGCAATAATATAATAATATTTATATTAAAATATATTTTCATTTAATTTAATTATTGCCTTGTAATTTTCGTTGTGTAGTTTCACTAAATTGCCCTAATAGATCACTTACAAAATAATGACGTGCGGCTTTGATCTCAACAAGTTCAATATTGGCTGAAGCGTAGGCTTTACGAATAAATTTATCCCTATCCTGTCTATCTTTGCGATTGTGTGATTTGTCATTAAGCTCAATCACAGACACCACTGAATAATCATGTTTATCGACAATGACAAAATCTACATGTTTTTGACTTATTTTCGAAAATGCAGACCACCATTTTTTACGATTGGCATTTTTCTGAATTGCTGGCTTTAGAATATCGGCAACTCTTATTTTTCCATAAATGGCTAAATTAGGATTAATTACAACTTGCTCTAAAACCTTTAATAGATTGATTTCTGCTTTTGTAAAGACTGCCTGTTGTTTTTGATATTGATAAGTATTGCCAGCTTGAACAAACCCTGATGAAAACAACATAATAGCAATCACGACAATCAGTGTCACTACCCAAATGATGTGCATTTCTTTAAATAATTCAAGCATAAACTTATCCTCTCCTAGCTATTAAAATGAATATCCAACACAACACTTAACCTTCCTAAACACCATCCACGAATAATTACCGCCACCAATGATTTTGTTTTTACCTTGAGTCCAACCAATTCCTGTCATACCAATAGGACGACAAGCATCATCCTTTACTGGGCGCATTAGTTGTAGCTTGTAATGATCTTTTTTCCAAATAGGGGTATAAACACTACCGCAAGCATCAACACCAGGATCAAGTAGTAATCCAGTTCGTCCCATCATGTAAATACTTCTTGCAGCAATACCTGCATTAGCTTGAACACGATCAGTTGCGCCAATGGTTCCTGTAAATGGATAGGCATTGCCCCATGATCCCATACACCAAAATAGATGATTAATTGGACTACCTGTTGCAGCTGCTACAGAATCAGCGGCACAGGCTAATTGAGCCACAGGATTGCCAAACACTAAAGCCTCAGGATTGAGTAGTAATGCTAATACAGGGTCGTTCCAATTTGGCAACAATTCACTCATCATAGCTATGTCAAACTGAGTATCTTCTTGGCAAGGCAAGTCGGTAAACATGTCAAGAATTGCCCATACTGGAAACTTGTAATAGTGCATTTGTGCAAATAGTTGTTCACGCGAGCCATTGCCACCAATGGATTGAGTGCCGTTACTCATTCCTGGAGATGGGTTAGATAGTTGCGTGCCAATAGCATTCATACACCATGCATCTCTTACGGTGTCGATTACTCGTGCAGGCTCCCAAAATGACACACTAATACCGATTGTTGGATTAGAGTTGCCACAAACGCAAATAGAATCACCAATACCTTCATCACCCAGACTTTGTCCGTCACCCATTTCAACAACGCCACCAATTGATATTGGAAAAATACATTGCCAATTAACTTCGGTTGGAATAGATAAGAAACTATCAGAACAACTACCTGCATAAGCCTTGGAGCCGAACGTGGCTAGTAATATAATAATACAAATATTAAAATAGGTTTTCATTACAAATCACTCCTTGGTGCGAATGTTTGAATTAAAAACTTATCACCTTCTTGACTAATGATTGCAGGCACTGTCTTAACGCCTAATCTCTTGATGGCATCTTTAGTTAATAAAAAAGCACGCTTTCCTGTTTGCTTGATGAATGCTCTAGCATCCATATTGACAATTAATAAGGTGTCATCTGCACTAACCAAAGAGGAGGAGCTAGATACCGTTTGCAGATGACGAGGTGAGCCCAATACAATGAGTTGATTAGGCATGGTGGTATATTTGAGTGGGTTAAATTTAAATCCTTTTGGATATAAAATTTTGCCATTTTTATCTTTAACCTCAAACGGTAGTAGCGTAATTGGTGTGTGATAATATGAGCCATCCTCTTTGGCAATTGGCAGACGCACAACCTCTTGAGTAAACTTCATGTCTTTTTGCAGTTTTTTCCAATTGACTTGGTTAGCTTTTTGCTTAATTTCAGCTAATAAGTTAGGCTCAACAATATCAAAAGTCTGTCCTTTAGAAAGCTCAACTGCTTGTGTGGCAGTGCATACAAACAATAATATAATAATATTTATGTTTTTATAGTATTTGCTATTCATACTCATTTCTGTATCTGCCTATAATAATCCTCGACACCTTGAGTAATGTTTTGTTGGATGAGTGATGTGCTTTTAGCTTGAATATCTCCATAGTACTCACTCATATCGATACGGCTAAAATCTAATGATTGGAACTGATCAGGTGTAAAGCCACCACAAGATGGTGACTCGGCACTACCCCAATCCATACCCATTTGCTCTCTGCCTTGCTCTTGAATAATACGACCCAGCTTTGAATTAAAACAACAGTGGGATTCGGATTTAACAACACAGCCAACCGATGGCCATTTTTTTGAGCAATAAGTGCCTACAAAATGGCAATATCCTGAGCCTTTTAATATGGCAGCTTCAGTATCTTGCTGACCGCAGGCTACAAACTCTGTCACAACACTTATTGCAATAGAAATAGCGATAGTAGTAGGATCTACACCAAAACTACTAATAGCGCCTTCAGCCGCCCAAGAAGCGCCTGTTGCTGCCAATTCTGCACCAGCACCAGAGGCTATCAATGAGGAGTATTCTGCATAAGCGGCCAACACCATCTGCTGTGTTGCTTTCATTGCCTGATCTCTCACAATAGAGCTTGCAAGACTACCCATTGAGTCATTAAAAACTACGTCTGTATCTTTACAGCAGTTTTTAGTCAGTCCTGATTTTTTACAAGACAGGTTTCGACCACTGAACATTAATGCTTGATCCGTACAAGCGCCTTGTGCCGTTCGATTGCCATCATCAAGTGTTACTACTGACGGCGGAGTAACCTCTTCAGCAGGTGTTGTGTCTAGATCAACACACTTATTGGGTGAGCATTGTTGTATGCCGTTGTTATTGATGCAAGAGTTTCCTGCTATAGGGCATGCTGGAGAATTTTCAGTACAGATTCCAATAGAATTGCTAATCATCTCAACTCCATATCTATCCATATCATATGGATTTCTTCGAACTCTTTCCCAAATTTCTTTTTTTACATAGGTGGTGCCATCAACAATAACAAAGTTTGGTGGGGTGCCGTTGCCAGACTCTCGAACAAAAGGAAGATTATTAAGATTGATATATAGCTCCCATGTATCTCGTAGATCAGAACGCCAATGTTCTTGACGATAATATACAAAAGTGGATTGCCATTGACGACTTAATTCTGTCGATGTTGAGCCGCCACAACCAAAAGAACATGAAGCATAAGACTCATACTTCTCATTATTAATATCACATTGATATTTGATATTACAATTTATCGCACCAATCGAACAAAACTGCTCCGATCCAATTTGAGTGCAACTTGAAGTTTCGCCTGAGCTATCTAGCACACCATTGCCATCTAAATCTTGTCCACAGACAAAATTACTAGCGAGTGTATTCATTGGAATTAACCAAATAACTCCAATAATAAAAAATAAAGATTTTTTAAAGTTTCGACTCATTTGCTTGTTGTGCCAAACGTGTTAAATATTCAGTTGAGTATTTAACAACTTGGCTTATTTTAAAAAACTCAGGCGAAGTAGACACATCAACTTTATTTGTTAATAAGTCTGTATAAGTTATTTGGTATGTACTGCCTGTAAACAACCCTTCATTAGCCAACCCACCGCTAGTATATGGCTCAACTTTTAACAAGATGCCATCTGCTTTAGGATTTGCGTAATTAATCTTTGTTCCTTGTTTGTCGCTATCCTTATTAGCAACAACATAGCAGTCATACTGGATCTTTAAAGTCTGAGTATCTTCTTTAAAAGAGTCACATATCTGTTTAGATCTTGCCTCGCCCATAATATTGGCCAATCCTTGATTGTCATGATCCATATTAAAACTAACATAGATAGATTTTTTACCTACCAAGCCGTCATCAATCAAACCAAAATCATCGTCTGAAAACCATGTTCTGATTTTATCCGCGCCAACATCACTAATAATGGTTCTAGCAATATCTTCCCCTGTTACCCTCAAAATTTCGCCAGCACAACCTTGTAAAAGAAGTGCACTTAGTGCGATTGCTGATAGTGTTATTTTTGTAATTTTGTTTTTCATTGTTTTTTACCTGTTGTTAAATTGCCTTAAATTATCTGCTATACAAGTTAGGTCTTGCGTAGCCTGTTTGAATGATTGTTTCTTATTTTGAGCATGTGTACCAATTGATTGCGTCATCCCAGATTAAAAAGCCGTTGCTTTTTAGGCGGATTTGGATCTTGCCACTATCTTCAATAAATCTTTCGGTGTAGCCAACTTCATCCTGATGACCTTGATTAACTTTACAGATTTGAGTGCCAACTTTAATTACCTCGTTGTAACTATCTTCATGTCGTGCAAAATCCTTCATCTGCTTTAGGTGTTTTTTGCCATAAGATAGACTGTAGTAAATACCATCACGAAACTCCCAATTTGGATGGAATTCATAATGTTGTTTACCACAGCCATATCTATCAGTTTCACACATGGCAAAAAACTCATCAGCTGATTTAGGTTTGTGCCAAATATAAGCGTCTAAGTCAGTATCACGAATATTAAAATAACCCAGCTCTTTGTATCGCTTATCAGAACAAACAATGCCTCGAATGCCACAAGCGTCATCTAACTTTGCATGAAGTGGCTTAAGTACGCTGCGGTTAAACTTGCCTGCGGCTTCATTGAGTGTATCGATCGGTCCACAGCTTTGCATGAGTGCAGCGCTTAGTACGAGTGTTGTTAGTTTTAGTGTTGTTTTGGTTTTTCGTTGCATGGTTTTCTCCTTTATGGTTGTTAAATTTACAATATCTCTGTATTCTGGCTGAGAATGAATAATAACCTTTTTTAATAAATTAATAAAAAAATATCGATGAATCGCTCTCATTAGATCTCGCAACATATAAGCGTAAGTTATCACCAAAAATGCTACATATATGAATAAAAAAGATCCTAGTAATATTACCTGATTTACCATCGTTATATCTCCTTGCTGTTTTAGATAAAAAACAAAGATATTAACAAACAACATAAGAATAATTGTAGAAACAAATATAATTTTTACAAATGACTCTGATATTAAGTATGGCTTATTCATGTCTAATTTCCTATAAATCCATTCAAAACGATTGCGGACTGCCAGTCGTACAGATTAGATCCTGTGCGGCTTGTCTGAGTGATTGCATCATAGTTGAGGCTGTGCTAAATTCATTAAGGCATGAACACTGGGTAATCACTTGTTCGCCTTGTTCGTTTGGACAAATGTTTTGGTTTTCACCCGTGCATTTACGATAAAGTGTCTCCCATTCCTGTCCTGTTTTACTGCTAACTGGGCCTTGTCCTGAGACGCTGACTTTATCCTTGATGCGTTTAGTTTTACAAGCATTGCTACAGCTACTGATTTTAATATCGGGCAAGTCAAATGTAGCTGAGGTGGTAACACCATCAACAATATCACTATAACCCTGAGTTGTAGCTGAATCTTGAACACTAGCATTGCGCGCTATTGCCTCATCAAAATTTAAATCAATATTCGTCTTACACTCATATTCACGATCAACACGCCACCAGTTACGCTTAAGATTTAGATCACAACTACCGCCACCAACTTGTCTTTGAGTGGCAATAGGTGTCTTGCCTGTTGGATGGTAGTTTTTATAAGTCTGCACACCATCAATGGTTTCATTTTTTAAAGTGCATTTTTTATCTTGCTCAACTGTTTCACAAGAATTTGATAGCCACTCTTGATCAAGTGAGCAAGATTCATCAACAAGTATCTGTGCATAGGCATAAGCAAAACCCCAGTCAGCCACTTGAACGTCAATGGTAAAATCATGCTTACCTTTTTTCTTAATAAGACTGGTGAAGTCTACATTAGGTCTCGGTCTCCAAACAGTGCTATATTCACAACTCTTGCCTGGAACAATGGTTTTTCCATCCCAATCTCCCAAACCTTGAGACACAGGACCAGCAAAGAGTTTAGATCCATTTAAAGCAATTCTAGCCCAATCGTCAAAAACGGCGTTAATAAGTGTGGCTTTTTTAATGCGCTCAGGCATATTGACGTAAAAGCTTGCTTTTCTTTGGTGAATATCACACCAGCCATAAATTCTTTCACTAGAATTACCGAGCACCAACTCTAAACAGCCTTCACCTGCACAACTATGAATACCACCTGTACCGCCGTTGTAACTAATAATATCTTCTAGTTTGATATTTTTATAACTAGTATGGCGTGCAATCGAACAACTCTTTGCAGTGGTGATGGATTTTTTAGCAGCTGGTGAATTGGCAATTAATTGATAAACGCCATCTGCATTATTAGCTAAACTGCTAGATTCGCTTTCTATATTTTGTGGATTTTGATAATAGCTTGCCATTTGTGTTGCGTTGCCTTCACCGCAGCCAACGAGTTTTTGACCATAAAATTGAGCCATTGACCCTGTAGTTTTGGCACTACTAATGGCGTATTGTGGATTGGATTTAGTCAGTGCATTGGCAGCACCTGCACCAAGATCAGTCACAATTGATGAAATGATTCTTTGTGATCTACCAGCATCACCACAAGACTTGTTAATACAATAACAGCCGCCAAGATTACCAACGCCCGTTTCAATTAAACTTAGATTATCATTATCTCCATTCCACTTATAACCCGTGCAATCATCCCAAGTACCTGGCGTACAACTAATAAGCCCAGTGCTACACACACCACTTACGGGCTTAGTAAAAGTTTTAACACTATCGATATTGCCATCTAAATTTTTATCACGACTAAATTGCAGATAAGACAAATCTCCAGTGGCTGATGGTTGCGCCAATACACTTAAAAAAGATTTAGACGTGGGACAAGATAAACTCACATCAAATGTGGTGCCGTTTGGCGTTGAAAGCTGGCCATTACCCAGCATTGGATTCATATATCCACTGGCAAAATCTTTAGCATTAGTTGGAATGCCTTGAATTGACTGCGTTGTAAACTCTTGCACACTAATTGTTGACGTAGCAAGTGCATTTAAACTCAGTAAAAACAAGACTATCAGTTTCATTTATTTAATCCTCTCTTAGAAGCGAATTTTTCTAAAACCTCGTCAATTGGCAGGCCTTCATCTATATAAGAATCAATCTCTGCAACTTCATTAGCATCAGTAGTTGCAACCGCATAACCATACTCTGCAAGCATTAATCTAGATACACCAACTCCACCTGGAGTGTCCATAAAGATCTCGCTATAATGCGGACGGTTAGATTTAATGCCTTTGAGCAATTTGGCACTAAAATCATCTAAAGTGATTACACCTTTTTTCAAAGCTTGTTCATAATCACCACTTTCAAGATAGAATTTAAAAGCGGCATTGTTATTCATTACCTCTCCCACACGTCCAAATAATTGCGTGTCTAAAATTGATTGGAATATCGTGCCAAATGAGCCGTTATATTTACGTGCACGTCTGTAGCCATCCTCCACAACTTTAGCCAGACGTTGTGAGGATCCAAACATAAACGCCACCTCGTCAAAGATTGATATTTTCTTTTCACTGCGATCGCCTTGGTACATTTCTTGAGTCATCATGTTAATCATTTGCAATGAGACAACTTTCATCAGTGCTGGCTTAGAGCTGAGTGATTCTAACTCAAGCACAACAAACGGGTTATCTTGCCAAGTGTTTTCACTCTCACTATTGAACAAATAGCCGTACTCGCCTTTTGAGGTAAATTCACATAAGGTGAATGCCATTTCTTTGGCGCGAGCATGGAGTGATTCTGGAAAAGAGCCTTTGTTTTGAGATTCATTTAAATGGTTTAAATAATGCTGGATAAAATCAATACTGTTTTTAACAATGCCGCGTGCTACGGCTTCTTTCACGGCGTGCATCAGTAGTCCTGTTTCCTCACCTGTAAGCTTGCCATCTTCAGTATTTGAGTACACCATCTCGCCCAGCACCATAGTAATGGTTTCGAGATCATGCTCTTTATCTACCTCATCATAGTCATCGTCATTTAATTCTTTATATTGCTTATTTAGATTGTGTGGTGTTTGAAACGGATTAAGGTTAATGCTGTTATCAGCAATATCAATATAAACACCATCAAACAAACTGGCTATTTTTTTATAGCTGCCGCCAATATCATTGATTCTAATTTTTGCACCAGCAGCAAAATAATTCGCAAGCAAATGAATAATTAAAAACGACTTGCCAGATCCTGAATTTGCACAACATAAAAAATTATGATTATTAGCACCTTTTGAATATAGATCCAAGCCTTGAATCTGCCCTTTCCTGCCAACAAATGGCACAATAGGTAAGCCAAAACCTTTGTAGTCTGCTTGAATTGGTAATTGAGCCGCGATAGACTCACTTTTAGCGATAAAGTGACGATCCAAAAATCCAGTGTTTCTATTTTTCTTACCCAAATATAGACCAAATGGCAAAGATTGTAAAAACATAATGTGTTTAATGGTGCTTTCTTGCTGCATTAAAAAGCCTTGAGACTCCCACAAGCGAATCGCTTTAGCACTAGAGGCTGCTAGTTCGTTTTCAGAATCAGCAAAAATTACCATGGACGGTATAAATTTCAAATAATGATCCTTATTAATGCCTTTCACCGCACTTGCCAAAATAGAAATCCGATCAGCAATATTGTTTTTTTGTTTAGCGCCCATTCTTTGAAGACTTGCCATTTCTGATTTAAGTTGCAATTCACGGCTCACCTTATCTAATAAAATATTACATGACCAAATAAAACGTGAGGATATTTGATTCATGTCTCCCATGCCACCTTTATATTCACCCGTTAATTGATTGATTTGCTCGCCAGTCAGTCCTTCTTTATTCATCTGATCAGGAAAAGTTTTAGGCGTAATAACATTAATAAATTCATCATTAATTTTGATAAACTTTTTATGACTAAAGTCGATGGTAGTATCAGCAAAAATAGCTTGTTTTGCAATTGGCTTCAACTCATCATAATGGGTTTGATTGTTTTTTGAGCCATTGAGAAGTTGACGTGCTAGTGATAGTAATTGCGAAGGATCAGCAACACCAGGATTTAATCCTGCGCCCGCCAGAGCTTCTGTAAACGCCGATATAGACATTTTATCCAGACTATTTTGAGTCTTTAACGCAACAAATAAACGAAAGTTTTTTAATTTATTACCCTTGGTTTTGGCTTGATACTTATCTGGATTTTGTAAAAACTTTGTGTGATAATCGCTCATTTTTTGCGTCAAAGGTGTTTGCCTAATGTCACCTGCTTTAATCTGATCGCAATGATTAGTGATATTGGTATCAGCAAATAAAATAAACTGTAATACTGCGCCTTTGCCATAATCTTGCTTGATCATTGATGTCAGTGTATTAATAGATTTATCACCTGAAAAATACAGTGAAGAACACTCAAATAAATAACCATGAGTATCATCTGTATTGATAAATACTTGATTATCAGCGTCATAAGCAAGCCAAGGCAGATAGTCTGACAATTTGTCACGTTGCAAGTCTGAGTTAAATTGTTTCATTTTTTAGCCCTACTTGAATAAATTAAGTGAATTTGATGGTTGCTGATTAGGCGCATATCCGTCCAGCGTCCAGCGTGGCAACTCTTCAATATAGTAAATGTGGCGCGCCTCATTCCAAACTTTTGAATCATTAGATCGGTACGGTAGAATCAACACTCTTTGCACTACTGCTGGCGCTAAAATTGGCATCTCTTTTTGGTCAACTAGTTTTTGCATTTTTTGATAAATGGCAGATTGGTAAGACTCTTTGTCAGCTGTAGAAGATCTAAGTTTTGATATATCAGCTATTTTGTCGTTGTTAGCACTCCAAAACAAATTATCAGTAGCATCTTCAACTTCTCCATTAACTTTTTTACCACCTTGATCAATACCAGTTATTGCTTCTTCGTAAGCTTTGTCAATAGGTAGGCACTTTCCTAGATTATTAAATTTACAAGATGATTCTTCCTGGTAAGGCATCACCGAACAACTTTGAACAAGTAGTGTCGTTAATACCATAATGGCAATATTTAAATGTTTCATTTATAGATCCTGTAGTTTAAGTTCAACCAATTCAGTAATAACAACTGATAATCGTTTAGCGGCACCCACTTCAATAACAGGTGAAGACTGCTTGGCTAGTTGTAGAAATAATGAGCGTATGTCTTTTGCCCCTGAAGAGATGCCACCACCTAGTGCAGCATCAGATAAGTTATCTCTAGGTGTGGTATTGACTTGCCCCAATGAAGACACGCTTGTGGTTTGTGCAGCATTTGTTAGTGCGCCACCAATACCTTCAAACACACCAGCTAGTACACTTCTTGCCAATAATGACCCTGCTCGATGAATAGGCTGGCCTTTGATACCGCGTTTACCATCCCCATCTTGAACGTAGCCCTTAATTTTTTCAAAAATAACACTTTTTCCAGCAATATCAATACAGCTTAAACTCACAAGTTTGGCATCAACTCTATGGGTCGCAAGATTGCCATAACCCTCTGCAACAACAAAACAACCCTTAAGATTAGCTTTGACTTCATTAGGTAATACCGCAGGCGCTTGTACACGTATCATCATCGGCTCTGGCGTGTCATTTGCACCTTCAATAGTCATTGCGTCCATTCCTGTAAGTAGGAATCCTGTCATAAAACTCGGTGTAAGTTTGAATACTCTTTTTTTTTGATTTTCAATATCGGTCGTTGCCTTGCTGGTTATCAATTTTTCATAAGACTCATGTACGATACCACCTATCCATTGTGGCTGCATATTGATAGGTGACTGATCACCAGAGTCTTGAAAGCTTTGTATTGGCGACCCTCTTGCTGGTGGTGGTGGAAAAGACGCATTTTCAGAGTTTGAAAGCATTTCAATATCTGAATTGTCAGCAATATCATTAGTGTTAGACATGGCTGCAAACTCAAACATTTTTTTCAAATCTTGATTGGCTTTTTGAGTTTCTTTAAGTTCGGCTTTTAATTTATTTAACTCATCGGTCATATCATCTTCAAAGATTTCGCCATCTGTAATTTGAACGCTTGATGTTTGTTTTTTATCCTGTTCGATTGTTGTTTTAACAATCTCTTCACTTTGAGAACCCCATGCTATGTAGAAAATTAACATAATGATTAAACCTACGCCCAATTGCTTTGCGCGCAATTGCTGGGTTTTATCTAAATTTTCAAAATTGGCTTTAATATCCTCAAGCATGCTAATTTCCTCTATCCAAAATAAGATGTAAATACGTGTAGTTTTTAGCCTTACTCAACTGTTGATCATCTAATGAAATCGCTCTAATATTCCCAGATCCAAGCTTAGTATTAATAAAATCTTTTTCACTTAGACTGGCCTCTTTATTTGAAGTTATTACAAAGCGTTTAATTTGATAATTCGTACCAGCAACATTGGTTTCATTGAGCAACTTAAGCTGTAGATCGCCTAAGTAGATTTTTTCATCTAAACCGATCTTTTGATTGAAAGACTGGTCACGTGATTGTTTAATTAAGTCCAGCAACACTTGCTCATTGGATTTATTTTCATTGCTTGTTTTATTGCTTTTGGCTGTAATTTTTAGCTCTGGCAATTGCAACTGAATAACCTGAGTTTCCATTGGCTGTGGATCTAATACCAGCTGATAATATTCGTCTGCACAAATAATGCCGAAACTTACTTTAGCACTAATAATCTTGCGCTCAACACCATCATCTAATTGCTGGAAGTTAATAATTGTATTTTTATTATTTTTATGTGTTGTGTGAATCAATCCAGTACCTGCAACATAATCTACTGCACTAATTTGGCCGTGTACACATTTGAGTCGTGTCATATCCGTACTTGATACAGGTACTACAGTCGTAATCTCTGGCATCACCACAATGGCTGAAGCGTTATTCATTAAAACGTACAGTAGCCCAATTCCAATGATTGTCTTGATGTTATTCATAGTTTTCTTCCTTAATTGAAGTAATAGTAAACAGCGCATTGTCAATACGATAACCAATGGTTAGTGTTTTTCGTTGTGGTTGTTTTTTGCCTGAGTTTGTCCATCTGGTTGCACCACCTTTAATAAAGATTTGCTGCGTTTTACGATTAATATCTGTTTTAGTGACGTTAAATGTATAAGCGTTGCGACTGTAACGTTGTATTTGCGTAGCCTCATCTTTTAGTTGTTGTTTGATTGACTCATGGTTTGACGGGTGTACCAGTTCTAGTAATTTAGAAAAATTTAATTTAACGTTCGATGGTGTGACATTATTTTTAAGTTGCGCAGCGTACACAGCAAAATCAACCAAATACTCATCACTAGCATCCACACTTGAGACCCAAAACTGACTGGATTGATTTAGGGTTTTGACGATAATTTTTTCATTACTTTTAATCGATTCAATAGAGCTGTAATTAAAAATACTAATCAGTAAAAACACCACGAAACTTCCGCGCAGTAGATTGACTTCTTGCTTCTTTAGTGTGTTAGTCGTTTGTAATAAATTTAAATTCATATTTTATTGTTTAAAGTAAAGTGTTTTGGCGCTTGGGTACATGCTTACATTGTCCATTTGAACCGAATAAAGCAAATGCCTTAAAAATCCTCTAGATCTTTGTTGCTTGGTTTTGTAATAGACAATGAATAAAGGCACTGTAATCCATAGCGTTGAAAAAGAAACGTAAAGCGCCAAGGAATAAACAATCATCAACATCGGTATATCGTCTGCATCAAGTCCCAGCACTCGATGTTTTGAGTGTAGCTCGTTTGAAAAATAATACATTCTTATAAAAACGAAGTAACCATGCCAAGAGAGGTTGTTACAGTGTCTAGTTTTGCACCGATAAACGCAGCAACTAATGTTGTTCCAGCAATAACATAACTACCTTTCATAGCAGCAACAGCGGCACCAAGTGTCATAGCAGCACCGACAGCGAATCCTACGCCGCCTTTTGAGAGTTTATTAATCACAACATCATAAGCGTCGTATAAAAAATCAGTTGTGGCTGTTGGCGCAGTAAATGCACTCGCATCAACACTGGCCAACATTAAGGTAGCACCTAAAGCAATGTAACCTTTATTATTGTTTAAAAATTGGTTTGTTTTTTGTAGTTGTTTTTTCATTTTATTGTTTCCTATAAGGTTTATTTTTTTTGGTTATCTGGCCTCATCAAAAAAGACTATCTTTAATCATTCTTGATAAAATCCAAACTCGTTGTTGTTTATTTGTTAACAGTTTCTTTAAGTTGTTTGCCCGCTTTAAAAGCAGCAACCTTAGAGGCTTTGATTTGAATCTCTACACCTGTTTGTGGATTACGCCCTGTACGAGCTGCTCGATCTCTGACTAAAAACGTGCCAAAGCCGATAAGCTGCACACTTTCACCTTTAGACATTGCACTTGTAATAGTACTGGTTGTTGCATTAAGCGCCTTGCCTGCATCTGCCTTGGTTAAGCCTGTTTGCGTTGCGATTGCTTCTATTAAATCTGATTTGTTCATTTTGTTTTCCTTGTTATTGTTACTGATTGTGTTCTAGTTAATTGGTCGTTTAAACCATAAGCTCTTTAAACCATCTTGCCCAGTAGGCTCATCGTGTATGTACTCCCATCCAAGCTTGCCCATCTCATTTAGTCGCTTGGTTTTGGTTTTATTCACCCAAATCTTGATGTCTCCAAAGCTCTGACGTCTGTCCACATCTTCTTTTTCATATTTTTCAAATATCTTAATGACAATATATTCATATTTTTGCAATGCGTTAGCAGATGTGCTAGTCATACCAAGTGTTAGTAAAACCACCCCTGTTGCTAGCGTTTTTTTAATGTTTTTTCTATTCATTTTTGTTACTCTTTTTGTTGTTAAAATATCTATCTGTATCTATTTAAAAATATTACTTATGCCTAAATCAAACTTTGATCAAAATTCTTTCGATCTTGCAATCAAACTTGTTAGCAAGAATTATTAAAGAAGGAAGGCCGACTGACGAATGGCTTTCTGCTGCTATTATTGATACTCATAATCTAATAAAAAAAGCTAAAGAAAAAATTGAAAAAGACAGTCTTTTTTAAAATCCAAAAAACTTCCTTCTAATAGTTAAAATATTATCTTTAACATCTTCAGGCATATTGTTTTCGACTGCCTCTGAGTTTTGTTCCAACCAAGACTCAAAGAACTCATGAGAGTTTGTAGAAGACCCTAATGAATCAATTGTGATATCTCGCATAGTAGAGTTGCTTACTTCTAAAATTTGCTTAATAAAAATTGTTGTATTTGGCTTATCCTTTAACTGGTCTAGAATGTAATCTAAATTGTCTTGATGATATTCATCTATGCTGTAGTCACCCATATTATTTATCTCCTGTTATTTGATTCTGTTTAGCGCTCTCTTGAGAGGCGTTAAGCTTGGTTCTAATAATCTGATCAAGCTTGGCCTGGTTAAATCCTTGGATCACTTGCCCATCAATCACCAAGGTTGGTGTTGCTGATATACCAAATGACTCCGAGATTGATTCGTGCTGTTTTAAACGATCCTTACCTTCATCGCAATCTAGCATGTCTGCATAGCTAATCGTGCCTTTAAGAACCTGCGATAGAGCTTCATGAGTATCTACATTGGTTTGATTATCTTTAGCTACACAAAGTACGTGTACCGCCTCTTTATGTGCATTTGGATGAAGTGAAGTAATCGGTGTCATCACTACTTTACGAGTGAATAAGTCTTTGCCGTTATTAGCTTGTTGATACTGCGCATTCTTGGTATCAGCCCACTCACTAAATCGTTGACAAAACGGACAATCAGGATCGGTAAATTCAATGATTTCAATTGGACCGTTGCCAATGACTAGTGCACTTGATACATCTAACTTGGCTGTTCGTTTGGCTTGCCACTTAAGGCGAGTTTGTTCAGACAGTGATAGTCCGTTTTTGTCATAGATTTCGCCAAAGAATATTAACTCCTGATCAGGATTAAAATAAACTACTTGGTTGCTAATTTCAGCTTGCCATAGCCCGTCCATGATTGACGGCTCAAGATTGGTAAATGTTGTTTTAGCAAAAGTAGCTTTTAGTTTTTCTGCAATCAGATCTTGTTGTGCTTGTTGCTTGGTTTGGTTCATCTGTTCAATTACGTCTGCATTGGTTATTAGCTGCTTTGCATTGGCGGTCGAATACGCACCCGCTGTTGCCAGTACAATCATGCTTGAAATTAATGTGTTTTTAAGTTGTTTCATTGGTTGTTTTCCTTTGTTTTGTTTGTCATTTTTATTTCTCTTTCTCTTCTATACTTTCGTCTAGTACACTCATATTCAATTTAACATTATCATTAATCCATTCAAACTTACCAGTATCGGTGCTGTACTGTGCACAAGCAGTGGTTGTAGCTTGTTTTTGAAAATTGTTAGTGGCTATTTCTGTACCAAGCATAAAGCCACCTAAACCAATTATCAGTGCAGCTATAACAAACGCAAGAAGTTCATTCATAATTAAAACCCTCTCTCAATTTTTGACCCATCTGGCAAAGTGATAAATTCAGTAGTTGGCCTTGCGTTATTCATGACATCAGTTTGTTTGTTTAATTGCATATTGTTTTGATTTTGATTTTGATTTTTCATAGCAAAGACCCAAATACCGTTTTTGTTAATGATTTCAAATTCTGATTCTTGAGATTGTTGATTTTTTGAATGTTCATAGTTGTTAGCATTTTGTATTTGCATGTCAGCCTTTGAAGACTCAACATCAGTATCTTTTAATTTCACGAATAAATCTGTATCAAAATTCATATTTTGAAAAGCTAAGATTCCAATGATTAAGATTATGAGCTCCATAATTATTTTTTACCTGCACAGCTTCGGCACAGAATGCACACCTTGTTATTTGTGCACATATTTTTTGCCTGTTTGTTTAAGTAAAATCCCTTGTAGATAGGTAAATTTGCTTGATTCAATCTTTTTTGCGTTCGTTTGTTTTAATGCGCTTAACGCTTTTCTAACTTCATCTTCGCTGTATTGTCGAAGAATATTTGAAGCCGCCTTGCCTGTGATTTTATGAATCATCATTTCAACAATAATACCGTTTGGCAATTGAAAGCCATCTGCCTTAACTGCCTTAACTGCCTTAACTGCCTTAACTGGTGTTATTTCAAAGTGATACCCTACTGTTTTATTGTTAATTTTGACAGCTTCAATAGTGACCTGAATATCACCATATTCATTAATTTGCTTGACTTTGCTTTTTAGATTTCTGGTTAGTGCGGTGCTAGTTTGTAGCTTCTCATCAGGCATGTGCAGATGGTTTCTAATTGTTTCGGTAAGAACCTCTAAAATGCCGTATCTTTCTTCAGGCGCCCAATCTTTTTGTTTTTTTGGAAAGGCTCTTTCCCATTTTTTTAGTAGCATAAACAAATCATAAATTTCATTTGTTTTGCATTTTAATAATGGTATTTTTTCAATTGGAACGTACAAAGGATCTCCAAATCTATTTAACTTTGTATTTACAAAATTGATAAAATCTTGATTAAGTCGAATAGAGGTTTGACCAAGTTTATCTTGTCTGCGAATAACCGAAACAATTGCTATTCTTGTATTGTCAAAAGGCTTGTGCGCTTGAAAAGCATTGTAAAAATTATTGTTAAAAATATCATCAACAATTTCTTGCATGACTTCATTGGCACCTTTTTTATGCGATTTAATCATTGGATGATTATTAAGGAAATCTTTGTCTTTGACATAGAAGTTTTGAGTTGCTGTCATTTTTTTAGAAGATCTAATTTTTTCTAACGCAAATTGCCAAAACCTTCTTGTGTTTAAATTTTTAAAATGACATTTTGCTTCTGCAATTGCAGAGCTTACAAAATATTTGTTTATTTGTTTACTTTCTAAAATTAAACCCAGTTCTAATTGTTCAGCCATTTTTAAGACCTCCAAACATTGTATATAAATTGCTTCTATTGTTATAGTTATAAGGTGTGCATTCTGTGCGGAAGCTGTGCAAGCAATAGAAACTTGATAAATATGCTTTAGTGGTAATACTTATAGACGTTTTATTCATTGTATTTTTTAAGTTTTTTAATACCAAAAGACAGGACCAAAATGCATTCTGTGCGGAGGTTTTGTGCATTCTGTGCGGGGTTTTGTGCATCCTGTGCGGAAAGGTGTGCATTCTGTGCGGAAGGTATGCAAGTTGTGCGGAAGCTGTGCAAACAATCTAAATAATGAGAATTTTTCCTTTCTGTATAAGGGTTTTAATTTTGTGCTTTTATCTCTAGGTGTGCATTCTGTGCGGAAGCTGTGCAAGTTGTACGGAACGCCTGAAATACTAGCTATCAAAGAGATTTTAAGATTTTTTAGGGGTGTATGAAAAAGTTTTTCAAACGAAAAAAGACACTCAAAACTATTGCTTTGGGTGTCTTTTGATTTAAATATTTGAATAACTTTATTCATAAAATCCTTAAATTAATAAAAATTTATATAAATAAAGTTAGATATCAAACTATAATTAAATTTACTTTTTTAACTATAGCTTAATAAATATGGCTCCTCG
Organism: uncultured Candidatus Thioglobus sp.; assembly: GCA_900180385.1. Classification (GTDB taxonomy): domain Bacteria; phylum Pseudomonadota; class Gammaproteobacteria; order PS1; family Pseudothioglobaceae; genus Thioglobus_A. The sequence continues at coordinate 27,786 of FXLX01000006.1, read as the reverse complement.
AGCTGGGCTCGAACCAGCGACAAATGGATTAACAGTCCATTGCTCTACCAACTGAGCTATCGAGGAATAAAACGTAAATTATAACGGCTTTTAGCATTGAGTCAATCTAAAAAATAGTTATTTTGGTAATTAATTTAGTAACCTGGCGCTGGAAAACTATTGCTATTAGTAGGTGTAAAACCTAAAAAGCCTTTTTGACCATAGCCTTCAAAACGACCATTACCACGAGCCTTTCCGTAACCATCTAATTGACCTTGATAATATGAATCAGTATAACCAACACCACGAGTCTCTAACTTAGTAGCGTACTTGCTATCTGCACGTGCGTAACCTTTATTTGTCGTTGAATTCTTGTTGTTGTAATAAAAACCCCAGTCAGAATCATTAACCATGTCATTGATATGGTTCATCGGACCCCAGTTTTGATCAACATTGAATGGGCCAAAATTTGAACCACCGTCAAAAGGATTAAATTTAGAGCTAGAATCAAAAGGGCCGAAATTTGATCTTGTGTCCATTGGATTCCAATTTGTACTACCATTGCCAAACGGATTCCAAACATCCATTATGCCGCTGTTATTTGAGTTATTATTGTTTTCCCATGGCATCCATGGAGAGGCACTTACAGCTGAAGATGCTAATAAAATTGAGCTTAATAGTGTTTTTTTTACCATGTTCATATTGATACCCCTTTATCTTTATAAATTTTGAATGGAATTCATATATTATACACTATTTATATTATGGTTTTATAATATATTTTTAATGGACGAAAAAAAAGGGTGCTAAGACACCCTTTTAATAACTAATTAAATTAATTATTTTGCAGCTGGTACGTATTGATCACGTGAATCTACAGCAGCATTTGTTTTTGCATCAGCATAACCTTTAGCATATGCATCAGCAATACCATTAGCAAAACCGTCAGCTGCACCTTTAGCGTATGCATCGGCTACGCCTTTGGCAGTTGCAGAAGCAACACCAGCGTATTTACCGTCTGTAGTGGCATTAGATACGTTCTTGGTAGTATTCTTATTGTTGTAATGAAAACCCCAATCAGAATCGTTGTTCATGTCGTTGCTGTTAGCAAAAGGACCCATGTTTTGAGCGCCGTTGAAAGGACCCCAGTTTGAGCCGCCATTAAAAGGACCCATATTGTTGCCACCTGAGAAAGGACCCCAGTTTGAGCCGCCATCAAAAGGACCCATATTAGAGCCGCCATCAAAAGGACCCCAGTTTGACATACCGTTTGAGTTACCCCAGCCATTATTGCCGTTATTGTTACCAAAGAAAGCTGAAGCTGAAGTAGCTGCTACTAATGTTGCTAATGCAACTGTTTTTACTAATGTTTTCATACAAATCTCCATTTTATTAAGAACAAAAAAGTTAAATATTAACCGTAAAAAAGCATTAATAATTACTTAATTATATCAAACCAAAATTAACTTTAGGCAGTTTTTTTATGGACGAAAAAAACCACCTCGAAAGGTGGCTTTTTAGATCAATCATCGATCAGATCGATGATCAGAGTTTCAAGTACTAATTACTTAGCAGCTGGAACTACAGTGTCGCGTGAATCAGCTTCGATTTGAGCTGTAGCATCTGCAACACCTTTAGCATATGCATCAGCTTGAGCCTTAGCAAAAGCGTCAGCTTGACCTTTAGCGTATGCATCAGCAACACCTTTAGCGTCAGCAGTTGCAACACCAGCGTATTTACCGTCTGTAGTGGCATTAGATACGTTCTTGGTAGTATTCTTATTGTTGTAATGAAAACCCCAATCAGAATCGTTGTTCATGTCGTTGCTGTTAGCAAAAGGACCCATGTTTTGAGCGCCATTGAAAGGACCCATGTTTGAACCACCGTTGAAAGGACCCCAGTTTGAGCCACCATTAAAAGGACCCATGTTAGAGCCACCGTCAAAAGGACCCCAGTTAGACATGCCGTTTGAGTTACCAAAACCGTTGTTGTTTGAGTTACCAAAGAAAGCTGAAGCTGAAGTAGCTGCTACTAATGTAGTAATTGCGATAATTTTTTTCATGTTAATCTCCTAGATTATTATGTTGTTCTAACACCTTCATTAGTGAGGTGTTTTAAAGTGCTGAACTGTTGTTCTGCATGGGGAGTATTATATAACAATTATATTAGAAGTCAATGATATTCTAATATATTTTTTCATAAATATTAAAAAATGCTATTACAACAGTACTTATAGAGGTAAAAAATGTAAATGATGCGAATATTAGCCGATAAATTGTAAATTTATGGATAAAAATAGTGTTTTTTAATCAAATATAAGAACAATCAAGATAAAAACTGATGAAAATACTGACAACTTGGGTTAATTTAACAAAATTTAGCAAATAATCGAAATGGCCAAATAAAGGGATTTCTCTACATATAGCTAGGTTGTTAAGTTTTAACCATTTATGGCCAGACATAAAAAAACCAGCCCGAAGGCTGGTTTTTTAACTTAAATAGTTGGTTTAACTATTATTTTACAGCATCTCTACTATCAGCAGCAGCTATAGCCTTAGCATCTGCATAGCCTTTAGCGTATGCATCAGCTTGACCTTTAGCAAAACCGTCAGCTGCGCCTTTAGAATATGCATCAGCTTGACCTTTAGCGTTAGCGTCTGCAGTACCAGCATATCTGCCATCAGCAGTTGCGTTAGAAACGTTACTAGTCTTGTTCTTATTGTTGTAATGGAAACCCCAATCAGAGTCGTTATTCATGTTGTTGTTGTTTGCAAATGGGCCGAAGTTTTGAGCGCCATTGAATGGACCCATATTTGAACCGCCGTTGAAAGGACCCATATTTTGGCCACCCGTAAATGGACCCATGTTAGAACCGCCGTTCATAGGACCGAAGTTTGAACCGCCGTCGAAAGGACCCCAGTTTGACATGCCGTTACCATTAGTCCAACCGTTGTTGTTACCGTAGCCGTTATTGTTGCCACCAAAAAAAGCTGAAGCTGAAGCTGCTACCATTACTGTAGCGATTACCACTACTTTTGTTACGTTTTTCATTATTTTTTCCTCTCAGAGTTATTTTTATATAGGTTTTCAGTTTATAAATTAATATTCACTTATGGCTCATAATACGTAACTTATTACGTATTGCAACACTATCAGTAGAACGTAATACTATGATATAGATTGAATTAGTCTGTTTAAAGTATTACTTGGGCGCATCACCTTTGTAAGCAATGCTGAATTAGGCTGGTAATAACCACCAAGCTCTACCGCTTCACCTTGAACTGAGTTTAGTTCAGAAACAATGACCGACTCATTAGCTAATAATGCTTCTGCTAATGATGCAAACTGGGTTTGTAATTCAGTATCTTGTGTTTGAACTGCTAATGCCTGTGCCCAATACATCGCTAAATAAAAGTGACTACCACGAGTATCTAACTCGCCCACTTTACGTGATGGCGATTTATTATTATCTAAAAACTTAGCAGTTGCCTTGTCCAAAGTGGTGGCTAATACTTGCGCTTTAGGCATGTCGAATGTAGCCGCCAAGTGCTCGAGTGAAACCGCCAAGGCCAGAAACTCACCTAATGAATCCCAGCGCAGGTGATTTTCAGAAATTAATTGCTGCACATGTTTAGGTGCTGAACCACCTGCACCCGTTTCAAACAAACCACCGCCATTCATGAGTGGCACAATAGACAGCATTTTGGCGCTTGTACCAAGCTCAAGAATCGGAAATAGATCGGTTAGATAATCTCGCAGAACATTGCCCGTTACTGAAATCACATCATTGCCGTCTTTCACTTGTTGCAAAGTAAATCGGGTGGCCGCTTCAGGTGACATAATTTGAATATCAAGATCAGTCGTATCGTGATCTAACAAATACTTAGTGACTTTTTTAATCATCTGAGCATCATGCGCACGATTTTCATCCAGCCAAAAAATAGTCGGTAAATTAGTCGCTCTAGCACGCTTAACCGCAAGCTTAACCCAATCTTGAATTGGCGCATCTTTAACCTGGCACATACGGAAGATGTCGCCCACTTCTACTGACTGCTCAAGCAATACATCGCCATCTGTTGAAATGACACGCACCACACCTGCTGCTGACATTTGAAAGGTTTTATCATGAGAGCCATACTCCTGTGCTTTTTGCGCCATTAAGCCCACATTTGATACAGAGCCCATGGTGGTAGGATCAAATGCACCGTGCTGCTTACAAAAGCTAATGGTTTCTTGAAAAACACCCGCATAGCAACGATCAGGAATCACTGCCATGGTGTCTTGCTGTTTACCATGTTTATTCCACATCTGACCTGAGGTTCGAATCATTGCTGGCATCGACGCGTCAACAATGACATCACTAGGCACATTTAAATTAGTGATACCTTTGTCAGAATCAACCATGGCTATATCAGGTTGCTTGGCATATACTGCTTCAATATCGGCTTTAATTTCTGCTTGCATATTAGGATCTAAATCTTTAATCTTATTTAAAACATCGCCTAAACCATTATTCGCATTAATACCTAATTCTTTAAAAACCAGCGCGTGCTTGCTGAATACTTCCTTAAAAAAGACGCTTACCACTTGACCAAAAACAATAGGGTCAGAAACTTTCATCATTGTGGCTTTCAGGTGCACAGAGAATAAAATGTCTTTATCTTTTGCTTCAGCAATAGCTTGCGCTAAAAAACCTTGCAAAGATAACTGACTCATAACAGATGCATCAATGATTTCACCTTTTTGTAATGAGCTTGATGTTTTTAATTCTTCAATTGAGCCATTAGTCGCTTCAAATTGAATACTGAACTGCTTCACATCAGTGATGGTAATTGATTTTTCTGAGCCGTAAAAATCCCCTTCGGACATGCTGGCGACAACAGTTTTGGAATCAGTCGACCAAACACCCATTGAATGAGGATTTTTCTTGGCGTAGCTTTTTACCGATGGCGGTGCGCGACGATCAGAGTTGCCTTCACGTAACACCGGATTGACCGCACTACCCAACACCCTGGAAAAGCTGGCTTTAATAGCCTTATCTTCGTCATTTTTAGGGTCGGATGGATAGTTTTGAATATCATAGCCGTGAGCTTGAAGCTCAGAAATAACCGCTTCTAGCTGAGGCACAGAGGCGCTAATATTCGGCAATTTAATAATATTGGCACCTGCTGAGGTTGAAATTTGACCTAACTCGCTTAACGCATCACCCATTTTTTGTGTCGGGGTTAGCTTCTGTGGAAAATTGGCAATCACTCGAGCAGCCAAAGAGATATCACGAGTCTCAACTTCAACATTTGCAGCAGATGTAAATGCTTTGATTATTGGTAATAATGAATATGTTGCTAATGCTGGTGCTTCATCAGTTAGGGTATAAATAATCTTAGTTTTTTGTGACATGGAGCTTCCTGTGGGAATAATCAGCTACTTATAGATGGTTAAAAAATAATGTTATTAAACACCTAGCTGATTACGTTATTTGTAAACGTAGTATTTTAGCATCCTCACCGTTTGAGTAATATTTTTTGCGCGTATCAATCAACTTAAAGCCGTAATGTTGATAAAAGTTTATCGCAGTTATGTTTGATTTTCTAACTTCCAAAAGAAGTGAATTAATGGCACTGCCCTGCTGATGCTTTAGTAAATTATCTAGCAATTGCTTGCCTAGACCTTGTTGTTGAAATTTAGGATCAATACAAATATTCAATATATCAATAAATTCAACAGACTGCAGGGTTAGTAAATAGCCTGCTATTTTTTTATCAACAAGAATTAGCTGAATCTGAGTATTAACATTATCAAACGAATCAATAAACTTTTGTTTATTCCAAGGCTGCTGATAAGCTCGCAGCTCAATGGCCAAAATCTCATCTAAATCTTGAAGCGTTGCGAGCCTAAAGGAAGTACTGATAGGCTTTATTATCTGTTTCGTTTTGATAAAAATATCCAAGCTCATCAAAGTTTTTCTCAAGCTGAGTGGCATCTGACGCCTGTAAGCCGATTAACACACGGCCAAAATCAGCACCGTGATTACGATAATGGAATAAAGTAATGTTCCAATTGGTACCTACTTTTTTAAGGAAATTTAACAAAGCGCCTGGACGCTCTGGAAATTCAAATCGGTACAACACCTCGTCATTACAATTACTACGACCACCGACCATATAACGAATATGGGTTTTGGCAATGGAATTATCACTCATGTCTAGCACATCAAATGAATCTGATAATTTATCAAGTAATTGCTTTTTCTCGCTTAGGCCTTCGCTGAGTGAAACGCCCACAAAAATACGCGCTTTAGTGTCAGAACCATAGCGATAGTTAAATTCAGTAATGGAATGATTTTCTAACATTTGGCAAAACTTTAAAAAGCTGCCTGGTTTTTCGTCAATAGTAACCGCAATAATAGCCTCAACATGCTCGCCAATATCTGCACGCTCCGCAATATAACGCAATCTGTCAAAATTAACATTTGCACCTGAAACGACAGAAATTAGATTTTCATTTTTAAGTGAATGTGTTTTTACATACTTTTTAATACCAGCCGTTGCCAGTGCGCCAGCAGGTTCAGAAATTGAACGCACGTCTTCATAGATATCTTTAATCGCTGCACAGATTTCATCATTACTAACCAAAATAACTTCGTCCACCACTTGCTTAGCAATTTCAAAGGTCTTCTCACCAATTTGTTTAACTGCCACGCCATCAGCAAAGCGCCCTACTTCTGGCAAAATGACACGTTTATTCTGTTTTAGCGCTTCATATAGCGTTGGAGAATCTTGTGGCTCAACACCAATGACTTTTATTTCTGGCGCATAGTGCTTGATATAAGTTGCCATGCCAGCAATCAAACCACCGCCACCCACGGGAACAAAAACTTTATCAATACCTGAAAGCTGCTCTAACAATTCTTTAGCAACTGTCGCTTGACCAGACATCACCTCAATATCATCGTACGGATGAATAAAAACTAAATCCTGCTCTTGTTCTAACTGTTTAGCATACTGATAAGCATCATCATACACATCACCATGTAAGACCACCTTGCCACCTAATTGCTCAACCGCATTAACTTTAATTTTTGGGGTTGATAATGGCATGACGATAACTGACTCAATGCCTAATTTTTTAGCCGATAAAGCCACACCTTGGGCATGATTACCAGCACTTGATGCCACAACGCCCTTGGCCGCTTGATCAGCTGTTAACGAGGAAATTTTTTGATAAGCACCTCTTAATTTAAAAGCGTGGATTGCAAGCTCGTCTTCTCGCTTTAGATAGACATTATTTTCTAAGCGCTTAGATAATTGAAATGCTCGAGACAAAGGGGTAACGTCGACAACATCGTATACACGTGTATCGTCGGCTAGCTTAACAATGTTGTGCATGTAACTCCTGTAAATAAGCAACATCAACAAAGGTTGATTCTGTCGAATTACCTTTGATCATTTCAAAAGGTTGGTCTGGCTCACCTAGATTACTCAATATGGCGCACGCACCTTCAAATTCATGAGTATCGGTATATTCATTAACTGTAATTAATGTCTTTAATCCAGCTTGTGTAGCAGAGATAATACCATTATAAGAATCTTCAAATGCTAGGCATTTATCTGCATCAATATTCATAGCCTCAAGCACATAAGTATAGATATCGCCAGCTGGCTTGAGATTAGGCACTACATCACCTGCGCCAATCACCTCAAACCAATCTAGCGCCTCTTTGCCCAATGTATTAGCAATAAGAGCGTCAACATTTGCCGGTGTTGTTGTAGTGGCGATAGCCATGCGCAGACCTGCCGCCCTTGCTTCGTTAAATAGTCGCTCAACACCTGGACGCAAAGGCACAGCACCTTCATCCATCAGCCTTACATAAATACTGGTTTTTAATTTATGAATCGAAGCGACAAAATTATCTAAATCATTATGCTGAAAATCCGACTTGTACTTTTTTAAATAATATTTAATTCGTAATTGTCCGCCGGTCACATTAAGCAGCTCATGGTAAAGTTCATTCGACCATTCCCAATCTAGGCCTAATTCTTTAAAAGCCAAATTAAAAGCAACCAAATGCCCATCTTTCTCAGTGTTTGCAAGGGTTCCGTCAACGTCAAAAATTAATACTTCTAATGCCATAATAGTTTTTTTAATTAAATAAGTGAAAAATAAATTGCTATTTTAAGTCACTTTAGGTATAAACATATTTTTTTTAATTCAATCTTAACAATCATGTCACAGACAGACTACCAAGATATTCCAAATTACTCTCCAAAAGCAAATGAAGAGTTTATGAATGCTGAGCAACTTAATCATTTTAAAAACAAGCTGGGCGTTTGGCGCAATCAACTGGTTGATGATGCCGAATCAACTATTAATCATATTCAAGAAGATTCAACACAAGTAGCTGATATTAATGACCGTGCAACTTTAGAAGAAGAGTTTGCTTTAGAACTTAGAACTCGCGACCGTGAACGCAAGCTAATTGCAAAAATTGACAAAACACTACATACCATTGAAATGGGTGATTACGGCTATTGCAAAACTTGTGGCGCTGAAATTGCTTTAGTTCGTCTTGAGGCTCGTCCTACTGCTGACGAGTGTATTGATTGCAAAACCATCGCAGAAAAGAGAGAGGTTTAAATCTAGAAATGCTGATAAGACTGACAAGTCTTATCCAAGCCTTTAATTTCCAAACCTTGCTGTTTAGTAATCATGCCGATTTTAGTTAATCTAATATCTAACGCCTTCTCAATTTCTTTTAAAACGTCAGTTTTCTCTTTTGGCACGCTAAAGCAGAGCTGATAATCATCACCACCTGCCAGAGGTAAACACCAATCATTGGTTTCTTGTACATAATTAGCCACTTCCCGACTTAACGGTATATCGGCTAAATTGATTGTTGCACCCACTTCAGAGCACTCAAGTATATGATTTACGTCCTGCTCTAAACCATCTGAAACATCAATACAGGCATTAGCAACACCGAGCAATGCTTGGCCTAATACTACTTGTGGTTTTGGCGTATTAAACTGCTCTAGCAGGCCATGACTAGGCTCAACCCCTTGTTGTAGCTGATTCCAAGCTAGAGCCGCATCACCAAGAGTATTAGAGATAAATATAGTGTCACCCACCTTAGCTGACGACCTTAACAAAGCTTGGCCTTTTGGTACAGTACCAGTGACATTAATAGTAATACTTAACTTACCTTTGGTAGTATCGCCACCCAGTAAATCAACTTTGTATTGATCAGCTAACAACTTAAGCGACGCTGAAAATTCTTCAAGCCAAGGTTCATTGAATTCTGGCAATGTTAAGGCCAGTGTAAAGTATTTAGGTGTTGCACCCATTGCCGCTAAATCACTCAAATTAACGCTGAGTGATTTATAGGCAATATCAGCGGCAGAGGTGTTTTGTGGAAAGTGCACACCCTCAATCAAGGTATCGACACTGGTTGCTAATTGATAATTTGGTTTGATTGAAACGAGTGCACAATCATCACCAACACCTAATGAATTTAAATCTTGGGTATTCCAATTGAAATATTTTTCAATTAGATCAAACTCATTCATTGAGGATATTTTTGTGCGATTTTTTGCTCAATCTCTCCACGACCTGCGTTATACATTGAGCCAGAACCAAGTACTGCCGATACCAGTACAGCAAAGAATAAAGGCACAATGCCTAGTAGTGTTAAGATTGATCCAACAATACTAGTGCCATCCATACTTGTAGCTCCGCCATTACCTATTAGTAACTCCAATGAAGTAATCAGGAAATAAAACACGTACGCTGAAATTAAAATTTTGTAACGATTGAGCGATAGTTGCCAATGTATATAAACCAAATACGGATCATTTTGTTTGGCTTTTTTAGTTTTGAAAAAAGTATAAGTCACAATCATGATGGAAATCACAATGGTTAAACCAATAGCAACATTAAGACTGGTATTTAATAGTTTAATTAACCCTAGTGAGCCAATGACATGAACAAGAATAGCATTAATGGTAAATAACTCATGTGCAGCTTTGGCGTCTTTGCGCACTTGCTCGGTTGTATCTATTTTAATAATCATGATATTATTTTACACCATGCAAACAATCAGCTCAAACCTCAAGTGGTTTTTACATATAAGCGTTATCGGTGTTGGTGTGATCAGTTACATCACGTACTGATTTGATCTCAGGAAATCGATTTCGAAGTTGTGTTTCAACACCTTGCTCCAATGTTGCTTTAACGGAAGAACAACCCTGACAACCGCCACCAAAATTAAGAATTACATCCATATCTTTAGTGATTTCAACCAAGTCAACAAAGCCACCATGTGATGCTAATCCCGGGCTAATTTCAGCAGCCAGCACGTACTTAATTTTTTCTTCTAAAGGTGCATCAGCCTTCGGCTCTTCACCTTTAGCATTTGGCGCGGTAATGGTTAGTTTTTTACCAGTTCCGTCGTCTTTTAAAGCAACTTCAGATTCTTTTAAATAAGGAAAGTTAGCTTTATCAACATAAGCAAAAAAACCCTCGTATTCAAACTTTTCATAGCCCGTTGTTAAATCTTTAGGATGACAGAAGTTGAAAGATACGGTTGCTGCAGGCGTACCTGCTCTTTCCACATCAACTTTTAAACCTAATTCTTGGTCATCTTGCTGGGCAAATAAATCTCCAACATAAACCTGCGCTTCATCTGTAATACTAAACATGACTATCCTTTTGTAAAAATTATATTATCAATCAATCGAGTTGACCCTAAAAACACCGCACATAATATCGCAATTTTGGCAGTATTGTCAGTAGTAGCGCTAAGGGTATTGGCATCTAATATTGATAAATAGTCTATTTTAAAGTGTTTTTTTAATGCTTTTTCACTCTCAAGTAATGGGTTTGTATCAAAGCCATTAGATAATATTTCTTGTTTTAGTTTTTGCAAGACTTTGTACAAATTTGCCGCCTCAATACGTTCTTTGGGCGATAAATATTGGTTTCTGGTACTCATGGCAAGGCCGTCATTTTCACGCACAATATTGCCTGATAATATTTCAATTGGCAATGCTAGCGCCTTAACCGTTTGCTTAATCACCAATAATTGCTGGTAATCTTTTTGCCCAAAAATAGCCACATCAGGCTCTACAATCTCAAACAATCTACGCACCACTTGTGCCACGCCAGCAAAAAAATGCGGACGCGTTTTTCCACACAAAATTTGCCCAATCACACCAATATCAGGCGGGTTTTGCAATGGTTTTGGATAAATTTGTGCAACATCTGGAGTAAAAACCACATCAACTTTTGACACTCGCAACATCTGCAAATCTTCACCCTGCGTGCGCGGATACGTCGAAAAATCCTCGCCCTGTCCAAATTGCGCAGGGTTTACAAAAACACTCACCACCACAATATCTGCCTGAGTTTTTGCTAGCGACACCAACGACAAGTGCCCATCATGCAATCCACCCATGGTTGGCACAAAAGCAATACTTTGATCTTTAGATCGCCAATCATCAAGTGCACTTTGTAAGTTTGTAATCGTATTAAAAACTTGCATAATATTTTTGTATTTAAATTATTTTACGGTTATTTACTTGGAGCAAAATTGAAAAAAACATGCCAATGGTGTTGGATTTATTTTTGTATACTCTAATAAAACATAATACAGTGCTTTATTGCTATTATTAACAATAGGAGGTTTTATGCCAATTTTCAAACACTGCGCTAGGATAATTAAACGTCCGATACGCCCATTGCCATCACTAAATGGATGGATCATTTCAAAATGATAATGTGACTTTGCAATATCACTCAGGTTTTGAATATTACGATATTCTGCTACCCAACTCTTTAATTCTTCTTTAATATCTTCTGGATGGGTAAGCTGTGTATTTACATTAGGCAAAACCCTTTGCTTGATAGAAAATTCCCCAGCATTATCAATCAAACCACGCATTAACACTTTGTGCCAATCTTTGATTTTCTGAGAATCAATTTTCACTTGAAAATTTTGAGTAATTTCTTGAGTAACATGAAAGATATTTTGCACTTCCAATACCATTGTAGCCTGAAAATTATTAGGCACAATATTGTTAAGTATAATTGCGTTAAAATCTAATTCTTGCGTACCTGTTTCAATTTCAAGAGATCCTGCAGCAATATTTCTAACGGTTTTCTCCATTACAGCAGGCTCTAATAGAAAATCACCCAAATCAATACCTTTTATAGTTTTGCCTTCACCATCGATATTCGGCAAAAATATATACTTACACCATAATAAATCAATTTTATCTTGATTTTTAAGCTTAATCTTTTGTACATTATCACGCCATGCAGTCAGCGTCATTCGAGTAATACCTAGCGCTTGAGCAAGCGCAACTGATGTATTGTAATAAGCCAATAAGTTATCAATCTTTTTGGCATATGAAACACTTTTATAATCAAAATTCATAGTGTATAATTTTTTGTATATTTTTTAATTATTATACACTTTTTGTATAATAATTCTTATAATTTTAAAAAACTATACAAATTAATAACTATGTTGACCTGTGGGAAATTTTTGATTCTTTACTGAGTGAATAAAAGCATTGACTGCTGCTTTAATATCAGTTGAATCGGCTAAGAAATTTTTGACAAATTTTGGTAGCCTACCCTGAGTAATACCGAGCATATCATAACTAACCAACACCTGACCATCGCAATCAACACCTGCACCAATGCCAATAGTTGGAATGCTTAAATGTTTAGATATGTTAGCTGCCACAGCAGCAGGAACACATTCAAGCACTAATACGCAAACACCTAAAGACTCTAACAACAAGGCATCATCAAGTATTTTCTTGGCACTTATCTCGTCCTTACCCTGAACTTTATAACCACCCATTTCAACGACCAATTGAGGCTGTAAGCCTAAATGTCCACATACTGGAATATTGTTTTTTTGTAAAATTTCAAAAGAAGCTTTATGCTCAGAACCACCCTCAAACTTAACCATTTGAGCACCAGCATCAATTAGTCGCTTAGCATTCTCCAATGTTTGCTTGGCATTGGTATAACTCTGATACGGCATATCAGCAATTAACAGTGCCGAATCAACACCACGTGCAACTGCCTTAGTATGATAGATCATATCATCCATAGAGACATTCAAAGTATTTTCACCGCCTTGAATAACATTACCGAGCGAATCACCCACTAAAATTATATCAACGCCACACTCATCAAATAATTTGGAAAATGAGGTGTCATAGGCTGTTAAACAAGTAATCTTTTCAGCTTTAGTTTTATAAATTTTCAACTCTGATAAAGTCATAGCTTGATCAATTCAAATTCGCCCAATTCATCAATAAGATTTTGAATAGGACCTAAAACAGGCACCTTTAAATCATCCTCTAACTCAGCTAATGGAATTAGTACAAACGCTCGGTTCATCATTTGAGGGTGTGGAATGATAAGCTGTTTTGATGCAACTACTTGAACACCATAAATAATAATATCTAAATCGATGGTTCTAGCGCCCCATTTTTTTTCACGCACGCGATGCTGTTTAACTTCAATATCCTGACAAACATAAAGCAATTCTAGCGGTGTTAAATGTGTATTAACCTGGACAATAGCGTTAATATAATCTGGCTGTTTTGAGCCATCCACCGGCGGTGATTGATACAAGCTTGATAAGTTAACCACCTCAACATCTTTGGTAGTATGTAGCGCCATTACCGCATCTTTAATTTGTTGTTTTGGATGGTTAAGGTTTGATCCAAGTCCAATATAAGCTAGCATTGCTCTCCACCTTTTTCTATTTCTTGCTCTACTTTGAGCTTTGCCAATTCTAATAACGCTTTGCTTTGCTTTCTAAGTTGATGGCTAAGAGTTATTTTTTTAGCAATTTGAGTTTGAATAGTTGTTTTTATTAAAGGTATTTTAAATTTTTCAAAATCAGAGGGCTTTAAGTGGGCAATAATCGCCCCTCCTGATAATTGCTCTATTTGTAATTTACAAATAATAGAATTAAGTATTAAAGTTAGACATTCTTTTTCAAAATTTTGATATTCTTCCTTTAAGCTTAATTTTAAAAAAGCACTACTTACAACACCATCAATATCATTTTTTAAAAGGTGACTAATACCAATCGTACCATCTTTGGTAAATAAAATTTCATCTTTTTTAGGCTGGAAATTATCTTTAATTTCAACAAACAATGTATTTGATATTTTTCTATTTGATTCTTCTACACCATTAACCGAAATATCAGAAACACGCACAAAATCTTTGCCTATTTTTGTATAAGCATCAGAGCCAACTTCTATACCTTTTTTCCAAAAAACAATATTTTTAATGGTGTCAAACCCGCCAGAATAATTTTCTATTTTTTCAACAATATCAAAATACTTAGGCTGAAAATATTCGCCATCAAAACGCCCTGCTTGTTGCACTTCATTTTTGGTGGTTGAAAAAGTTAATTGGTGTTGTGGCTGATAATCTACTAAACCCAATTCTGCTAGTAAAAGTTGCCCTGCTTCAAAATAAAGTTGCTTTGATTTTGTTTGTTTTTGATGAGCTTCTTTAACGGTTTTTTCTATTTCCAATTGGAATGACTTGCTTAAAACTGGTACAGGAATATTATGCAAATCATCTTTGCCAATAAAATGAACCATTAAGTTTCTTTTCAACTTAGATTTTAAATTTTCTCCATATTTACAAGTAAGCCAAATTAGCAAAAATTCTCCAGATATATTTATAGGTGTAAATTTATATAACGAACCTGTTACTAAGGTATTTAACTGGTAGCCACTAGGGACTAATGTTATTTTTTCCGCATTGCCTTTGACTTCTATTAAAATTTCCCCCTCTTTAATCCTTCCTTTTGGATATTTCTCCCAATCAGCATATTTAACTTGCTTTAATTTATCTTTTAAAAAATACCCATCAATATCATTTGCTTGTAAAAAATTAACTGTTTTTTGTTTTTTTAATTCATTTTGAGGAATAATTTCTGTATTTTCATAAACTACCCTATACCCACCTTTGATAAAAAATGATAATGGCCTGGTAATATTTTTCTTTATTATTGCTAAATTATCTAAATACTCAGGCTTAAAATACTCGGCATCAAACCGCCCAGCCTCTAAAATATCTGATTTTTGAATGATACTAATCTGTGACATTTTTATTTATTTTGCCGTCAATGGCAACCATGGTTAAATTTTTAATCATTCTACCTACTTAACAATAAAGCCAATAATATCGCTCCACCAGCAATTACTAAACCCGTTGTTAAATTTTCATCTTTGTTATTTTTATTTAACTGATCTTGTATCTCTTTTATTGAATTAAGCCCGATAGTTTCCATATAATTTAACATTTCTAATTCATTATCACTTTTCACAATTAAAGACAAAAAGCTTTGCATTTCATTAGTTGTTGCAGTATTTAAAATAATTTTTTCTTGAATTTTTTCCAAATATTTGCATTCTGTTTTTGATAAGTTCATTGTTTTTTACCTTAGTCAAATGGTTTAAGAATTTTTTCAGTAATATTTTTCACCATTGTTTCAGCTTTTTTTCTTGATTTTTTATTTTTTATACTACTTATTGTTTTTTCAATACTCTCGTGTTGTGAAGCTAATTTAAACAATATATTCATATTTTTAATGAATTCTTCTGTATCCATAAAATAATTTGGATAGGATTGTTTTAATTTATTAATATCTTGTATTGATAGTAATACAACCTCAACTGCTTTATTGTTTAAGCAGTCTAACTCCATATCTAAATAATCTTTGTTAGCTTGTTCAAATCTAGCATCAGAATATTGTCTTATATCTATTTCATTATCCTTAAAATTCATTTTTAATAATAAATATTTACCTTTAGCATTCTTATCAAGATGATTAGTGATAATTTTAAAACTTTGCAATTTTTTTAACAATTGCATTTCTTCAACATCTTTCTCAATCTTCTTTATAAATTCATAATCTATTTTTTTACTTTCTAAACTAATAAAAAGCTTGCTAATATTTTTAAAAATATCTAAATACTTCTGCTCTCCAAAACTTTGCTTCAAAGGTTGGTTTAAATATGTTCCTGTAACCTCTACTGCCGTTGCCCAAGAATGCTGAATCTTTGTTCTTATTTGAATTTCTACCCTGCATTGTTTTTCTAGTACCACACCTTTATCGTACTTATAAATCATGTGAATACTGCGGTAACCACTTTCAAGTAGAATGACTTCGATATAATTTTTTTCATTAACAAAAGTAAATTTAAAATTTCTATGTTTTTCTACATTTTTTAACTCATCTCTAATTAAATTTACCTCCTCTATTGTGTTTACAACAACTCTTAAACCGCCAATGTCTTGCATTCTAGACAATCCCATGGTCTTTTGTATCTTTAATTTTTTAACAATAGATGGTATGCGCTTTAAGCGCTGAGATACAAGAGGGGACTTAATATTAAATTTCTTTAACTTTCTTTCTATAGTGTGTCTAAATAAAGTCATCGGATGTCGATGAATAGACCTGAACTTTTCCAATATAGAATTAGACTCATCCTTAGAAAGTTTACTATTTTTCCCAATTAAATAATATCCAGCTTGATTGATTTTTTCTTTACTTATCATTAGTCTTGTCAAAAACTCAATTTCTGCTCTTTTGCCCAAACCTCAAACGCTTCGGCTATTTGTTGTAAATCATGTTTTTGAATTAAATGATTATGTTCGTCTAGTTTTCTTTCACCAAATTCATCAACTTCATAAATTTCCTTGCCTGAATTATCCTTGCCTGAGTTCTCGCTCACTGCCATAAAGATTGGATAATCATCAACTTTTGGATTAGTTTCATTGTGCCATTTTTGCACGAATAACACGCTGGTTTTAGTGCCAGTATGAGGCTTAAAGGTATTACCATCTAGCCCAACAACGGCAATTAACCTCGCCCTTTGCATAATAAACTCTCGCACTCGTGCATCTGAAGTGTTATTAAAGCGCCCTTGTGGCAATACGATTGCCATTCGTCCACCATCTTTGATAAAGTCTAGGTTGCGTTCAATAAATAAAATATCCCTAGATATTTTGCTTTGTATTTTGCCATTTTTATTAGCAATTTCAAAGTTTGAGATTAAACGCGTGTCTTTAATATCTCCTGCAAAAGGTGGATTTGCTAGCAATAAGTCAAAATTAAATTCTTTAGGATTTTTATCATCTTTGGCAAGTTCCAACATTCTATCAAAACCCTCAGCATAAGTTTTTCGCCACTCTTTATCTTTGAGTTTTTCATTCCAACGAGAATAATCCAATGTATTCAAATGCAATACATTGGTTTTTCCATCACCCGATATCATATTAAGCGTGCGTGATACTCGCACTGATTTTTCATCAAAATCAATGCCAAATACATTGTTAACAAAATCTTTTTGCTCTATTGTTAATTTTTGATTAGAGAAATTATGAAAATTTGCCTTGCCTTGATTGACTAATTTTGCCCAAACATTAAACAAAGTATGCACGGTAAAACCACAACTACCACAAGCGGTATCAATCATGGTTTCATTTGGCTGCGGGTTAAGCATATAAACTGCCATATCAATGACATTTCTAGGAGTGAAATATTGGCCTTTTTCGCCTTTAGCAGATTTGTTAACCAAGTATTCAAAAGCCTCATCTATCACTTGAAGATTTGAATTAAACAACTTAACATTTTGCAAAAAACCTACACAAATTTGCAAATGGTTCTCATCTGATATTCTAAGTGGCTCACCCTTATCAAAAATTCCACCCCATTTTTGTTTAGCATTTTCAAATAGTTTTCCAATAACTTTTTTAGTATGATGGGCATCGCCTCGGCTTCTAAATTCTAATGGACGATAATCATTAATATTGTCATTATTTTCTATAGCTAACTTTTGTAAAATTTGCTTGTCGGTTAAATTAGGATTTGATTTTTTAAGTTTTTTAATGTCTCGTTCAATTTGAACACGATCATCAGCACTTTGCATTTCATCGTAAAGTTTGGTGAAAATTAATTTAAACACTTCCTCAAAAATATCAACACCTGCGTTGGCTAAAACCTCATCTTCTATTTCTTCAATCAGTTTTTTTAAGGATTTACGCTCTTCTACTAATCTATCTTTTACCATTAACTCCAAATAAGTAAAAACTTCATTTTTAACATCATCAATGGTTTCATTGAATTTAGGAATGCTAGATAATGGCTCAAAATAATTAGGATTTAATCGCTCGTAATAATCAATCTCAACGCCATTTGTCCAAACAGCTAGAGGCGAACCTGTGGCATGAGTATAGCTTTTTAATTGCTCTTTACCATCTTTGCCTTTATGCTTTTTAATCTCTAAAACGCAATAAACACTGGTTTTATCGGCTTTATTTAAAATAACTATATCAGTATACTTTTTGCTACTGCCAAAAGTAACCACAAATTCAACGGCTAGTAATTCCAGCGGATAATCATATTCGTTAATAAGTTTATCCAGCATTAACTGGCGAACAATTTCCTCAGGCTTAACTTGGATATCTTTATTTCTTTTTAAACATTTAAGAAAAAATTTATCTTTTTTTTCAAAAATAGACTGCTCTATTCTGTCAATTGCCTCTGGTGAAAAAATGGTTAAATCATATTTTCCACTTGATTTTATAAGTTCTGATAATTGCATATTTTTTAATTAGTAATAAATAAGTGTACCGATATGCTCACCAGCACTAAGCCTGGTTAGAATATTTTTCTCCCTACCTGAAGAAATAATGGTGTTGGTGTTTGACTTAGCTGCTGTTTTCGCCGCCAATACTTTAGTATACATACCGCCAGAACCTAAAGAGCCACCCGTTCGAGCGGCAACTTTTTTAAGTTTTTCATCATTTACATGAATTTTGTTAATTAATTTAGCATTGCTATTTTGACGTGGATCGGCATCATACACGCCACCTTGATCTGTCAAAATAATTAATTGTGTTGCGCCAACCAAATTAGCCACCAATGCAGCCAAGGTATCGTTGTCACCAAATTTAATCTCTTCTGTGGCAACAGTATCATTTTCATTAACAATAGGCACTGTGCTCAATTCAAGCAACGCATTAAGTGTGGCTGAGATGTTATCGCTTTGCTCAGTATTGGCCAAATTAGCGTGGGTTAATAATACTTGAGCCGTATGAATATCATGCTTAGCAAATAACGACTCATAAGTCTGAACTAAGCCCATTTGACCCACAGCAGCAGCAGCTTGCAATTGATGAATATTTTCTGGACGAGACGCCCAACCCAAGCGCTTTACACCTTCGGCAATTGCACCTGAAGAAACTAAAATTACTTCAATATTGTCAGCTTTTAATTGTGCAATTTGCTCAACCCAAGCACTGATTGCATCAATATCCAAGCCCTTTCCATCATTGGTTAATAGCGCTGAGCCTATTTTAACCACCCACTTTTTCTTACTCATCATTAGCTTTAACCAGTTTAAACAAGCCCTCTACTAAATCTCTACAGCCCAAGCCATTTAGTGCTGAAATATTATAAAAATCACCGTGATAATCAATCTCTTTTAATAATTTTTTAACAATATCAACTCGATCCTCTTCTCGCAATAAATCCATTTTATTAATGGCTAGCAATCTTGGCTTGTTTGCCAATTCAGGATCATACTTTCTAAGCTCGTTTTCAATAATCAAATAGTTTTCAGCAGGGTCAGAAGCATTTGCAGGCAAAATATCAACCACATGCAGCAATGCTTTAGCGCGCGATAAATGCTTTAAGAATTCAAAGCCCAGACCGACACCCTCACTAGCATCTTCGATCAATCCTGGGATATCAGCCATGACGATATGCTCATCATAATACGACACCACGCCTAAAGACGGATGCAACGTTGTAAACGGATAATCAGCTACTTTAGGGCGAGCACTAGAGATTTGACGAATTAAGCTAGACTTGCCAGCATTAGGCATACCAAGTAGGCCAATGTCAGCCATCACGCTCATTTCTAAGCCAATTTCACGCGCCTCACCTAAAGAGCCTGGTGTGGTTTTTCTCGGTGCTCGATTAATGCTTGACTTAAAGCGTGTATTGCCCAAGCCATGAAAACCACCCTTAGCCACCAACATAACTTGATCATGCACAGTCATCTCGCCAATCAGCTCATCTGTCTCCAAATCAAAAACTTTGGTTCCTAGTGGAATTTCAACGGTTAAATGAACAGCTGATTTTCCACGTTTATTTTGACCCTGACCAGGCTGGCCATTTTTAGCTCTAAATAAACGATTAAATCGAAACTCACTTAAGGTATTTAAACCTTCTTGTCCACGAAAATAAATGTGCCCGCCGTCGCCGCCATCACCACCATCTGGACCACCATCAGGAATATATTTTTCTCGACGAAAACCCAAACAACCGGCACCACCTTTGCCAGCTTCAACACGAATACTGGCAGAATCAACAAATTTCATAAAAAACCGCTAAAATACAATAAAGCTATTATACCACCGACAAATGAATCGAACCCTTTACAGCCTAGTTGGATATCTACTTTTACCCCTGTTGATTATTCGCCTATTAGTCAAGTCCATCAAGGCGCCTAATTACCGAAAAAGACTCTCTGAAAGACTAGGATTTATTAGTAAAATCCCAGTACCTGTTATTTGGATTCATTGCGTTTCTGTCGGTGAATTTAGAGCTTCAATCACCCTGATCGATACACTCATCAAGCAACATCCAAACCACCGAATATTCGTAACCAGTACAACACCAACAGGGTCTAGCACCATTAAACAGTATTACACTAATCAGGTGCTACACCTATATTTTCCATTTGATTTGGGCTTTATTGTTAAGCGTTATATTAATCAAATACAGCCAGAAATATGCATTTTAATGGAGACTGAAATTTGGCCAAATTTTATTCATACTCTTAAGAAAAGCAACATTCCTAGTATTTTAATCAACGCCAGAATGTCTGAACGATCACTAAAAAAATATCAAAAATTTGCATCTAGCCTGGTTAGAGAAACCTTAAACAATTTAAGTTTAATTGCCACGCAAAATCAAAACTCAGCAGATCGTTTTATCCAACTTGGTGCGCCAAGTTCTAACGTTACAAATGCTGGAAATATTAAATTTGACCAAAATCCTCAAGCAAAGCAACTAACCACAAAAGCCATTAAAAAAATTACTGGCAATCGAACGGTAATCACTTTTGCCAGCACTCATGAAGGAGAAGAGAAGCAAATTATTAATAATTTTTTAACTGTTAAGGATAAGATTGACGCACTACTGGTTATTGTTCCAAGGCATCCTGAACGGTTTAATTCAGTAGAAAAACTAGTCAATACTGCAGGCTTAACCATTGAGCGTCGATCAAGTGCAAGATCAGCCACCAAGGCTCAAGTGCTATTAGGCGACTCCATGGGGGAGATGATGAGCTATTTTGAAGTGAGTGATGTTGTCTTTATGGGTGGCAGTTTAAATGACACTGGTGGGCATAATATGCTTGAGCCAGCCGCCCTTTCCAAGCCCATATTATTTGGCCCAACAGTGTTTAACTTTAGTGAAATATCTACAGATTTACTATTGCAACAAGCAGCTATTCAAGTGCAAAATTCTGATGATTTATTTGAACAAATTGCCACTCTGTTAGACGACTCTAAACAGTTAAAAGCTTTAGGAAAAAATGCCAAAATCTATTTTGATTCGCAACAAGGGGCGGTGAAAAAAATAGCAGATATTATTAATAAGCTTATTTAACTTCCCAAAATCGCTGCATTTCATAATACAAAAATGAAGCGGTCCACGTGATCAATACAAAGTCAACCAACGCCTCCATACCGACCAAAAATCGAATAGCGCCGAATGGCTCAATATCAGTGAAAATACTTACATAGAGGTGTTAAAATCTGGAAAAGGTGCTGTTTTAAAGGATTTTGTCGTGTTTCAGACTAAATATAACTACTGTAACTGTGAAAACCTCAATCCTTCTAAGCAGTGCTGCCTAAAAGAATTTAAGAAAATAGAAATTTCGCAAATTTCATGAACGAGTGTTCAAGCACCCTCTTTCATATATATTTCAGAATCATTTTCCAAAAACTCGGCTGATTTTTGATTCATTTCAAGTTGGATAGCAGTATTAATCTTAGCAAGCTCCTCTTCATCCATGGTTTTAATTTCTTGCGTTATTTTCATTGAACAAAATTTAGGTCCACACATTGAACAGAAATGAGAAGTTTTAGCCGCTTGTTTAGGCATGGTTTCATCATGATACTTTCGCGCTGTATCCGGATCTAAGCCAAGATTAAACTGATCCTCCCATCTAAATTCAAAACGCGCTTTACTTAATGCGTTGTCACGAATCTGTGCACCAGGATGGCCCTTAGCAAGATCAGCTGCATGAGCGGCAATTTTGTAAGCAATAATACCTTCCTTTACATCGTCTTGATTCGGCAAGCCCAAGTGTTCTTTCGGGGTAACGTAACAAAGCATAGCACAACCATACCAACCGATTTGAGCAGCACCAATTGCAGAGGTAATATGATCATAACCTGGCGCAATGTCTGTAGTCAATGGACCTAATGTGTAGAACGGCGCCTCGCCACATTCTTCTAATTGCTTATCCATATTTTCTTTAATCATCTGCATTGGCACATGACCCGGACCTTCAATAAAGGTTTGAACATCATGCTTCCAAGCGATTTTAGTTAGCTCACCTAGGGTTTCTAGCTCGCCAAATTGCGCCGCATCGTTAGCGTCAGCAATACAACCTGGACGCAAGCCATCACCTAATGAGAAGGTAATATCATACTGCTTCATGATTTTACAGATATCTTCAAAATGGGTATAAATGAAGCTTTCAGTATGGTGTGCTAAACACCACTTGGCCATGATAGAGCCACCACGAGATACAATGCCGGTAATGCGATCAATCGTAAGTGGTACGTGTCTAAGGCGTACACCTGCATGGATTGTAAAGTAGTCAACACCCTGCTCAGCTTGCTCAATAAGCGTATCTCTAAATACTTCCCAGGTAAGGTCTTCAGCAACACCGTTAACTTTTTCCAAGGCTTGGTAAATTGGCACAGTACCGATAGGAACTGGCGAATTACGAATAATCCACTCGCGTGTTTCATGAATATTCTTACCGGTTGAAAGATCCATAATGGTATCAGCACCCCAACGAATACCCCAAACCATCTTATCAACCTCTTCTTCAATACTTGAGCCGAGTGCTGAATTACCAATGTTGCCATTAATTTTCACCATGAAGTTACGGCCAATAATCATCGGCTCAGTTTCAGGGTGGTTAATATTGACTGGAATTACGGCGCGACCACGAGCAACTTCACTACGAATAAATTCAGCAGTAATTTCATCTGGAATTTCAGCACCAAAGCTTTCACCTTTGTGCTGGCCAATTTGGTCTTTGTAGTCTTGCCATTTGCAATTTTCACGAATGGCAATGTATTCCATTTCTGGAGTGATAATACCTTGCTTGGCATAATGCATTTGCGTTACGTTTTTACCGTCTTTTGCACGTCTAGGTGTCTTTAAGAATTCAAAACGCAATTCATCAAGTTCAGAATTATCAAGACGCTCATTAGAAAAATCCGAACTCATGCCTTCAAGCATTTCAGTATCGGCGCGCTCATTAATCCAGTTTTCACGGATATTTGATAAACCCTTGCGTAAATCAATTTGAACACTTGGGTCTGTATAAACACCTGAAGTATCGTACACATGAATTGGATCGTTTTTCTCAGCCAACTCACCAATGGTATCTGTTAATGTGATTTCACGCATTGGCACTTGAATATCCTTGCGTGAACCCTCAACATAAATCTTGTAAGAGTTGGGAAAAGGTTTAATAAACGCCTCTTTGACGTTTGACATACTGACTAAGGTTTCGCTTGATTGGCTCATGTTGTATAATTCGGTGAAATAACTAATAATTAATTTAAGATGGCAATTTTAACCCATAGACCGCGTCGTATGAGAAAACACGCACATACCCGTGAATTAATGCGTGAAAACACACTAACCACTGACGATTTAATTTTTCCTATCTTTATTATCGAAGGCGATAATAAACGCGAAAGTATTGATTCTATGCCAGATATCGAGCGTTTAAGTATAGATCAATTATTAGTTGAGGCACAAGAATTAGTTGATTTAGGTATTCGCGCCGTGGCGTTATTTCCTGTGGTACCAGAGAGTAAAAAATCTTTATCCGCAGAAGAAGCATTTAATAAAGATGGCTTAGCACAACGTGCTGTTCGTGCGCTTAAAGCGACCCAACCAAAATTAGCCGTTATTACCGATGTTGCACTTGACCCATTCACCACGCATGGGCAAGATGGCTTAATTAATGATTCAGGCTACGTACTAAATGATGAAACCATTGAAGTATTGGTTAAACAAGCACTATCACACGCGCAAGCAGGCAGTGATATTGTTGCCCCTTCAGATATGATGGATGGCCGTATTGGTGCTATTCGCGAAGCGCTTGAAGAAGATGGTTATATTCATACCAACATCCTAGCCTATTCAGCTAAATATGCATCAAGCTACTACGGCCCATTTAGAGATGCAGTAGGCTCATCTGCCAATCTTGGTAATTCCAGTAAAGAAACTTACCAAATGGATCCTGCTAACTCTGACGAAGCTATTCGCGAAGTAGGTCTTGATATTGACGAGGGTGCAGATATGGTTATGATCAAACCTGGTCTGCCTTACTTGGATATCGTTTATCGCATTAAGCAAACTTTCGGCATGCCAACATTTGCTTATCACGTTAGTGGTGAATACGCACAAATTAAAGCCGCTAGTCAAAACGGTTGGATTAATGAAAAGAAAGTTGTATTAGAGACTCTGCTTTGCTTTAAGCGTGCTGGTAGCGATGCTATCTTAACTTATTACGCCAAACAAGCTGCTAAGTGGTTGAAATAACTAAACTTTAATTTATATTAAAATATAATAATATTCTTATATAGTTCGAAAAATAGCGTATAATACTCACCTATTAAACACAACCAATTTGATAGCTAGCTATGGAAAACAAATCATTATTTAGTAGTATCGTATTTGCCTTTGCGTTAATTGCAGGCTATTTTTTCTACACTGATAAAATTACTGAACTAGAAACTGAAATTCAGGCAACAACCCAAGAATACAACACCAAACTTGATGCGTTGCAATCAACACCAGGTGTCAATAAAAGTAATGATTCTTCTGCTTTAGAAGCTTTAAACAATCAGTTGATTGGTGCTCGTTCGGCCTTGAAAATTGCACAGCAAAAACTATCTTTAGTCACAAGTAAAACCAGTGTTTTAGGTAGTGAAATTTCACAAATGAGTGATGCTAGAGATCAAGTAAAAACTTTGCAAGGTAGTTTGCAATCTGCCAAACAAAAACTAAGCCTATCTGCTGAAAAGGTTAGCTATTTGGAAGATATTTTTACCACTCAAAATACGCAAAGAGTGATTAAAAATATCACCCGTATTGAGTCACTTAAAGAAACAACAAGTGGTATCGCCATTACCGGCCTGATCGTTCCAGCCATCGGTATTGCAACGTTAGTTTCTTATACTAACGAAGAAATTGATAACTATTGTGACAACATTAAAGACACCATGGAGCTTGAAAACAAAATCTTTGGCAAGGTGGTTTCTTTAGGTGTTGATATGCAAAAAAGCTACCACAATCAATGTGAAGTTAGCCTTAAGGAAAAAATTAAAAAGAACTTAAAGAAGCTTAGAACTGGATTAAGTCAGCGCTAAGCAATTCGATTATTGATTAAATCTTTGACTACTTCTGGTTCTGACAATGTAGAGGTGTCGCCTAAGTTATCATAATCATTTTCAGCAATTTTTCTTAAGATGCGTCGCATGATCTTTCCGCTTCGTGTCTTTGGCAATCCTGGTGCAAACTGAATTTTATCCACGGTTGCAATTGGGCCAATTTCAGCGCGCACCAATTTAACTAATTCTGTTTTTAGTTCATCTGTTGGCTCTACACCATTCATAATCGATACATAAGCATAAATGGCCTGACCTTTAATGTCATGAGAGTAACCCACAACTGCAGCTTCAGAAACACTCTCATGCAATACCAGCGCTGACTCAATCTCCGCAGTACCCAAACGATGTCCTGAAATATTTAATACATCATCCACTCTACCAGTGATCCAGTAGTAGCCGTCCTTGTCACGTTTAACCCCATCACCTGCAAAATACTTGCCTGGAAAGGTTGAGAAGTACGCTTCCATGAAACGCTCATGATTTTTATACAGCATACGCATTTGCCCCGGCCATGATCTAGCCAATACCAAAATACCCTCTGCCTCGCCTTCTAAAATTTCACCCCGCTCATTAACGATTTGCGGCTCAATACCAAAGAATGGCTTGGAAGCCGATCCGGGCTTAAGCTTAGTGGCATATGGCAATGGTGTAATCATATGACCACCCGTTTCAGTTTGCCACCAAGTATCCACCACAGGACATTTACCTTGGCCAATTTTATGATAATACCATTCCCATGCTTCTGGGTTAATCGGCTCACCAACTGTGCCCAAAACACGCAAGCTTGAGCGATCTGTTTTTTCAACAAACTCATCACCCGCACCCATCAGAGCGCGAATTGCAGTTGGCGCAGTATAGAAAATGTTTACCTTATGCTTATCAATCACCTGCCAAAAACGAGAAGCATCTGGATAGGTCGGAATACCTTCAAATATGAGTGTTGTTGCGCCGTTGGCCAATGGACCGTAAACAATGTAAGAGTGTCCTGTTACCCAGCCAACATCAGCAGTACACCAGTAAACATCCCTCTGTTGATAATCAAAGATGTATTTATGTGTCATTGCCGCATAAAGTAAATAACCGCCTGATGTGTGTAATACGCCTTTTGGCTTACCGGTTGAACCCGAAGTGTAAAGAATAAACAAAGGTGTTTCCGCATCAAATGATTCGCATGGACATTCACTAGGAACGTCAGCAACTAAATCGTGATACCAAATATCCTTATCATTCCAGGCAACGTCGCCACCTGTGTTTTTTACCACAACTACTTTACTAATGCAATCACAAGCGCTAACAGCTATATCTACGTTATCCTTAAGTGCAGTTGCCTGTCCACCACGCATACCTTCATCAGCAGTAATAACAATTTTACATTCAGAATCAAGAATTCTATCTTTTAATGCTTCTGGTGAAAAACCACCAAATACCACACTATGAATTGCGCCAATTCGAGCACATGCAAGCATTGCATAACTCGCTTCAAGAATCATTGGCATATAGATGCAAACACGATCACCTTTTTTAATGCCTAGTTGTTTCAAGCCATTAGCAAGCTTCGCCACTTCATCATGCAATTGTTGATAAGTTACTTTTTTGCTAACTTCAGGGTTATCACCCTCCCAAATAATTGCTGTTTGATTAGCTCTTTCTGGAAGATGACGATCAATACAATTATAAGCAACATTTAACTCACCGCCTTTAAACCACTCAATTTTTCCTTGTGTGTAATCAACATTTGAAACTTGCGTCCACTCTTTATCCCAATTTAAAAACTCTTTAGCCTGCTCGGCCCAGAATTTATCAGAGTCTTCAATTGACTGAGCATACATCTGCTCATATTGTGAAGCGTCGCAAAGTGGCTTTTTATTAGATTTTGCAATAGGGTAAATATCCATAATTTTTTATTACCTAAATTCAAATTCTAAGCGCAACTTTCTGTTGGTTAATAATACCTGATTCAAATACCGCTTTTGGCGTTTTATAACTCAGGACTTTTCTTGGTTTATCATTCAACAAGGCGACAGCCTTGTTGAC